>JBAXWR010000301.1:0-8777 GCA_037128295.1 Mariniphaga sp.
TCCCAAATCGCGTGCTGCCCCTGAGGCATTAGCGGTATCCGGTGCAGCTTTGTCGCTCGGTACTGCCATGCCGGCCTTCCCCTTTTCGCCTGTGAAATTTTCAGGACTGATTGAGCGGGTTTTCGCATTCGACAAGCGGTAAAGATTTCCCATGTTCACATCCAGACCATTGAATCCGGGTTGTGCAAAAGCAGCAGCACCGATCAGTAAAAACATCATAAAAAACCCAATTTTTTTCATAACAAAGAGATTAAACGATGAATAAAATTATATGTTATTGTATATCAATATTTACCATGTTTCATGCACAATTCAATAAATTTCAATACCCGATCTGGGGCAACATCATTTTGGATGATGTGAGCCGGTGAGATCATGTATCCTCCACCTTCACCCAGGACCGTGATCTTTTCGATGATGTCGTTTTCCAGTTCTTCATCGGTACCATTGGGCAACAAATCCTGCTGGTCAATAGCTCCCCAGAATGCGAATTTATCCCCGAAGTTGTCTTTCATATCTTTAGGCAGATGCCCGGGAACCCCTGGCTGTACCGGGTTAAAGACTTCAAATCCAATCTCACGGATATCGTCAAGCAAATCGGCAACTGCCCCGTCACAATGAAGGATGGGGATGATATCCGGATTTGCCTCTTTAAACCGGTCGATCATTCTTTTGTAATGTGGTTTCAGTTGGTCCCGGAATGTTTCGGGTGGAATGATCAGACTAACCTGTGTTCCGAAATCGTCACCAAACCAGATGGCATCCACCCCTTTTTCGATCAGTCGCAACCCGATTTGTGTTTGGTATTCGGCACATGCTTCAAATAACGGGACGACGTATTCGGCTTCCATCATCATGTCGATCAATAACTTCTCCATTCCTACCAATTGATGGGCAAGGGAAAATATGGTGACTTCAATATCTCCAAAAATCAGGTAATCGTCCTTGTATTTTTTAACCAGGGCTTCAGCATCCTTAAAGCGTCCAGGTGCCTCAGGATTAGGAAATCTGAAAGCATCAATATCAGCTTTCGTTTCTGCATTTGCCAACGGATAATTGACCACTTCCACATAGATATCGCCCTGGCGCATCCGCATTCCATACTCGTTGAGCCATGTGCCATCTTCCTCAATCGCAATGCGATAATCGTCAGAAACAGAGGCACCGGTTATTACTACATCGCTACCCATTGCCAAGCGCAATTCGTTGCAACTGATACGATAGGTCACATCTTCATAAGGATTGTCGGTGTAATCAACCGGAACACCCAATTTTTCACCAAAATAATTGGCAAGTTGCCGGCACAGGTCAAATTGGATAGGGATGCGGTCAGGAAGGCCTGGTAACCGTTTGAATGCTTTTAAAACACGTTCTCTTGAATTCATAAATATCAGATATATAAGTTTCTAAAAAAATCTTCGTTAAATGGGTTGAGCCAGAGGAATTGAAGCGGGATTTCAGGGTAAGCTGATGAAAACAACTTGTACTTCTTCATATTCACCTGATTGCTGTCAAATTTTGCTTCAATGGCCTTGGATCCTTGAAGTCCCGAAATTACAAAATCCACTTCATTTCCAGCACTCGTCCGCCAATATTGTATGGCATCTATTCCAATTTTATCGGCAAAAATCCTGAAAACTGTATTTTCCCATAATTCGCCCTTATCTGTTCTGACAGCCAATGGCTGAAAATTGTTTAGTAAGCAGTTCCTTAACCCGGTATCGAGCAAAAATACTTTGGGCATTTTGGTCAATTCCTTTCTGATGTTTTTGTAAAAAGGCTTAATAAGTGCAATATGAAAGCATTTCTGCAAAATGGTTAGATAATTATCCACTGTTTCATTCTTGATCCGCAAGGTTGACGAAAGTTCATTGACATTGACCATACTGCCTGTTTGATCTGCCAGTATCCTGAAAAGATTGTAAAATGCTGTTTCATTGATAACTCCGGACTCAAGTAAGTCACGTTTAACGAAAGAGTCCCTGATCTCCTTCAACTTGTTGATCTTTTCCTGTTTATCAGGTTCGGTGACAATTCCCGGGTAACCACCATAGATCATATACGTCTCCCATTCAACCCGAAGGTAATCGATAAGTGTACTCTTGAACTCAATATTTTTGAGCAAACGGTCCTTCTCCTCTTTAAGATCCGACTTGCCGCTTAGATCAAGGTACTCGTCAAATGAACAGGTGAACAACTGAAATATTTTTTTTCTCCCTGCAAGGGAATCATTGAACTTGTTATCGATATAAAAAGCACTGCTCCCTGTTGCAATCACCTTGATTTGTTCCGAATGTTCGTCATAAAGCAATTTCAGAAAATTGGAAGGGTCATGGAGGTATTGGACCTCATCAACCAATGCAATCGTCCTTTTATTCGGCTCTGGTATGAACTTCAGTAAATTCAAAGGATTTTCGTTCAACTCCGCGAGTATCGTTTTGTTTTCGAGGTTCAGGAAAACAACCGGGATTTGCTCTTCCTTGCAATAAACTTCCAACTGTTTCAACAAGGTCGATTTTCCGGTTTGCCGTGCACCGGTAATGATTGAAAATTCTTTTTTTGGAAGATGTACCTGTAAATCTTCGAATAACTTCCTGCGTATCATGGCCTGATTTTTTAACAAAAATACGAAGAATCAATATGAAATGCAAGTAATGGGGTAAAATATCCGATAATATACCCTATGTAGGGGGTAAAATATCCGATAATTTACCCCACATACAGGGTAAAATATCCAAAAACTCAATCCTGTAATTCAAATAATTGATATACAATCATATAGAAGGACTTTATTTTGGATTAATATTTTGCAATGTATTTGTTGTTTATCTCTATTTTTACCGGACCCAATAATCCCGATTCACGAAGAAAGGTTTCACTGTCTTTGACATTGAATTTGTTGATGTTCGTTTTTGTCAACCTTTGCTCCATCGGCAATTTGGAATCTCCAATCAGTCGGTTGGGCCACAGATTGACCACTTCAACCTCCAAATCGTTGGTTCCGGGTTTAACATGGGAAGTGATATCGAATTTAAACGGGGCACTCCACATCACCTGCAATTGCCTTCCATTGATTTTGACAGAGGCCATCTCCTGTACATTTCCCAAATCTAACGTTACCTGCTTATTTTTGATTTCATCGGAGGTTAAAGTAAACGATTTTGAATAATTGGCAGTTCCCGAGTAATATTTAATGCCAGGTTCATCAAATTTAATCCACGATTTTAACACATTGATTTCCAATTTATCAGGTCCGCCCCATTTCGGATCGAAATGCAAATTCCATTTTCCGGTGAGTTCTTTTTCAGCCAATCCCTTAGCTTCAAAAATCGTTTGTTGCATTCCGTCGGACCAGGTCAGGTTGTATTTCCCCTGAGCGTAAACCACAACAGTCGGCTTCCCATCTTTCCTGGTTGCCTCAATGTAAGGAGTTCCTTTTGTATCGAATTGATTAACCGGGAATAATGTTTTGCCATCCTTTTCAATTGTAGTAATATGCTTTTCGGCTTTTGCTTCTTTAAATATGACAAAAACAGAACCCTCCGGTTCAAGATGAAGAGGTAAAATGGTTTTTCCGTTCTCTTCACGGTAAGTTAAAACTTCGCTGATCTCACCGGTTTTTGGGTTCCACAACTGTGGGGTTTTTCCGTTTACCCTGAAAGAACATTCTACCTGCTCATAACGGTCGGGCAAATTGGTCAGGTACCTGAACTCAAAATCGTCAATCCCTTTCCTGGCAAACCGATTGGCCACAAAGTAAATCTCTTCGGTATTGGTTGATCGATGGATATAATCGAGGGCTGTTTTTGGCTGATTGCTATTGAAGGTAAAATCGGGTTTTACATTCATCCCGGCAAGTACCTTGTTGATGTCCACACCCCAGATAATCCGACCTTTTCCAACTTTGTTTTCGGTAATACTTTTCCCGTCAATTTTACCCCAAAGCCGATCGGTAATTGCTTTCAGTTCCCGATCACTTTCAGGAAAACCCGACAATCCAGTCACTTGTTCAGGGCGCGGTGAAATGACAGTCGCACCTGCATTAACAAGAATCTCTACCTTTTTCAACACCTCCAGGTCAATCGCTTTCTTGGGAGCCAGCATCAACACACTATAGCTCATTCCATCGGGCAAAACCAGCTTTTTTCCATCATAGGTTATCTTGTTGATGATTATCTCTTTGGAGCATTTGTCCCAGTCGTAGCCAAAATTCAACTCTGGCAGATCTTCTTTTAGAAATGCAAAATTTGGAACATCATCGCCATAATAACAGAGGACATCGGCAGTAAATAATCCCTGTTGAAGCAGAAAACTGGTCCGGTCGAGGTAGCTGATAAAATCTTTGGACTGTTTCCACCAGGTCACATTCGGGTTGAGGTGGGTTCCGGCAAAATATTCATTTCCGGGAAGTCCGTATTCTTTGGGCGACGAGGTAAAGGTATGCCAGACAATCCGGTTTACACCTGAACAGAAGATCCGATCGAGGTTGCCTTTTAAATCTTTGGGGGAGCGTTCCCACTGTGGGCCTATGCTGGTAGGACCTTCTGCAGCTACAAACCGCTTCCCGTTGGTGTGTGCTACACAGGCACTTTGTTTTACCGAAAGACGTTGTGCGTCAGAGACCCGATGTGTATTGGCTACAGCCCAAAATTCACCCTGCGGAAAATCGCTGATTCCCATCACTTTCAGTGCATCAATAGGAGCTGAATGCGGTCCTCCCGATTCGGGATGGATACCCAACCCATATTTGTGGGCGAGATTATAAAACAACTGATAATGGTTATCGGCAACACAGTCGCCAACGGTTTTACGCAAATCGCTCAAAAACCTGTCTGTTATTTCACGACTTTCAACCACACGACCGGTCATTACAGGCATGTAATTCATCAAGTCGTAGCCCCTCCTTTTTTTAAATTCTGCCGGAAAATTTTGAGCCCAGTTAATTACATTCATTTCCCAACTATCGGTTTGCAGAAAATGAACACTTTTTCCAACCGATTGAGCAGTTGTAATCAAAGGCAATATGACATCTTTACTGAACAACTCAAAGGCTTCGGTACTTAAATGATCTAGGCTCAAACCGTTCCATCCATCGCTGGTTGTCGAGGTCTTTACGCCGGTGCACGTCCAGCCATAGCGAAGAATTGTCCAATTCCCTCCGGGAGCTTTCCATTGAAGAATACTATCTTTAAAATTGCCTGTTAAATCGATAATTTCGGCTTTTTTGATTGCATAATAAGGTGTTGTTTCAGGGTAATTGTCACTCAATTGCTCAAAAGGGAAATTCCCACCTGCCCCCATGTTTTTATTGAACGATTTGATATCCCAATATTTGATGACATCGTTTTTTAATGGATTTTTATCTGAAGGCCGTTTAACTGCCTGGACAAATATGTCACGATAAATTAAAGTGGATTCTGGCTTTGGCAATTTGATTTTAATTTCGCTGCCGCCAGTGATATCCGTTTCGGACCAGGTAATTTTTTTCAATGCAAATTCGGGAGTAATAGTTGGCGCGCCGGGATTCCATCCACTCTGAACATTAACACTTATTTCAATTCCAAGGCGATCTGCCTCTTTCACAGTATGTTTGTACAATTCCATCCATTCCGGACTCATAAAAATCGGTCCTGCAGCAGTTTTGGCTGCCGCCTGATAACTGGAACTTCCTGCATCAAAAATCGAAACACCACCATAACCTTTGTCTTTCATTTCTTCCAGGTCACGGGTGATCGATTCTTTGGTAGCCATACTGTTAAGCCACCACCAATAACAACGTAAGCGAGCCTCGGAAGGTGGATCGGCAAACCCTGTTTTCAGTTCCTTGTAAGGTATGCTTGTACTGGTGAAAATATTTTTCTGCTGGGCAGTCGTTAGTAAAGCTGCCAATAAAGCGAGTCCGAGTAGTGTAGTTTTATACATTGGGTTAATTTTAAAATTTTAGTATCAAGATCAAACTTATTCAAATCGAAATAAAGAATACTATTTGACAACCTCAAACGATGTATTTCCAGATCCAACATCCTCAACAACTGCGAAATTTCCTTCCTGACGATAATTGACCCCCTTTCCGTTCATGCTCACTTTTTGTAAATTGAACCAGAAAGGCAAATAAACATTTGCGGTTGTATTTGCCGGAATCGTGAGATTCATGTTGAACGATTGTTGTGGCTTGTTTTTGAACGACACAAGTACATCACCACGAATGGTCGGACATTTGATTTCGGCTTGTTCGAGCGAACCTGGCTGTGGTTTGATCAGAATTTTTCCAAAACCCGGCTCTGCAGGTTCAATCCCCATCATTTTACGGGGAATGATATGCACCGGAGAGGCACTCCAGGCATGGCTCCACCCATTGTTTGACTTGTATTTATTGTCCCATGCTTCTGTCGTCATTGTTGCGCCAACCCGTATCATATTCAGCCAACTACGATCCGAATCTGAGGTAAGAAGGCCTAAAGCATAATCACTCTGACCATAATTGAAAAGAGCTTCAAGGAGATAGTTGCTGCTATAAACGCCACACGCCATTCCTTTCGTTTTGATATAGGCAATCACCGAAGATTGGTATTTTTCAGGAACAAGTCCAAAACAGAGCGCGTATAAATTGGCATGAAGCGAAGCGTGAGAAGATCCGATGCCATCTATGTATATGCCACGATTTTTATCGAGAAAATTTTGGTTGAAAACATCCTTCACAGCGTTTGATTTTTTAGCAAACATATCTGAATCAGCCTGTTTACCAATTGCCTTCGACATCTCCGCCATATAAACCAATGACTGAAAATAAAAAGCATTGACAACTGTGTTAAAGTCCTGAAAATCATAATTATCGGTTTCTCCACCCGAACCAATACCCATGCCACCATGGGGCCAATCGACGATATCTTTTAATTCTTTCCCATTAAAATGGATCGAATTCAGAAAATCTTTCGTTTGTAGACCCGTACGTGTGCTGATTAATCCGTTTTCAGTTTCAAGCGCCATCATTGTTTTGGCCTTAAGGTCATCATAATAGCTACGAATCACCTCTGTGTTACCAGTATTCCAATAATCGGCCCAGGCCATAAAAACGCTATGTGATATCCATTCGGTTGGCCAGGTGGCGTGATAGATCAGGTTTTCGAGACTATACCGGGCGATTGCATATTCGCGGTCGATGGTATAATGCCCCCTCTGTTGGATGTAACAATCGGCTTCGTACATCATTCGTTCACGTTCGCTGTTGGCATAGTCACCATTGAAGGTATTGGCGATTGTTGAATACTTGCACAACTCATAAATTGAGTTCAGTCGGTTATCGGAACAGGAAAATTTAGATGCCTGATTGTCAAAAAGGCAATAAAGTGCTTTTTGGGTTATTTCGTTGACCTGAATATTTTCATCATTACATTTTAACGCGCAAAACCTGAAAGGAATAACCTCTGGCATCTCCAAGGGCATTGCCTGACTATGTGGATATTTAGGAATAAAACGGGGAATGGCCAGGGAATAGGTATGTTGGCCAGGTTGCAGGGTTAATGGATAGGTCCTGAAAATGACTCCTCCGCCAGGTTTCTGGTCAATTGAATCTCCTACCGATTTTTCACCGATATTTATGTCGAGCGACATTTGCTGCTCGCTTGTATTTTTGGGTGTCCAGGTTAGGTTTAATTCTAAAGTTGAAAAGGCCGATTTTTCAAAATCGTAAAAATGGACGCCATTTTTTCTGACCACCTGTTTTATCGGTTTTACCGGATGGTATATAATCGGAGACCGGTTTTCGAAAGTCCAGGATTCGTTTTGAGTGGCATCGATTAGTTTGACCCATTTACTTTCCCCCGGCCATTTTCTGGCGGCGTTGAAATCGGAGGTGTTAAACTTCTGTTCAATACTCCATTCCGATTCTCCACCTATTTTATTGATGGTTTTTACCTTCCACCAATAGGAGGCGCCGGAGGATAATGGTTTGCCGGCATATTTGATGTTAATGGACTGATTGGTTGAAACATTTCCTGTATCCCACATATCGGGTCTATCGTTTTTCAATAATTCAGGCGATGAAGCGACCATGATTTTATAACCTACCTGAAAATCTCCGGGTTTGTCGGAATTCACGATCCAGCCAAATTCTGGTACAGGGTTGGTAATCATGGATAATTCGGGATGAGCGAGTAATTCTAATAGCAGACCAGTTGGTGCAAAGTGTTGAGGTGATTTATTTGAATTTACAGATATTGGCATTTTCCCTTCCGGAATAGCACTTTGTCCATAAAAAGCCGATCCAGTGAAAAGAAGAATCAGAAAAGACTGAAGAAAAATTTTCCGGTAAGATTTTATTAATAGTCTCATATATAGTTTGTTATATTAGCATTTGATGGATTAAAGGAAGGATTGTTTTTTTGCTTATCCTGATTGATATTTTGGTTATTCTGATTAATTCTTTTTTCGTTTGAAAAAGAGGGTGTCCAAAAAGTCTGAAATATTTACCGCAAAGCCACGCAAAGTAAAATTCGCAAAGTTACGCAAAGTGTTAAATCGCTGTATTTTATCTTTGCGTATCTTTGCGAAACCTTAGCGGCCTTTGCGGTAAAATAATCCTTTTTGGACACCCTCATTGAAGAGGTTATTTAATAGCTATTAATTCCAACCTGGATTCTGCGACAAAGGTTTATCCTTGTTGGTGTCGATTACCGTTTGTGGAATAGGCCACAAATTAAAGTTTTTCGTCAATGTGGTTCTTGGATCATCCCAATAAGAATACTTCTTAATGCGGTCAACAGCCACAGTACCACCCA
>JBAXWR010000302.1:0-8645 GCA_037128295.1 Mariniphaga sp.
ATCAGTACAAATTATATATTTGTATTTATAACAACATTTTTATCCATATATTAAAAAATTATGGCAATTATAATTACTCCTATTAGTAAAAAAAATCCATTAAGTCTAAGTGCACCAATACTTTATTATCCGAAAGCGGTTAAAACTGGAGAAATAGATTTAGAAGAACTTTCCGAACAAATTGCTTACAGTTCTTCATTAACTAAAGCTGATTGTTATACCGCTATTATTAGTTCAGTTGTCACGGTTTCAAAAAGAATTGAATGTGGGAAAAATTATAAGATTAGGGCAATTAGGTGCTTTTCAAATCAGTGTAAAAGGAACAGCAAGTACTACTCCTGAAGCTGTTTCTGCAAAAAATGCAACAAAAGCTTCCATGATTTTAAGACCAGGTAAAAAGTTTAAAGCCATGTTACAAAAATTACAATTTATTAAAAAATAAACCATTATAAAGCTGAAGTCCTTATGTTTTTTTGAACATGCCCCAAAAAGTTAGCAAAATTTAAAAAATTAAACGACAAATTCGCAAATTAAATTGAATCTATAAAAGTTTAATAAAAACAATTTGCGAATTTACGGTAACTATATTTATAACCCGAAAGGTTAGCTCCTTTTCTTTTTGGGCATCGTAATTTGAACTAGGGTACCTTTATTTAAACTACTTTCAATATTGAAAAGTTGTAATTTTTGATTGTCAATTGTTCTCCTCACACCCCAACCTCTAATGTGGGTTGAATGTAGCTTCGCCTTCTCACTCCCATTTGCATATCGAACAGCAGAAACAGAAAGTGTCAGCTACAATTTTATTCGAGGTGCAAAAGTAACAAAATTTGCTTTCAAAGCATACCTATGCTTGCACAGAGTCTTTCATAAGCTAAGATTTTGCTAATCATCAATTTAACTAATTAGTCGATTATTCGGGTTATTCGGGTTATCCAGATTCAATTCTTTTACTTACCATCGGTATGGTGATGTAATGCAGGATTTTTGTGCAGAATATATTTGGGGCTTACATTTTTGCATATTTTAAACAAGTTGTTATTAATCAGATTTTTATCTTTTATTGCGAGCATATTAAAACCATGTTTAGGTCCATCAGTAACTGTATCTTCAGGATTAATTAATTCTATTGGTTTTCCCCTCATATCATAGTTCCCCTGAAAATCTCTTATAGCGTATAATGTGTATCCATATGATTTTAAATATTTCGCTATCGGGGTGTTATCCAGACCATCGGACCAATCTACATAAGCGTTATGAATTTCAAATACTACATTTGGATATCCAGAATCCTTTTTTAGTTGATTTCTAGCTCCATTCAAAACATTCAATTCTGAGCCTTCTATATCCAACATGATCAGATCAACCCCTTCCATCTTATTTTCTTCAATGTATTCATCGATTGTAATCGTATTCGATAGCATTGAATCAGACGAGGGCATTGCAAATGCGAAGTCGTTTATTTCTGATAAATTTAGGAAGGTTTTAGAATCGTTCCACAATCCCTTATGAACAATGTTAACGTTTTTAAGATCATTTAACACTAAATTTTCTTTTAAAATTGATAGTTGCTTTTCATTTAAATCGAATGCATGCACGATACCGGAATGTTCTTCAATTCGTTTGGCGATTGGCAACACCTGTTCGCCGAAGTAAGCACCACCAATTACTATATTCTTGACATTTTTTGCCAGGTATAATAGCAATTTTGTAGTTTGGGGCTCCCATACAAATTCAGGAATTTCCGGTATCGAAAGTAAAAACTCTCTTCCTACTTTTGACCCAATACCTGTAGAGAACTTATATTTAGTTCCATCCTGGCAGGATTTAAAAACAAAATCATCTATCTCAAAAAGTGCATCTACTAAATATCTTGTAATGTCATCCCTTACGCTTCCATTATATGAGAGGTTTTTTTCTACTTCTTTTATAAAAGTCAGGAATATATTTCTAAGTTGTTCATCTTTTCCAATAACCTTTAGGCTGTTTTCTAAATTAAATTTATTCATCGCTTTTAAACTTATATTTCAAATGTACTGTAAATAGGTATAGACCAATTAATTATGATATATGTAATTAAATATTTAGTATAATAGATTTTAGAATCGTTCCACAAATACTTTTAAATTTTCTACTTATCCAATTGGGAATTCTTTTTATTCTTTTGAAGTTATATTTATTCTTAATCCGAATAAACTCATCTTTTATCGGGTAGCGTACAAAAAGACGTACACATTGTGCGATAAGTTTGTACTTTTCTTTCATGTTTAGCCGCTTACTACCGATAATGGTCCTCAACATTTGAAGCGTTATAGGCACACATTGTTGAACGCTCTCGACATTATTCCATCCAAAAAACTTCAATAACCAATGTTTTCGATAAAGTTCTCCGGTACTATATCTCTTTATATTTTCCTGATCAGTATGTTTTATTAGTTTTAATTCAGGCGCATGCAATAATTCACCTGCTTCCGAAAGTACGAAAAAGTGATAAAATAGTGTTTTAAAGTCTGCTGACACCTTTTTTGGCCCTAGTGCTAACAACCATAAGCCACTAAAATACTGTTCAAAGCGCCAATGATAAACAAATGCATCTTCCATAAGATTCTTCAGCCGAACATATGTATTCAATCCCCGACTGTCCCAGTTCTCGTAAGTAGACCAAAAATCTCTATCCATATATCGATCGGCTGAGGGTCCGACCAGTGTCGCACCGCTGTTATTTTGCAAGTAGCCAACACAAACTTCAACATAATTCTCTGGAAATTCATCGTCATCGTGTGCCCACATAAAATACTTTCCTTTTGACTGATCTTGAACAAATTGGTGATTTGCTATTAATCCTAAATTTGCTTTTTGACGAAATGCGATAATCCTAAGATCTGATTCAGCATATTTCTTTATTACCTCAGAAACCATATTATCGGGACTAAAATTATCAGAAATAATTATTTCAATTTGTTTATACGTTTGATGAGTAATATTTTGCAACAAACGATCTAATAATGCAGCTCTGTTGTAAGTTGGAATCCCGATACTTACCAGTGGCATATTTTTAGTTTTATGTGACGTCATTTTTTCTATTATGGGAGATTCTAAAATTTGATGATATTAAGCTATTTTCCTTAAAAGTTGTTCATAACGGAAGATGTTGTTGGTGTGGTTATCAATCCAATGTCGCTTGTTGCCCGTACCCCTGTACCATCCGGATTGACCAGATATACAACCCCATTATGCTTTGTTCCATAAAGCCGAAGATCTGTTCCAACCTAGCCCTTGTTTTTGATTTTGTCATGTTACTGGTTTGCAGTTCAGCGGTTAATGGCATGTTCTTTTTCACTTTTTCGCATACTTGGTTGGTCATATTACAACCCGATATTGACTGGTCGCAAATTCTTTATCAAATTGTCCAATTTTCACTTGTTTTTTATATCTTCTACCCATCACCCAACAATTTAGCTATCGCTATAGGCAAAGATAATTAATAATACTTGATATACCGAATATTATAGACTGATTTACAGGTATTTAATTTTTAGAACCTCACTTTATTCTTTTTAAATAACCATCAGGAGATGAAGTTATTACTAATTTGTTTTCAAAAGTCTTATCAATATAAAAGCTATCATTCGATTTCATAAATTCCCAAACAGCAGTTTTGGGGTTATTACCTTTTCCCCAAGGTCTGTTGTTGGAACACTCAGCCGGAAGGTCTTCCAAAAAAGTGTCAAAAACAATAATATAACTATTTATTGTTACAAAAGGTGAATATAATTTCAGTTCTTCAAGTACATGTTCATGCGTATGATTTGAATCCAAAAATACTAATACACGCAGTTTATTTTTTACTGATTCTTTAACTTTTTCAATGGTATTAGGATCAATAGAAGATCCTTCAATCATAGTAATTCTTTTACACATAGGATGTTTTTCAATTTCATCTTTATTATGTTTTCTAATATCAATATCAATTGCAATCACTTCACCATGCCCAATAATTTCAAGCATTGATGCAGAAAAAATAATTGATCCGCCATGCGCAATACCCGTTTCAATTATTAAATCGGGTTTTACCTGCCAGATTATTTCCTGCATAGCTAGTATATCAGATGGATATTGGATAATTGGGCGCCCCAGCCATGTGAAATTATATTCATATTGTTTTTGAAAGCTTTCAGTCAGCCATTCATAAGAAACTTTTTTAAATTTTTCATCTTTAGAATAATTGTCGATACGTTCATCTTTTTCTTTTATAAACTGTCCTATTGGATTCATTTTATTCAGTATTTGTTATTATTTTGTTTAGACCACTTTGGAAATTTATTTTTGGAAAAAACCCTAATTTTGTTTGAGATTTTGTAATATCTATTCTACTGTGCAATTCTTTCATGTTCGTGTCGTCAAAATCAATTTGAAAATCTAGCATTTTAGAAATATCATTTACAGAATAACTTTCACCAAAAGCAATATTGTAAATCTCAAATTTTTCAGGACAGAATAATGTCAATATAATACCCTCGATTGCATTATCAATATAGATATAATCTTTAGTGCTGTTTTTGTTGATATTAATAGAAAATCGAGTATTATTTAATTTATTCTTTATTATTTTTTTTATCAGGGTTGTATCGTCAAGTTGATTAAATTTTCCGTAAACATTAGATAGTCGAACTACTTTTACATTATATTTCAAATTTTTAGCATAATTGGCAAGAATGCTTTCTACCATCATTTTTGAGCCATCGTATATATAATCTAAATTCAAATGATTTGAAACAGAAGTAGAATACTCATTAAACGCAACTGATTTATTATCGATAAAACCATAAACTCTTGTAGAACTTAGGGTTAAAAAAGTTTTTCGTATTTTCAAATGTTTGACCAGGTAAAGATGAAGACTAATGTTGGATTCAACAGTAAATAAGATATTACTTCTAAAATCCCCAGAATTACCGGCGCAATTTATAAAATAGTCGAAGGTTTCTGTTTCAATGAGTTTGAGATTCTCCTCTGTAATAATTAGAATTTTAAAGTTACAATCTGAAAGGCTAGATAAATACTTGTACACATTTGATCCAATATACCCAAAACCTAATATGCCAATTTTAGAATTGCCATGTTGTAAAAAATTATATTTAGAACTAAAATCAGCCATAATCAAGCATTTTGATTGAACATAACAATAAATTTTTTACTCTAAAAATCTATACATTTTAAAGGATTATCAGTATAAATTTCATCCTTCTTTAGGGGGGAATTTAAATATAAAAAAATCAGTAAATATGGTTGGGATATCAGATAATAATTATTATCTCCGCCAGAAGTTATGGCTAAAATGACGGGAAATTAGTAAAAGATATAAAACGCAAGGGAAAATAGGTTTTTGGATTAGAAATTAGCGACCTAGTAATTGTCGGAAATGGGAAACCCATTGGAAACCATAAGTAAGGTGATTGATTTTGAGTATTTTATCGTATTGTTGGCATTTTAGATACTCCAATAACGAGTAGTCAATATCGGATTAAAAAATGACCAACCAAATAGGTGGAAAAGGAAAAAGAACCAGCCTTTAACTGCTGACCAGAAAACCAGTAATAGGATAAAATTAAAAAAATGGTACTGGTTGAACATATTTTTCAATTTTATGGAACAATGCTTGAGTGGGTTGTATATCTAATCAATCGGAGTTGATCTTGCGGCTGGAATCATTGGGTTGATCAACCCCACCTATATCATCTTTTGTTATGGACATCTCGTAAGAAAAATGGCTTAGTAGCATTATTTCAAGTAATTACCATAAGACTTATGAATAAGTCGATTAACAACAGCAAAAAAGCGGAAAATTTGATGCTTTTAGTTCAATTTTACGAATATTATGCGAAAAAATATCAGGTCCCAGTTTAATCCAGATAAAATTAGAAAACGAATTTTAGAACCTCACTTTTGATGTATTTTTTCTTAAAAGAAGAGTAGGGTCTAGGACGTAATTTAAGTTACTGACCAATTTGCTGTAATTAATCTTAATTATAATTCCTCAAACAAGGCTTAAAGTAGGTATAGTAACAATAAATTTTCCACCCCATTCTTTTACGTATGCCAACTGTTCAATAATCTCCTCCTTAAAATTCCATGCGAAGATAATAATGTAATCGGGTTTAAAGTATTCAATTTTTTCCTCCCCTAATACTGAAATCCTTGAGCCAGGCAGTAATTTTCCTTGTTTATAAGGTGATACATCTACAACAAATGATATTAAATCATTGCCTTTAATACCACAGAAATTTAATAATGTATTCCCTTTGGCAGCCGCTCCATAACCAATTACTTTTTTATTGTTTCTTTTTTGTTCCAATAAAAAATGTATGAAGTTATTCTTAATACCCTCAATTTTTTGTTGGAAATTTTGATAATATGCTATCGTAATAACACCGACTGCTTTTTCTTTTTCCAATAAAAGAGAAACTGCCGGTTCAATTTTATTTGTTGTATCCTCTTTGTGCTTGGCAAAAATCCTTAAAGAACCACCATGGGTTGGCAATTCTTGTACATCAAAAATTTCTAACCCCTCGAATTCAAAAATAGCTTTTACCGTGGTGAGCGAAAAGTACGAAAAGTGTTCGTGATAAATAGTGTCAAATTGATTAAACTCTATAAGTTTGCACAAATGAGGAAACTCAAATGTGCAAACACCGTTTGGTTTTAATGCGATCCTTACTCCTTTAATAAAATCATTAATAACAGGTACGTGTGCTAAAACATTATTACCCAATATTAAATCGGCTCTCCCTTTTAGCTTTTCTTCAGCCAATGTTGATCCAAAGAAGTCAACTATATTTTCGATACCCTTACCAATAGCGACTTCGGCGGTATTGGCACTTGGTTCTATTCCTAAAACATTGATATTCTTTTCCTTAAAATATTGCAATAAATAACCATCATTCGATCCAACTTCTACAACTAAAGATTCAAGAGTGAAGCCAAATCTATTAATCATATAATCAGTATATTCTTTTGAATGTTTCAACAATGTTTTTGAATAAGAAGAAAAGTAGGTATATTCCTCATTGAATATGGCTTCTGCTTTTTCCAATTCATCGATCTGAACCAGCCAGCATTTCTCACAAACAAAAACCTTAAGTGGAAAATAAGTTTCTGGATAATTGATAAACTCAGGTTTAACCATAGCATTTGATGGAGGGCAAGTTTGCAAATCGCAAAATACATGAGTTAGCAAATTATTACAATGTCTACAGTTCATTTAATTATTCCCTAAAATTATTAATGATTAATTGAAACGATTAGTCCTTTTCGCTTGGATGTGCTGCTGGTAACTTCCAATGTATATCAAACGCAGGGTCATCAAATCGAATGTCTTTATCCTCGTTGAGAGTGTAATACTGGGTGATATGGTAAATAAGAGCCTAATTATTTTATAGTGTTTGAAAGCCATGTGCAAAGCCTTCTGGTCTAAAAATACTCAATCTTTAATAATCCTTTAAACCATTCTATCGTTTTTTTACTGCTTCAATGGTATCCCAATCAGGTTGCCATTTAGTTTTGCTATCGTTATGGAATTATCCAGAATCAGCAATCCTGCTTTATGAAAATAATCTGGGACAATTCCAAACTCAACATCAATATTATCCCATTTATTTTTTGCGATGGTTGAGAATGCCTTACTTTTTTTACCTAATCACTATGTGATGAAAAATTCAATGCTTCAGCAAATGCTTTTTCTTCTTTTAATTATTTGGCATCCAACAAAAGATAGCCTTTCAGGTAATCTGGCACATGTTGCCAAGGCTCTACTGATTTAGGATTTCTAATAGTTATTTTTTATTTTGCTCCAATTCAATCGTTATATCTGTCTTGTATAAGAAATAATTTATGAAATATTGTCTTATGAATTGGGCTTTATGCCCCAGGCATAAAACAAATTCGATATAGCCATGCTTTTTGTATATTTTCCTAATACGCCAAAGAATCACTTGACACCGATTTCAATATTGGGATTAGGCATTGTTTCTGTTTTTTCTATCAATCTCGTGCCAAATCCTCCTGCAGAAATTACAACTTTCATAAAGTATTTGTATTCTCATAATTCTTCCATTCTGTTAAATCAAGTTGGCAATCTCCAACAAGGCCAGGATGGCCACCTGTAACTATTACTTGATTTTGTATATATGACATGGCAATTATCCCACCTTTTTCATCAGTTATTCCAGCTGATATGTAATATTTCCCTGCTTTTAGTGGGATCGCTGATAAATTTAAATTCCATCTGGTCAAACCTCTTAATAGTTTTATGTTATATAATTTTGAATCAATGGCGCAGGAAGCCACATGATTTTCTCCTTTATTTGCAATATTAATCCTGAGCGTAATATTTTCAAGTTCTTCATCTGATTCAATGTCAATGTTTAATGGAAAATTCTGATTGAACATGATCGTTTCAAACTTTTGGTTTACACAAAATTTCGTGACAGGGTATATCAATTCAAATCTTCCAGGTGTATTTTCTGAATCTCCCTCATTTTGAATATTGTACATTTCTACCCCTTCGAGTGTGTCACCATTAAATAGAACTTCGCCATGTTTCAATAGAATTGCCCTATTGCAGATACGCGAAATGCTTGGCATATCAT
>JBAXWR010000303.1:0-8627 GCA_037128295.1 Mariniphaga sp.
ACTTTAGGATGACACGAGAGGCAGTTTGTGCTGTTGTAAACATAGCCGGTTTTTTTGGCTAAAACAACATAATCACCTGGCAACATTTGAGGAATAGTGTATTTCCCGGCTGCATCGGTGGTTGCAACAGATACTCCGTCTAAATATACCTCTGCGCCTGACATAACGGCACCCTGGTCATCATAAACATAGCCAACAATATCAAATTTGATAATGCTGTTAATTACACCAACATTTTTCTGGCATCCCGTGAACAAATAAATACCGGCCAAAAAAGTTGCAATTAAAAAGGGAACAGTGAACGCGAAAAATTTTTTTTTCATTTTACTGGATTTTTAAGAAATAAATTGCGATTAAAGAAATGTTCTACCCTGTTTTCATCGGGCCGGGTCTCGTAATACTGACCATTTGTAGTAGTCGCATCAGTATTGTATTCCCAGTCGAAATAATTAGGGGTTTGTAATTGAAATATGCGATATTTTTTACGCTGCTTAGGACCAATCGGTAATGCAAAATGAAACCCGCCACTAAAACTGCCTTCACTACTTACCATAGCAAAGAGTCCAACGGAAGTCCCTCCCCAAAAACGGGTGCAATCACCACGCAAACCGTAATCGCTTTGAATATAACGACCAGCGGAACCTTCAAGCTGCAAATTGTATTTTCGCCAAAAGTAACCGCCTCCAACAGACCATGTTAAAGTATTAATTTGATTCCGAAACCAGTTCCCATCATAATAAAGATACTCACCGGTGTATCCTGAATTAATTTTCAAGTATCCCTGTTCATCAAGTAGATAATGTTTCAGTGTAATATCAGCACCATAACGGCCGGCATTGAATTTCCCAATTGCGAACCGACCAAAAATGGTGTGGGGCAGATGAAATTCTTGCGAAAGTGTAACAAAACCAAGTCTTGCTTTTTTACCTTCCAAACCATACATATTATCACTAAAAACAGGTAAAATTACTTGTCCTGTGAACTTCATGCCTCTCCAAAGAGAAGCTTCTATTGCAGGAGCAATATTAATCTGGACTTCATATATTTGATCTAAACGGATATTCATCAAATAAAATTGGGGATAAAGAACCAATGCGATTTTGTTGAAGTGTGGATTAAAAGGTAGCTCATCGCGGAGTAGCTTCCAAGTTGCATCAGTCTTATACGACAAATTGAAATTGCTTGCATTTTGAGTTGTAGAAATTTGTCCTAATTTATCAGTCTGACTGTTCCCGACCTTAAGTTGAGAAACTATAATAGGCATATCATTGACAAGAGTAACTATTTTCAAAGTGTCGTAACCACAATTCGATATTTGTTCCAAAACTTTTGACAAAGCAAAAGATTTATCACTGTAAAGGGTATTTTCGTATGATAATATCAGCGTTTTGCCTTCAGCTTTTACCCTGATATTTTCAAAACCAACCTTATCAAGCCGATGAATTACTTCATCGACATGTTCCTGAGACAACGCGTAATTTGCATTGAGCCATAACATTGATAATGTTGTTATATAGACCATATAGTTTCTCACTATTTTGAAAATTCAACAGTAATTCCCACTAATTTTATTATTGCAATATTGAGAATTTTATTTTTAATAAACAATAGGTACATTAAAAAAGTTGCAAACATTTAACCTCTTTTTTTTATGGAATAAGTTGATTAACTTTTAATTGTTGATTTTTTTATTCAAATATAACTCTAACTTGTTTTCTGGTGTTACAGTTCTTAAGTTAAAATAGACCACATTTTTATCATGAACCTGTTTCGATAATTGGATTCGCTGAACCCAAGTGGCATTTAAAATTTTATATATCATTAAATATCAGCACATAGTGAGAATACTGTTTAGCTGCTGTTTTTGAGAAAGTGTTCCGGCAACCTAATATTGAATACCCTAATAATTCGATGGAATGGAATGGGTTTGTTTTCAATGCATGTAAAATTCCAGATGCTTTCAATTGGGGCCACATACGTTTTTTTACCAATATTTTTCTTCTTATGTATTTATTTCAGTGCCTTGGTTGCTTTTAGGGTGTTCAAAGTCCTGATTGTTTCTGTACAACAAAGGCATTTTTTTCACTTTAAGCTTACGCCGGAGGAAAATGAGAATATCAATCCGCATGAAAAATGGCAATCGCTTTATGTTGCCCGTTCCCCTAACGGGGCAGCAATGAGTTAATTTGGATTTTGAAATAAATATCCCTATGTTTTAGATGGCTTATTAGTTAACAATCATTGGTCACCAGTGTACAAAGGAAATTTTCAACACAATGCTAAATATCAAACAATAGAATGTTTTACGCATTTTGCACGGCATTTGGAAAAAACATTAGCAAGTTCATTCAAAAAGTATATTTTTAACGAAAAAAAATAACTAATTCTGTTTAATATGAAAAGAGTATCGCTGTTCTGCCTTTCCATGTTTTTTTTCTTTAATTTAACAGCACAAAAAGAAAGGAAAGAGATTGTCGATCAATACAAGTGGGACCTAACCAACTTGTTTTTAAATGATAAAACTTGGGAGGAGGCAAAAAGTAAAGTTGTAGCAGAAATGCATGAAATTGATCAATATAAGGGTAAGCTTACCAAATCTTCCAAAGATTTGCTCGGATGCCTTGAATTCTCTTCAAAACTTGATAAAGAGGCTTCCCTGTTGTATATCTATGCAAGTTTAAATAGTGACCAGGACACCCGTGACATGAAATACATGTCTATGCAACAAAGTCTTCAGCAAATATTCACGGCTTATGCTACGAAAACCGCTTTTATTGAGCCAGAACTTCTTTCAGTTGATTGGAAAGTAATTGAAGGCATGATCAAAGTAGAAAAGAGACTCGATGTTTATAAAAAGGAGTTATTTGATTTGTTTAAAAAGAAAGATCATACTTTATCGGAACCTGAGGAGCGGATCATAGCAAGATCATCAATGATTTCGGGTGTCGCAAATTCAATTTATAGTACATTTAAAGATGCTGAAATGCCGTCTCCTGAGATTACGCTAAGTAATGGTGAAAAAATAAAATTGACTATATCGGCCTTCAACAAGTTAAGGACATCCCCAATCAGGGCAGATCGTAAGGCTTCATTTGAAGCCTATTGCAATAATTTCAACAAATTCAAAGCAACTTATGGGCAGATGCTTTATGCAAACGTTAAGGAGCATATCTTTAGGGCACAAACACGAAAATACAGTTCTGCGATCGAAGCATCCTTATCACCAAAAGACATTCCGGTTGCAGTGTATCAAAGCCTGGTTGAAAATGTGAATAAAAACCTAAATTCTTTTCATCGTTACCTAAATATCAAGAAAAGGATGCTGGAAGTTGATACGCTTAAATACCTTGATTTGTACACGTCCGTAGTTAAAGACGTTGATTTATAATATAGCTATGAAGAGGCTGGCAAAATTATTTTGGATGCGCTTTCTCCCCTTGGCGTTGATTACACAAAAACTGTTAATAAAGCTATAGATGATCGGTGGATCGACGTTTTTCCAACAATGGGAAAGCGTTCAGGTGCGTATTCAAATGGGGGTGCCTATGATGTACATCCATATATCCTGTTGAATTTCAATGAGTCCTATTCCGATGTGAGCACATTGGCCCATGAACTGGGGCATACAATGCATAGTTATTTGTCGAACAAAAACCAACCCTATCCGAAAGCCCAATACACAACTTTTGTTGCAGAAGTAGCTTCGACATTTAATGAGGTCATGTTGTTCAACTACATGATTAAAAATGTTAAAAATGAAGATATAAAACTTTCATTATTAATGAATTGGTTAGATGGATTCAAAGGAACCCTGTTCCGCCAGACCCAATTTGCGGAATTTGAAAAGAAAATCCATGAGGAAGTTGAAAATGGAAAACCACTGACCGGAGACAATCTTTCGGAGCTTTATAAAAGTATCCTCAAAAAATATTACGGTCATGATCAAAACATATGCTATATCGATGATTATCTGAAAATTGAGTGGGCAACTATCCCCCATTTTTATATGAATTTCTATGTATATCAATACAGTACTTCGTTTACTGCCTCAATTTCCCTTGCTGAAAGAGTGATGAATAAAGAACCAGGCGCACTTGAGAAATACATTAAATTCCTCTCTTCGGGTGAATCCGATTACCCAATTGAGCTTCTTAAAAGTGCCGGTGTAGATATGACAACTTCCCTTCCTTTCGAAAAAACGATGCAAGCAATGAATAAGGTAATGGATGAAATTGAGACGATACTTAATAATAGAAATAAGGAAGTAAGGAATTAAAAAGAGCGATCACCAACGAAACCGCTCTTTTTACCTCTTTTTACTTGGTATTAGGTTCAAAAAAGGCAAAATCAGTTAAACATTAAACCGAAAATGCATGATATCGCTATCCTGTACTAAGTATTCTTTACCTTCTATGTATACCTTTCCAACTTCCCTGCAAGCAGCCTCGGAACCGAGTTTGACGTAATCGTCGTACTTAATCACTTCAGCCCGAATAAAGCCCTTTTCAAAATCACTGTGAATAATTCCTGCTGCTTTTGGCGCTTTTATTCCTTTAATGAAAGTCCAGGCCCGGCTCTCATCTGCCCCTGTTGTGAAGTAGGTTTGAAGGTTAAGTAGCTTATAAGCAGAGTGTATCAATTTGTTGACACCAGGTTCATCAAGGCCAAGATCTTCAAGGAATAACTGCTTTTCCTCGTAAGTTTCCAATCCTGCAATATCAGCCTCTGTAGCAGCAGCAATAATCAGTATTTCCGCCTTTTCGTCTATAATAGATTTCTGGAATTGTTCGGTATATTTATTTCCTTTTGCTGCTGAAGCTTCCTCTACATTGCAAACGTATAAAACTGGTTTCTTTGTTAATAGAAAAAAATCATGTATAAGCAACTCTTCATCTTCTGTTAGTTCAACAGTTCGTGCGCTTTTACCAGTAATTAAAACCGATTTCAGTCGTTCTGCAATGGAAACAGTTTTTTGCGCCATTTTATCATTTCCAACCTTGGCCTGTTTCTGAAGTTTGGCAATCCGATTCTCAACAGTTTCAAGATCTTTTAACTGCAACTCAATGTCAATTACTTCCTTATCCCTGACAGGATTGATAGAACCATCTACATGGATAATATTGTCATTATCGAAACAACGGATAACATGGATTATGGCATCAACTTCACGAATATTTGCAAGAAATTGATTACCAAGACCTTCTCCCTTACTTGCTCCTTTTACCAACCCTGCAATATCGACAATTTCCACAGTTGTAGGGACAACTCTTTTGGGCCTATCTATTTCTGCAAGTTTGATTAATCTTTTGTCAGGAACTGTAATCACACCCAAATTTGGTTCGATGGTGCAAAAAGGAAAATTCGCAGCCTGTGCTTTTGCATTTGACAGGCAATTAAAAAGCGTCGATTTTCCAACATTAGGAAGTCCGACTATTCCACACTGTAACGCCATTGTAAATTCAATTTATTTTTGTGGCGCAAAATTACTAATTTAGCTGAGAATATAAGGCAAAGTATCTTTGTATGAACCCTTATAATGAAACAAGCCATGGGGACCAATCACATACTGCAACATGATTATCTCATGGCGAGTTCCCCCGATGGATCGGGGCAGGCTATGTGGCTATTAAAAAACAAATTATAAACACATGAAAGGATCCTATATCAGACCAGAGATTTCATTTTCAGCTTATAAATCAGATTCAGGTTACAGGCACGATGATAATAGATTACTTTCCCCAAATAGTAATTCTATTAGAAATAGTACTATGTTTGCGATCATGATTAACTTTGGAAAACAGTGGGTCTTTCAGGACAGATTTGTATTTGATTGGTTCGTTGGATTCAGTTATGGTTTTGGGTAAAGCCACAATGGTGATATTTTACACTTTGCATTTGAAGGAGGACATCTGGTACCGCATTCGCTTTTACATCAGGAATCAGAATAGGAATCCTTTTAAAAAATTAACAGCGTTATTAAACCATTTTTTGATTATCTGGTCTGAAAATAATAATATCTCTAATTGCGTATCACTTTAATGGATATCAACGAAAAGGAGCTAATTGCCAATTTAAAATCCTCTGTGAAAAAGGAGATTGCATTTGAGGTTCTGGTAAAAACTTACCAGGAACGACTGTATTGGCATATTCGAAAAATCGTTATGAACCATGATGATACTGATGATATATTACAGAACGTTTATATTAAGGTGTGGAAAAATATTGAAGGATTCAGGGAGGATTCAACGCTTTTTACATGGCTTTTTAGGATTGCCACAAATGAATCAT
Source organism: Mariniphaga sp. (assembly GCA_037128295.1). Lineage (GTDB taxonomy): Bacteria > Bacteroidota > Bacteroidia > Bacteroidales > Prolixibacteraceae > JAAFHB01. The sequence continues at coordinate 6,289 of JBAXWR010000303.1, forward strand.
TAAGTTTTTTACAAAAACAAAGGAGGCATTCTGTTTTTTCAATGAATGAGATAAGCGAATACCTTGTAGATTCGCTGGAGTCCGATGTTTATTTTGATGGTGATGAAATACAAAGAAAACTTCAGCTAGCAATAACAAAACTGCCTGAAAAACAGCGTATTGTGTTTAATATGAAATATTTTGATGAAATGAAATATGAACAAATGTCAGAAATTTTGCAAACTTCTGTTGGAGCATTAAAAGCTTCTTTTCACTTTGCAGTCAAGAAAATAGAAGAATTTCTTGACGAAGATCATAAAAAGTGATTAAACTATTTACAAACATCAATGTCAAAGAAAAGTGATGAAAGAACAAGAAGAAAATATTGAAAATTTATTCGGAAATGTTGTAAATAAGCAACCATTCCGTGTGCCTGAGGATTACTTTGAGACTTTTGCAGATAGAATGAAAGCAAGGATCGCGGAGGAACAGTCCCCTATTAGGAAAAAAACGCTATATTATTATTTGAAACCGGCTTTGTCAATGGCTGCAAGTATTGCCCTTGTAATGTTATTGGTTTATGTTCCAATCAAGAGATTTTTCCCGTCATCTGAGATACATCTATCTGATGTACAAGCAAATAAAGATTCGATAGGGTTAATTCCTGTAGAATTTATCACATATTTTTCAGAAGGACAGTTTTTATCGGCAGTTTCTGAAATGAACGAAATAGAGACTCAGAAATTATCACCGGACTCACTGGCTGACTATATTGCTGCCAATTACAATGAATACGAGATAATTGCAAATAATTAAAAAATATGAAATCTCATGTATTGATTATCGGTTTGTGCCTTTTTACGATCTCCGGAATGGCACAACGACAATTCGATCCACAAACTATCGAGTTGATAAAGACAAAAAAAATAGCTTTTTTAACTGAGGCGATCGGATTGACCTCGCAGGAAGCTCAGAAGTTCTGGCCCGTTTACAACGAACTTGAAAAAGAACGCTATGGAGTTTTTGATAAAAAAAGGGAACTGGAGGAAAAAAGCGAATCTCCGAAGCCCGGAATGACCGATGCAGACTACAGAAAACTGGCATTTGAAATTGCTGCGACCCATGCCAAAGAAGGTCATCTGATTGAGGACTATAACTTGAAGTTCTTAAATATCCTTCCTGCTGAAAAGGTCGTAAAATTGTACACTGCAGAAGGGAAATTCAGGGGATATTTAATGCATGAATATCGGAAGGAACAAGATACTAAAGAAAAAGAGAAAAAATAGGTTCGTTTAAGGTTAGTAAATGTAGTTTTGGTAAGAGGTTGTCCTAAACATCTGTTTAATGACAACCTCTTTTTTATTTCGAACAATAATCTTAATAAAGATGGACAACATCTGTTATCGGGAAAAGTCACGTTAATGAAATTCAAAGTTTACAATTGCAAAAAATGGATTCCTGACTGGAAGGCATTACCTTCGACTGATTAAATGGAGTATTCATCTCCCATGATTCATCCACCAATCCTAAAGCTTCACGGAAAAGTTGTAACTTCTCTTTGCCAATTGTGCACTTTACATATTGAGTGAATATTTTGACTTAACATATCGAATTTGGTATTCTTGGACAAATTCTCACAGATTGAATTTCATTACTTCATCTGTCCAAGACTAAAAAAGAAGCCCGAATTACATCAGGGCTTCTTTCTATACAGCTCTTTTCACAACACAACCTAAGAGAGAAGATGCTCTCTGGAACAGGCAGTTTCTTAGTTGAAAAGATACCTAATTCCAAACATCATTTGCCATCTTGACCCAAGACCTGTCGAGTTTTGATAGGGTTGTGTAAATGGAGTTGTACCTGTTTGGAATGGAAATGAGAATGACGGAGTTTTACCATCTGCAGCTAAACCTTCATATTTAAGGACGTTAGTAGCTGTAGGAATTTTAACTACACCCCAGTCTCTGTTAAGAAAGTTTCCAGCATTGATCAAGTCTAATGAGAGCTTCAATCCGTGAGATTCTTTACCAAATTTAAGTTTAAAATCTTGTGTAATATTTAAATCCAATTTACTAAAATAGGGTGATACAGCCGCATTTCTTTTGGCATATTCTCCTCTGTGCGTATTCAGGTAAGTTGAATTTGAAATCAAAGCATCTACCTGTGACCATATTTGTGCTGCCGTTCTTGTATCAGTAACACCTGTTGTGCCTGTTCCTAAACCACCTGAACCAACTTTTACCAAGTTAATATCAGATTGAGTCTTTGGAATGTAAAGCAAGTCATTACCACTATTGCCATCACCGTTTAGGTCTCCATTGTAAACATAAGAAGTTACACCATTGTTTGCCAATTCATAA
>JBAXWR010000304.1:0-8616 GCA_037128295.1 Mariniphaga sp.
GACCAGCATTTATTTGTCTTTATTCTGGCGTTATTGGCGTTATTCTGGCGTTATTTGATTACTTAAAAAATAAAAAGACCCGGCTCCTTTAACTTCTGAATTTTTTAAAATAGCTTTCTCTATTAATCCGGTTAATTCTCTTTATGCCGTTCTTTCACTCGTATTGTTTAATTCTTGATATTCTTTGTTTGTTATCCTATCGCCATGTGCATTGGCAAAGCCACAAACCCATTTCAGGTAGTCGTAGTGCCAACTTTGCTTGTATTCAATGTTCTGTTGTTCGGGTATTAGAAAAATTTATTTTTGTATCAAGTCAGGAATTTCTTCCAAACTATAATAGATTTTAAGCCCTCGTTCTTGTGCAATTTTTACGTCATTGTCTGCTCCTTTAGATGCTCCTTCAAGACGAAGAACTGCGTCACATTTTTCAAGTAATTGATGTGCAACGGGGTATTGAATTTCGTCCCAAATGTCGTCGCCGATTTTCTTTGAACCTGCCAAACGCATTAATGGTAACGCAACCCATTCTCCAATCATAGGAATATGTCCTTTACGGAATAATGGCAAGGCAACAGATTCAAGTCTGTCTAAATTCTTCTTTATTAACTCCGGATCATCATTTGTCCCTCCTCTATAAGGACCTGCGATAAGAATCATCATAATTTAAATTGTTTTTAATTAGAGTATGTTATTGAGTTTAATATATTGAAGAAGTATAATTGTGTTACCATCATTTAATTCTCCGCTTTCTATCATAATGTTAGTTGACTTATTAAATTGCCACTAACTCTTCTATTTATGCCTCCTCTTTAACTCCCTTGCAATATCCTCAATCCGCATCCCTTTGTGTGACAGGAGGACAATCAAATGATAAACCAGATCAGATGCCTCGTAAAGCAAACGTTTGTCATTGTTGGCCATTGCTTCGATCACCGTTTCAATTGCCTCTTCCCCAACCTTCTGAGCCATACGGGCAAGGCCATCCTCAAACAATGAGGTGGTGTAGGAACCCAACGGCATCTCTTTTTTCCGCTTGTCGATAAAGTCCTGCAAATGCTTTAAGAACATCACATCCTCCGACTTATTTACTTCTCCCCAGCAGGTATCGGTTCCCTTGTGGCAAACAGGCCCAACCGGATTTACTTTGATCAGCAAAGTATCCTGGTCGCAATCTGCCTGGATCGAAACCACTTTCAGAAAATTACCCGACTCCTCCCCTTTTGTCCAAAGACGGTTTTTCGTACGGCTGAAAAAAGTGACAAGGCCTGTTGAAACCGTTTCATGATAGGCTTCCTTGTTCATAAATCCGAGCATCAAAACCTTGCCTGTTGTATTGTCCTGAATGACAGCAGGAAGGATATTACCTGCCAGTTTATTGAAATTGAGTTCCATATATTAATTTGTATTCTGTTATTCTAACTATTTACTGAGATCAACCAATTCGTTAAAAAAATCCAAACGGAAAATAAATACAACTAAGGGCGATTGGAAATCGCCCGACCCGTAGGTTTCAAGAACAGGGCTATCTCACACAAATCCCTTTGCCACGAAGGTAGTGCTTTAAATCGGGAATGGCAATCTCATGAAAATGGAAGATGCTTGCTGCCAATCCTGCATCAGCCTTTCCAAGGGTAAAAACGTCGGCAAAATGTTCCATGGTTCCTGCACCTCCCGAAGCGATCAACGGTATAGTAAGGATTTCAGATAGCTTTGCAAGGTCCTGATTCGCAAAACCGTTCTTGGTCCCGTCGTGGTTCATGGAAGTAAAAAGAATTTCTCCTGCGCCACGATCCTCGGCTTCTTTAGCCCATGAGAACAGTTCCTTATCTGTTGGAATACGCCCCCCGTTTACAGTGACAGTCCAGTAATTGTTGGCATCACGTGCATCAATTGCCACAACAACAAACTGACTCCCGAAGTTTCGGGCCATGTCATCAATCAACTTTGGATTGCGGACCGCCGAGGAGTTGATCGAAATCTTGTCTGCCCCAGCAGAAAGCAGAGCTTCGGCATCCTTGAGTTCACTGATCCCACCACCCACGGTAAAGGGAATATCCAAGTTTTGGGCAATGCGTTTCACCAATTCCACAAAGGTCTTGCGCCCTTCGTGTGTGGCAGTGATATCCAAAAAAACCAATTCATCCGCACCTTGTAGGGCATAAAGCTTCCCCAACTCAACAGGATCGCCAACATTGATGATATTGACAAAGTTCACCCCTTTAACGGTTTGCCCATCACGGATATCAAGGCAAGGTATTATTCGTTTTGCAAGCATATCCTATTTTTTTGCCACAAAGACACAAGGACACTAAGATTCACTAAGATGATAAGTGAACAAAACTTTGTGTAACTTATTGACTTTGTGCCTTTGTGGCGATTTTCAATCTTTATTTTCAATATAAAACTTACTTAATAAAATTCCGGATCTCATCCATCGTAATCCGGCCTTCATAAATTGCCTTTCCGGTGATGACAGCGGGAATTCCCGCTTCCTGCAATTCAAGGATGTCAGCCATTGAGCTGATTCCGCCACTTGCGATCAGGTAGGCATCGGGAACAATTTTCAGTATTTTCTGATACAATTCAGTTGCAGCACCTGTCAACATCCCATCGCGGCTGATGTCGGTGCTGATCACCTTATTTATACCCTTTGAATACCAATGACTTATAAATTCAAAGACATCTGTACCTGTACTCTCCAGCCACCCAGCAACAGCGATCATTTCATTTTTCGCATCAGCACCAAGAATTATTTTTTCGGCCCCAAATTTCTCGATCCAGCTCAAAAAAATTTCTGGTGATTTTACTGCAATGCTGCCCCCTGTTACCATAGATGCTCCCGATTCAAAAGCAATCCGAAGGTCTTCATCCGATTTCAAACCTCCACCAAAGTCGATCACCAGATTGGTATTCGTAGAAATGGTCTCCAAAACCTTCTGATTAACAATATGATGCGCCTTAGCCCCATCAAGATCGACCAGATGAAGCCGTTTCAAACCTGCCGCTTCAAACATCTTCGCAACCTCCAATGGATTTTCGTTGTAAATAGTTTTTTGCAGATAGTCGCCCTGGCTTAACCGGACACATTTACCGTCGATGATGTCGATAGCTGGAATTATTTCAATCTTCATATTTTCAATCTTTCAGGTTGATAAAATTCTCCAGGATCAGAGCACCTACCTTGCCACTTTTTTCGGGATGAAACTGTGTGGCGTAGTAGTTGTCACGTTGAAGGGAGGCACTGAAAGGGACAAGATAGTCGCAGGTTGCAGCAGTATCGGCACCAGTTGTGGCATAAAAAGAGTGGACAAAGTAAAAATAATCCTCTTCAGTGATCCTGTTGAAAAGTGGTGTTTTTAAACCGGAAAGACTGTTCCAACCCATGTGCGGAATTTTGAACTTGCTCTTCTCTTCGGACGGTAACACAAATTTCTTAACCTTTTCAGGAAAGATCCCCAAACAATCAACATCCCCCTCTTCGGAATGGGTACACATCAATTGCAAACCGAGACAAATCCCGAGTACCGGTTGTTTCAAATCACAAATCAAAGCATCCAGTTTATGATCTTTTAGGTAACTCATTGTCGTAGAGGCCTCTCCAACCCCAGGGAAAATAACCTTGTCTGCACTTCTAATTTCATCTGGATCGGCTGTTATCGACGCAGATATGCCCAGCCGTTGTAGTGCAAAGTCCACCGACCGGATATTACCAGCATTGTATTTTATAATTACGATTTTCATAGAACTATCTTGATATTACTTTATTTTTCAGATGGGTAGGAATCATTTGAATGGTTTTTCCCGTTCCCATTGAAGCTTTCCATCATCCGTTGTGCAACTGAGCGTTGAACAATTGATTGAACATTTGAGTTCATATTTCTCAGTTTGAAGATGTTATTAAAACCATAAAATCCAAATTCAGTTACAAGTTTTCCCATAAGCTCATCAGCAAATGACGACGAGATTATATTGATATTTGCAAAATCAAGGGTGATATTATTGCCAGACTGCTTATAGAGATTAATTAATTCGTTTCTGATTTTCTCGCCTGATATCCGTGTACCGACCCCAGAATCCTTATCATGCAAGTAGATAACAATCTTACCGAAATCGTCTTCCAAGGTTTCAACTTTAGTGTTTACGGGTTGATATCCACCAAGAGCTTTTGATATGGATATTTCTTTACCATAATCTATCTGAAAATCCACAATACATCCATTGTCAATAAAAAGTTGGGGGATATTTCCATAGGTTTTAAATTTATTATTTGTTAAATTATAGCAAGCAGAATTTGAAGTAATGTTTAATATTCCAATATTCTCACTTACAATTTGATGCAATCCCCATAATCCATTTCCCTGGCCAATTTTTTTGTCTCTAGTGACACCTTCTTTTACTGCAAGTTTCAATGCTTCAACAGGACTATTTGGTTTATGAACAGATGAAGACAATAATGAGTTATAAATTCCTTGACCTGTATCATAAACGCAAAACACAAAATGTTTGGTTTTGGGATGCACCTGACCCATTACATAACCAAAACTTTTGCTTGAATGTTGCAGGACATTATCTAGAACCTCATTTATTGACCACTCAAAGCCTTCCAAAACGCCCTTTTCACATACGATAATTTGAGATAATTCATCTACAAACGAATTGATTAAAAGGTAAATATCTTCAGCACTTTCAAACTTCCAGATCTTATCCAAACTAGATTTTTTAGCAAGTTCCTTGTTTTCCTGCACTCGTAAAGGTGATTTAATTGAAAGCTTTTTTAGGTAATCAGTTAAATAATAAAATTCAAAGGAAAAACCCTTTAAAATCATATTCTCAATAATTCCGGCAATCGGAACACTAACATTAGGAAAGGCTCCACTAACATTTTTAAAGTTTAGGATCAGATTTTTATTATCGGAATTCCCAATTTCGTTGATATGATTGATAAACTCATATACAACCCTAGGATGAGTCAGGCTACTTAATATTAATTCCTGACCGTCTATCTTTATTAAGGTTCTTGGGGTTGTAGCTTTCTTCATATCTTTGTTTCTTAAATTTTTATAAAACGACCAACTTACTCTATTTCAGAAGCATTTCAATCACTCCTACCATCTCCTGAAATTCTTCCGGTTTGTAAAGCCTTGTCATGTAAACGATTTTCCCGGTGCGATCGAGTATTACATTTCTGGTGACTCCGGCCTTTTTATCGGCAAACAATCCGAAAACATCAGCATTCGGATCAAGTCCCAAAGGATAGGTAATCGACATATCCTTTTGAAATTTTGTGACTTTTTCCAAGGGCTCATCCCGGTCAACTCCAAAAAGAAGAAAATTGGGGTTATTTTTATTTTTGAGCCAAATGTCTTTTTCAATAAAAGGCATCTCTTTTCTGCAAACGCTGCACCAACTGGCCGTAAACTGGAGCATGACCACTTTGCCTTTCCAATCTTTCGGTGATACCTTCTTACCATCCGTCAATGTCATTGAAAAATCGGGTATCTGATCACCGATCTTAACAAGATAACCATATTCCTCAGGTACAGTTTGCTTCGGGATTACTGTAGCAGATTGGGCCAAAGCAGAATTAAAAATGACTAGCCCAAAAAAGGCAAAGATAATTTGCTTAAAAATATAATTCATTGACATTTAATTAAATACAACAGTTCTGTTGTTATAAACCAATATTTTACGTTGAAGGTGTTTGTAAACAGCATCACTTAAAACGATCTTTTCAAGGTCCCTTCCTTTCCGGATAAGGCTATCCACAGTATCGATATGCGAAATGCGGACAACATCCTGATGGATAATTGGACCGGCATCCAGATCTGTGGTCACATAATGACTTGTGGCGCCAATGATTTTCACGCCCCGCTGATGGGCAGCATGATACGGTTTTGCACCGGCAAAAGCAGGCAAAAATGAGTGGTGTATATTGATGATCTTATTCGGATAATGCCTCACAAACTGATCTGACAAAACCTGCATATAACGGGCAAGAACAACAAAATCAATTTTGTATTCCTCAAGTATCTCAATCTCACGTTTCTCCTGCTGTGCTTTGTTCGCACTGTTTATTTCGACGACCTTAAAATCAATTCCAAAGCTTTCGGCAATGGGACGCATTGTTTCGTGGTTACTGATAATCAAAGGAATCTCTGTATCCCAATCGCCTCCAACGTAACGTGAAAGGATGTCGAAAAGACAATGCGACATTTTGGAAACAAAGATTGCCATTCTTGGCCTTTTGTCCGAAAAATGCAGCTCAAACTTCATCGAATACTTTCCGGCTATCAAAGTCTCGAAATAATCGGAAATTTTCTCGCGCGGAATGACAAATTTCTCAAGCTCCCATTCCACCCGCATATAAAAAAGACCTTCTTCATGGTCAACATGCTGGTCGAGATAAATAATATTTCCCTTATTCTCGTTCAGAAATTCAGTCACTGAGGCCAAAATCCCCTGTTTATCAGGACAATAAATCAACAAAATTGCTGTGTTCCTCAAATCTGCGTCTTTACGGATCGTTTGCATAATATTTATTGTTAGTTAATGATTCATTATTTACTAAAGTACCCCTTTTGTACTTGGAAGCGACTGCTGAAATGGATCTTTCCGAATCGCCATCTTTATTGCACGCGCAAATGCCTTAAAAATACCTTCTATCTTATGATGCTCATTGGTCCCCTCAGCTTTAATATTGAGGTTGATCAATGCAGAATCGGCCAGTGACTTAAAAAAATGGAAGAACATTTCCGTTGGCATATCACCTACCTTTTCACGTAAAAATGGGGCATCCCAAACAAGCCAGGGTCTTCCTCCAAAATCGAGGACTACCTGTGCCAAACAATCATCCATCGGCAGGCAGAACCCATATCTTTCAATTCCACGCTTGTTACCCAATGCCTTTCTGAATGCTTCACCCAATGCAATTCCAGTATCTTCAATTGTATGATGCTCATCGACAGCAAGATCACCCACAACTTTGATTTTTAGGTCGCAACCGGAGTGACGACCTATCTGATCAAGCATGTGATCGAAAAAACCCAACCCTGTAGAAATGTCACACTTCCCAGTCCCATCCAAATTTAACTCAACAAATATATCAGTTTCTGAGGTTTTTCGTTGAATTGTAGCAGACCTTTCACCTATCGCAAGAAAATTAAATATTTCATCCCAACTGTCTGTCAGCAAATGGCAATGATCAGATAATCCTTTTTCAGTTAATTCATAATTACGATCTTTTGTTGCAAAGAAAACAGCTTTTGTCCCTAGATTTTTTGCAAGTTGAATGTCCGTTACACGGTCACCAATCACATAGGAAGCCACAAGATCATAATCTCCTGATAAATAATCGGTTAACATTCCCGTTCCAGGTTTACGGTTTGGAGAATTTTGTTCTGGGAATGAAGGGTCAAAATGTACATTTTTGAAAAGTATCCCTTCATTTCCGAAGGTTTTCATCATCTTATTTTGCGCAGGCCAAAAAGTTTCTTCAGGATATGAGGTGGTTCCCAACCCATCCTGATTGGAAACGATGACAAACTCATAATCGAGGTATTTCTGAATATTGTAAAGACCACGGATAACTCCTGGAATAAACTCAAGCTTCTCAAGGGAATCAATCTGAAAATCACTTGTCGGTTCAACGATCAGGGTTCCGTCACGGTCGATAAAAAGGATTTTTTTCATTTATATTATTCTTTAAACTAATCCATCAAGGGCTTCAATCAAGGTTGTATTTTCATCAGGTGAGCCGATACTGATGCGCAAACACCCTTCACACAAGGAGATAGATGAACGATCGCGAACGATGATTTTCTCCTCGACCAGGTATTGATAAATACCTTTTGGATCATGGGTCTTCACAAGAACGAAATTGGCATCGGTAGGATAGACCTTAATTACAAAAGGATACTTCTTTAAAACTTCGATCATTTTGGTCCGCTCCTTAAGGATAATATCCACCCAATCAACCATCCGTTGTTGATCAGACAAAAGTTCAAGCCCCTTTTGTTGTGTCAGGATGCTCAGGTTGTAGGGGTACTTGATTCGGCTCAGAACTTCAATAATCTGTGGGGCAGCAAATGCCATTCCCAAACGGAGTCCTGCCATTCCCCAGGCTTTGGAAAAAGTCTGAAGGATCACAAGGTTGGGATATTGGTCTAGCACCGGAAGAAACGATTTTTCTGGACAAAAATCGATATAAGCCTCATCGACAACCACCAAACCATGGAAACCTTCAATAATCCGCTTCATATCGCTATGATCCAATGCGTTACCAGAAGGATTGTTTGGCGAGCACAGAAATATGATTTTGGTTTGAGGTGTCACATCCGCAAGGATGGCATCGGCATCCAATTCAAAATCTGGACCCAGATTAACCAGTTTTACAGACACATTGTTTGTATCAGCAGCAACGCGGTACATGCCATAGGTTGGATTGATCGAAACAACATTGTCTTTTCCAGGCTCGCAAAACGCACGGAACAACAGGTCGATTGGTTCGTCGCTACCATTTCCAAGGAAAATATTTTTGACCGGGACATTTTTAATTTCACTGACCCTAGCTTTCAATTTTAACTGTCGGGGATCGGGATACCGATTCCATGGCGAATT
>JBAXWR010000305.1:0-8556 GCA_037128295.1 Mariniphaga sp.
ATCGTCTTGAGTTTTAATTTTGCCTGATTATGAAAGCTTATTGAAGATCTGCGGCACTAAGGATGATTTGCGAAACAGACAATCCGGCCGGAACCATTGGAAAGATATTATCCTCTTTCTCAATGTTCACTTCTAAAAGATAGGGACCCTCGTGATCGATCATCACCTTCATGGCATTTTCCAACTCACTTCGGTTATGAACAGAACTGCCAGGAATTCCATAAGCCTCTGCAACCTTCACAAAATCAGGGCTTTTAATCTCAGTAAATGAATAGCGTTTTTCAAAGAAAAGTTCCTGCCACTGACGAACCATCCCAAGAAAATGATTGTTAAGGATCACAATTTTGACAGCCAGGTTCTCCTGGGAGATAGTGCCCAATTCCTGAATCGTCATCTGCATCCCTCCATCACCTGTAAAGACAACCACCTGACGGTCGGGAGCCCCAAATTTTGCACCAATCGCTGCAGGCAAACCAAAACCCATTGTTCCCAAGCCACCGGAAGTTACCCAGCTACGTGGAGTCATAAATTTGGAATATCGTGCTGCTGCCATTTGGTTCTGACCCACATCTGTAACTACAACAGCCTGATTGTCGGTAATATCTGCAACAAGGCGAATGACTTCAGCCATTGTAAGACCTGGTTTGGACGGTTTGAGGTCATCATTAATAACCTTCTCAATTTCAATTTTCTCCGCTGCCCTAAACTCTGCAACCCATTCAGGATGCTGCTTTTCTTCAACCAACCGTGAAAGCAACCTCAAAGTTTTCTTTGCATCACCGATCAGGGCAACATCAGTCTTGACATTTTTATCCACTTCTGCAGGATCAATTTCAATATGGATAATTTTTGCCTGTTTGGCATAGGTCTTAATACTACCTGTAACCCGGTCGTCAAAACGCATACCCACAGCAATCAAAAGATCACATTCGTTGGTCTTGATATTTGGGCCATAGTTTCCATGCATTCCCAACATACCCATGTTTAACGGATGGTCGGTAGGGATGGCGGATAAACCCAGTAAGGTCCCTGCTGCCGGAATTCCTGTTTTTTCGATAAAACTGGCAAGTTCCTTTTCGCCACCCGACAACATCACTCCCTGACCATAAAGCACGAATGGCTTCTTCGCCTCATTGATCAGTTCGGCGGCTTTTTTGATCAATGACTTTTCAACAGGATATTCAGGAACATACGAACGAATTTTGATACATTTCGCATAGGAGTAACTCAATTTTGCAAACTGTGCATCTTTTGTGATGTCCAAAACCACTGGTCCAGGACGGCCACTCAAGGCAATGTAAAATGCCCTCGATATCGCTTCAGGAATTTCTTCCGCACTAGTAATCTGATAATTCCATTTGGTAACAGGCATTGTAATACCGATCACATCCGATTCCTGAAAAGCATCCGTTCCGAGTAATCCAGAAACAACCTGGCCGGTTATGCACACAAGGGGTGTAGAATCGATCAGTGCATCGGCGATACCTGTGATCAGGTTAGTTGCGCCTGGCCCGGATGTCGCTACGCAAACCCCAACTTTGCCGGAAACCCTTGCATATCCCTGGGCCGCATGAACGGCACCTTGCTCATGGCGGGTCAGTACGTGGGTGAGGATATGGCGGAAATCATAAAGTGCATCGTAAACCGGCATGATCGCACCACCGGGATAGCCAAAAATCGTATCAACACCTTCGGCAATCAGGGATCGGATAACCGCCTCGGAACCTGTAATTTCTATAGGCTCCTGTTCTATTTTACTGTCATTTGTAAAAGATGTCATATTTAATTGATTTTAATTTATTCAATAATCCGTATTGCCCCTTTATCTGCGGAAGCGACCAGACTTGCATACGCTTTTAACGCCTTGCTGATCACCCTATTTCTATTCTTTGGTTGATAAGCCATTTTACCTTTGGCCTCCTCTGCTTCTTTCCGTTTTGCCATTTCTTCGTCAGAAACTTTCAAAACAATGCTCCTTTGAGGAATATCTATTTCGATCATGTCTCCATTCTGAACCAAAGCGATTTCCCCACCTGCTGCAGCTTCGGGTGAGACGTGTCCAATTGATAAACCAGAAGTACCACCTGAAAAACGGCCATCGGTCAACAAGGCACAAACCTTATCCAGTTTCGAGGCTTTCAGATAGGAAGTAGGATAAAGCATCTCCTGCATACCAGGCCCCCCCTTTGGCCCTTCATACCTGATAATCACCACTTCACCAGCAGTTACTTCGCGTCTCAGGATTCCTTCGCAGGCATCGTCCTGAGATTCATAGACACGGGCTGTGCCAGTAAACTTGAAAACGGAAGGATCGACTCCGGCAGTTTTCACGATACATCCTGCCTGTGCAATATTTCCATAAAGAATAGCCAAACCACCTTCTTTGGTGTAAGCATGTTCAACATCGCGGATGCAACCTTTCTCACGGTCAAGGTCAAGCTCCGAATAATAGGTGTCCTGTGAACCCAAAATCAGGTTACGTCCAAGATTACCGGCAGCCGATGCATATACCTTGCGGGCTTCGTCATCAGAAGTGGAACGTAAAACATCCCATTTATTGATTGCCTCACCAAGTGTATTTTCGGTAACACGCGACACGGTAGTATTCAATAAACCAGCTTTATCCAACTCACCCAAAATCGCCATGATACCACCGGCACGGTTAACATCCTGAATATGATAATGTGAGCTTGGGGATACCTTACAAATACAAGGAACCCTGCGCGAAAGTGCGTCAATGTCCTGCATCTTAAAATCGACCCCTGCCTCGTGCGCAACAGCCAATAAATGTAGGACCGTATTTGTAGAACCGCCCATAGCGATATCCAGGGTCATGGAATTCATAAAGGCCTCACGTGAGGCGATGCTGCGTGGCAAAACCTTTTCATTTCCGTTCTGATAATAATCGTAAGCGATTTCAACAACCCGTTTGGCCGCCTTTTCAAATAATTTCTTCCGGTTCAGATGGGTAGCGACTACTGTACCGTTACCGGGAAGTGAAAGCCCTAAAGCCTCTGTAAGACAGTTCATTGAGTTTGCAGTGAACATTCCTGAGCATGAGCCGCATGTTGGACACGCCTTTTGCTCGACTTCCGAAAGCAGGACTGAATCCACCGAAGGATCAGCACCCATTACCATGGCGTCAACCAAATCGTATTTCTTTTCGGCAACAACCCCTGCTTCCATCGGTCCACCCGAAACAAAGACACATGGGATATTTAACCGCATGGCTGCCATTAACATACCGGGAGTGATCTTATCGCAATTCGAGATGCAGATCATCGCGTCGGCACGATGGGCATTGATCATGTATTCGACACTATCGGCGATCAAATCCCTGGAAGGAAGTGAGTAAAGCATCCCGTCGTGTCCCATTGCAATCCCATCGTCGATGGCAATTGTATTGAATTCGGCAGCAAAACAGCCCTCTTTTTCAATCAGTTGCTTAACCATCTGTCCGATCTCATGAAGATGGACGTGTCCGGGAACGAATTGTGTAAATGAATTCACAACGGCAATCAACGGTTTGCCCATCTGATTATCCTTCATTCCATTGGCACGCCACAAGCTTCTCGCGCCTGCCATCCGGCGCCCCTGTGTTGTTGTATTACTTCTGAGTTCAATTTTCATGTACTTATTATTAGTTTATAATGTTCCTTTTCTGCTCCGGTTTACCGGTACTTTTTACTTTCAAAATTCTTTATTAAAAAAGAGCCTTTCTCGTTTCTGAGAAAGGCTCTTATATGTTTTTTCATACAATACATGACCTTCCTCACCCAGCTAAGACGAGAATAATGACCACGAGTAGAAGAATGCTTGTATAAATATTTTTCATATCAACTAAAATACAATTTGTGCAATTAACAACGTAACTTAAAATTTGTTCCGGTAATCTTGAAATAACCAACTAAATTTTTATGATTATCTCCAAATCACGCGGCAAAAGTAGGAATAAAACATTAACGACAAAACAAAATTGTAAGCGAATCAGAAAATTTTCAGTCGATTTGGTATTTTTTCATCAATTCCGCTTCCAATTAAAAATTTTGGAAGATTTTGGGCAAAAGTTTAAAAATGGGGATAAATGAAGGTTGGATTAATATTGGTCTAAAAAATGATATTGAATTTTTACCACAAATACAGAGAAGAGAAATTGATGGACTTAAGATTCTTGCTTTTTTTGTATATTTGTGGACAAATCGAATACGCCATGATCATAGAAAGAACACTAGATGAGGTAATTATCAGATTACCAGCTACAATTAACATTACCGATTTACAGGAGATGGTGAATTACCTTAGGTATTCCGAATTGACACAGAAATCCAAAGTTACGGCAAAACAAGTAGATAGCTTGGTTAAGGAAGTTAAGAATGGAAGATGGGAAAGATCCCGTAAAAGACTTATCGGATGAATATTGTGGTCGATAGCAATATCGCATTCAGTGCTATGCTTAATTTGAATAGCAAGATTGGGCAAATTCTCATCAAATCCGGCAGGTTATTCTCCTTTTATTCAGTACCCCAACTTAGAGAGGAGGTTTTTGGTTATAAAGAAAAAATTCAAAAAATTGCACAATACACTGATTCTGAATTCTATGAAATAGCAGATTTAGTGTTTCACAAAATTGAGTTTATTGATGATGTTCTGATTCCAAAACAAGAACTTTTAAAAGCTGAAAACCTTGTTGAGGGTATTGATATAGATGATACTTTATTCATTGCTTTGACGAATCACCTTAGAGCCAAACTTTGGACAGGAGACAAGATATTAAAAAGAGGATTAGAAGGCAAGGCTTGGTATCACTTTATTTCTGTTGAAGAATTATATATCAAGATGATTGACAGAGGGAGATGAAATTTTGCAGATAATATTTGGCCATGTCACTCCTACAAGATTCCAATTCGATGAATTTAAAACAACGTTATGAACACCTTTCAGTTAAGACAAAAACTAATTCATAGTATTTCTGAGATTGAAGACTACGATTTCCTTATGGCCATTAAAACGATTTTAGATTACAGGAAACAGGAGAATATTATCGAATTAACGGATGATATGGAGAAAGAACTGCTTTTTGCAAGCGATGAATGGAAGAAGGGTATTGTGGTATCGCAATCAGAAATGGACAGAAAAGTAGAAGAATGGCTAAGCGAGAGGTAATTTGGACAAGAGTTTCTGAGATTCAATTGTATGAAATACTTGAAATGAGGAGCAAATTATAGTCCAGAAAGTATGGGACTGTAAACAAAATCCTGATAAATTAGGCATTCCGAGATAAGCAACAACTAAAACATAACGCATTCAATTCCCCTGACCTCATCGAAGTCAATAACAAAGAGATAGTTGGACATAAAAAATAGCTGGAATACTTTAACCGAATTTTGATCCATTTTTTCATCAACATCATTTATTTTCTTTTTTATCTGGCATCCCGAAGATCTTTTTTCTATTCATACCGCAACGCCTCAACAGGATTAACCTTTGACCCATTTTGCAGCTATGCATATCTCTACGATCAATGGCACAATTAATGTAATACTTTCCCTTTAATAAATTTTTCAGTATTTGGGTTCCAACTAACAGATCTTCTGCATATTACACTCACTACATCATTACCCTTCTTTGCTGGTATCCAATCTGGAATCTGGCTTAGGATCTGTTCGAATTCGACAATTTTCTCGGGAGAGTCGCATCCTTTGATTACATGTCCATCACTGACTTTGCCATGCTTATCGATCACAAAGCTAAATGTGATCGTATATTTCAAATTCTTAGAATAATGTGTTAACTTATCAATTAACCAGTCCGCCCATTTACCGTTAGAGAATGTTGCCCGTTCTGTTACATCACCTTCAGGAAAAATTAACTCATCTGAATTATGGTACTTCTGATTTACATTATGGATATCTTTAAATAAAAGTGCCTCCCTGACTTCATCAATGCGGTTATAAGGGATTTGATCATCAAGGAGAAGAAGGATATCTCTTTTTGGAGTTTTTTCCCATTCCTGTGCCTGTTTTATTATTTCTTCAATCGGGCATAATTTATTATCCATGTAATTGCCATCTTTTCTGATTTCGATCAGCATACTATACGGATATTTTTTATTTATCTGTACGATTTCTGATGGAGAGAAATTCTCTACGGATACGCTTCCTTTTAAAGGTGCGTTTTTCGCTTCTTTGCCAAAAGCCATCAGCAGTAGAGCCAACAGGGGTAGAAAGGTCACCACTTTCCAATTCCATGCTTTTCTGGTTTTTTGTTTGTTCATCATAGCAATTCGTTTTTTAATTTGACAATAATTGAAACTGTTTGCCAGTGCGAACCGTTGTGGCCCGACACCTTTTTGAATGATTAATAACTGATATTGGGTTGCATCGATGCCTTTGTTAAGCGTGAAATCGTCAGCCTGAAACTCGTGGATCTCTTTCATATCACGTATAAGCCAATAGACGAATGGATTGAACCAATGAAAGATACGGACGATTTCAAGCAGAAGAAGATCGAAAAAGTGGTTCAGTTGGATATGGGCTTGTTCGTGGGTTAGAATAGGCTGGCGATGCTCTGAATAATCCTTTTGTGAAATGATGACAGTCCTGCCAAACGAGAATGCGGCGATCTCTTTTTCAATGACCAAAAGCCTGTAACCCCCAGTTTTAATGGACTTTGCTTTCCTGAAAAGCATTAAGATGGAGAAGAGGCCATGAGCCAGCATCAGCAAAGTGATCAACAATCCTGCAAGGTAAAGATATTGTAATAGTTGATGCCAGCAAAATACTGTATTGTTGGTCTCCATAACAGGAACCGATTCTACTGACAATGACTGTTCGATGGGTTGCACAATGCTAATATTAGAACCCGCCACAGTTTGCGTTTCATCGGATGTAAGAAAAGGAAGTAATTCCATCTGAACCGGCGACTGGATAGCTTGAGGCAGGTGAAACAATGGAATAAGAACCGAAGTGAATACAATTGAAAGCAGCAATATCCTGTTCAATGCAAAAAAGGACTCCTTTCGCATTACAACCCTGAACACCAGGTATAACAGGCTAATACACAATGTGGATTTTAGTAAATAGATCAGGATGTTATTCATTGGATTCGTTTTTTGCTGATTTTGCCTGTTTGATCAATTCCTTAATTTCTTCGATCGATATTTTCTCCTCTTCGACAAACATCGACACTACCGAGGCATACGACTTGTTAAAGTATTTCCCGACCATGCTTTTGATCGTGTCCTTGCTGAATTCCTCACGGCTGATGATCGCGGAGTAGCGATAAGTATTCCCAAATTGTTCATGACCTACAAAGCCTTTGTCTTCGAGGCCGCGAACAATTGTGGAAACGGTGTTGTAATGAGGTTTGGGCTCAGGCATTTCGTCAACAATATCCTTGACGTAAATGGCCCCCTTCTCCCAAAAGATTTCCATGATCTCCTCTTCCCTGTTCGTTAGATGCTTCATTGTTTAAATATTTTCAGCAAATCTAACTAATTATTTTAGTTTATTAACTACATTTAATAGTTGTTCAACTGTTAAATTTAGTTAATAATTAATTGTGGTGTTGCTATATGCCAATTGTAAAAGCTCAACCGCGATCCTTATTGTATGTATATTAATGTTATTCAATATTATAAACAAATATTACAATTAAAACAATTTAGGTTTTGCCACGAAAGAGATTTTTGCATTGTCCTAAAAACCCATCCAGATAAACAGAAATATAGAGGTGCCTTTAATCATTTATTGTATCTTTGCAAAGGATAATTACATTGTATTATGAGCCAATATATTAAAGTTAAAGAAACGGTTTATAAAAAGTTTTAAGAAAATGAGCCATACAGATCGAATCATTATCGAAACCTATTCTGGTTTATTTGAGGGACTGAGTTCTTTAAATAAAATTGAGTTGATTGAGCGCCTTTCGAAATCATTAAAGACTGAATTGACCACAAGGGAGAATGCATTCTATAATTCATTCGGAGCATTTTCTTCAGAAAAATCGCCGGAAGAAATCATTGAAGACATTAAGATAAACAGGAAGTTTAGGAACAAAGAAATACGGTTCTAATGCGTTATTTGCTTGACACGAGTATATGTGTTTTCTTTTTAAGGGGAAAACTAAATTTGGACGAAATCATCAGGGAGAGAGGAAGGGAAAACTGCTTCATTTCGGAAATTACTGTTGTTGAATTACGGTATGGTGCTGAGAATAGCGATAATCCGACTAAATCACATAAATCTGTTGATGCATTTGTAGGTGGACTTTCGATTATTCCAATATTTGGTTCCATTAAACTTTATGCCAAAGAAAAGGTTCGACTTAGAAGAATTGGAAAACCTATGCATGATGAGTTTGATTTATTAATTGGAGTTACAGCAATCGAAAACAAACTAATTCTGGTAACAGACAATACCAAAGATTTTGAGCATTTAGCTGGAATAAAAATGGAGAATTGGTTTAAGTCAAAGGATTGAAAAATAGAATTATCACACAATTCAATATCAAAATCAAACCTAAGCCGGTTTAGGATTCAAATAGTTTCAAATGTCA
>JBAXWR010000306.1:0-8538 GCA_037128295.1 Mariniphaga sp.
TTTTCCTGCACCTTCGAAAAAGGTTTGATGAACTTTACTATTTTGACGAAAAAGGGGAATGTGATTTTGTTGCAGTTAAAAACAGTCAGGTTGTGGAATTAGTGCAGGTTTGTTATGAGCTTACTCCTGACAACCTTAAAAGGGAAAAAAATGGATTGCTTCAGGCCATGCGTTTTTTTAATCATTTGAAAGCAACTATAGTTACTTTTTCCAATTCAGATTCAATTAAAGAAGATCAGTATGAAATAACAGTAGTTCCCGCATACAAATATTTATTGTGACATTCGATAAATCATGATATTGACATGAAAAAACAATTACTTGTTATCTTATTCATTGTTAGCTATTTAAATACAATAGCACAAAACAGCTCACTTTTCATTGAAGCTGAAAATTTTTCTACTAAAGGTGGATGGGTTGTTGACCAGCAGTTCATGGACATCATGGGCTCACCTTATCTGATGGCGCATGGCATGGGAATTCCAGTTGCCGATGCCAAAACTAAGGTGGAATTTCCGGAAACGGGAAAATTTAAAGTATTTGTCAGGACATTTAACTGGACATCACCCTGGTACAAAGGGGAAGGTCCCGGTAAATTTTGTTTGCTGGTGAATGGAAAACCAATGCCTGTTGTTTTTGGTACAACTGGAAATGCATGGATGTGGCAGGATGCCGGAGTATTAACCGTCAAAAACAGAGTTGTCGAATTGGCCCTGAACGATTTCACAGGGTTTAACGGTCGTTGCGATGCGCTCCTGTTTACAAAAGATTTATCTTTTATCCCACCTGTATCAGGTGAAGAGTTGGCCACATTTCGTAAAAAAAGTTTGGGAATTACATCACCCAAAGATGGTGGTGAATACGATCTTGTGGTGACAGGCGGCGGCGCAGCGGGGATTTGTGCTGCAGTTTCAGCCGCGAGGCTTGGACTCAAAGTCGCCTTGATCAATGATCGGCCAGTTTTGGGCGGCAACAACAGTTCAGAAATCAGGGTTGGACTTTCGGGTGAGATTGACAAAAACCTCTACCCAAACATTGGAAATGTGCTCAAAGAATTTAATCCGAAACGGCCACCAAATGCCGGACCGGCTGAAGCATTCCTGGACGACAAAAAAGAGCAACTGGTGAGGGCAGAAAAAAACATTTCCCTATTTCTGAATTTCCACGTATTTCAAACAGAATCAGCTGATAATCATATAAAAGCTGTCATTGCCAAACATATTGAAAATGGGCAGGAAATACGTCTCACCGGAAAGTTGTTTGCCGATTGTACCGGAGATGCCACTGTTGGTTACCTGGCAGGTGCCGATTACCGGATCGGAAGGGAAAGTGCCTATGAGGCATTTGAATCGCTGGCACCAAAATTTGCCGACCTGAAAACATTGGGAACTTCCAACTTATGGTCTTTTGAGACCTCAACTGCACCCTCTGCCTTTCCGATGTTGGATTGGGCGTGCCAGTTCAGTGACAAATACTTTATCGAAGAGGACAAACCAGACTGGAGATGGGAAGGTGGTTTCAGCAAAAACATATTTACTGAGGCTGAAAATATCAGGGACCAAAATCTAAGGGCAATCTATGGAAACTGGGCTTACCTCAAGAACAACCGCCCCAAATATGCAAACCGCAAATTAACCTGGGTGGCATTCATTGGCGGACGAAGGGAGTCCCGGCGATTAATGGGGGATCTCATTCTGAACCAGAATGAGATACAAAATCACGTAAAGTATGAAGACGCCAGTTTTACCACCACCTGGTCGCTTGATCTCCATTTCCCTGATCCCGAGAACAGCAAATATTTCCCCGAGGAAGAATTTTTCAGCTATTGCATCCAACCTGAGATTATTCCTTACCATGTTCCTTACCGCTGCCTCTATTCACGAAACATTGATAACCTGTTTATGGCAGGACGCAACATCAGTGTGACGCATGTTGCTTTTGGGTCGATCAGGGTACAACGGACTACCGCCATGATGGGTGAAGTAGTCGGTATGGCAGCCTCTGTCTGCAAGAATCACAACACATTGCCGCGCGATGTCTATTTGAAATACCTTGATGAGCTTAAAAAACTAATGAAATCAGGGATTCCAAAACAAGCAATTCAATAATTTTAATATTAATAAAATGAATATCAGATTATTATCGTTTATCTCAGTATTATTACTGACAACTTTGGGTGGGTTTGCCCAACCTGGAGCCTCGACCAAAAATTTTAGTGGTATTTACCCGGCATTGGCCAATTACAACAACGAAGGCGAATGTGGAACCGGAGCAGTTGTTCCATGGGCCAACCGGTTATGGATCATTTCCTATGGCCCTCATTTGCCATATGGATCCTCGGATAAGCTGTATGAAATCACACCCGAACTTCAGAAAATTACCAGGCCTGAAAGTATAGGTGGAACTCCTGCCAACAGGATGATCCATAAAGAAAGCAACCAGCTTTTTATTGGTCCGTATGCAATCGATGCCAACCGTAATGTGCGTGTTATACAATACAAGGATATGCCTGGCCGTCATACAGGAAATGCCCGTCACCTGACCGATCCGGCAGGAAAGATTTATTACGGAACAATGGAAGAGGGTTTTTATGAAGTGAATGTGAAAACACTGAAACCAACGATGCTTTTTGAAGATAACAATGTCACAAAAAAGAAAGCCAACGATACCGATGGGAATTTTGATGGCACGTTGCTACCCGGAGCACATGGGAAAGGGTTTTATTCTGGACAGGGAGTTATGGTTTACAGCAACAATGGTGAACCATCGCCGGAAGCCTTGAAAAAATTCGATATTAAATCGGGTGTTCTGGCCGAATGGAATGGAAAAGAATGGAAGGTTATCCGTCGCAACCAGTTTACAGAAGTGACAGGGCCAGGGGGGATTTATGGAAATACAAATCCGGCAACCGATCCGATCTGGGCAAATGGATGGGACCATAAATCGTTGTTAATGGGTGTTCGCGACAATGGGAAATGGAGTTTTTACCGGCTTCCAAAAGCAAGTCATACATATGATGGTGCACATGGCTGGAATACCGAGTGGCCACGGATCCGTGATATCGGAACAGCAGAAAAGCCAGATTATCTAATGACCATGCACGGGATGTTCTGGCAATTTCCTAAAACATTTACCTCAGTGAATTCTGCCAATATCCGTCCACGTTCAGCTTATTTGAAAGTCATTGGCGACTTTGCAAGATGGAACAATCAACTGGTGTTCGGATGCGACGATGCTGCGAAAAGCGAGTTTCTCAACAAGCGCAAAGCCAAAGGAAATATTGCGGGACCGGGACAATCCAATTCAAACATATGGTTCACTTCACCCGAAAAACCAGACCAGCTAGGGCCCAACACATCAGAAGGTGCTGTCTGGTTATCGGAAGAGGTAAAGGCAGGTGAAGTCTCTGAACCTTTTCTTTTCGCAGGTTGGGATTTCCGCTCGGCATGGGTAAAAAATGAGGGAAAACAACCGGTAGTATTCACTTTTGAGGTCGATGAGAAAGGGAATAACACATGGAAATCAGTGAAATCGTTAAAGCTAAATGCAGATGGTGCATTAAATGTCCCCTTTACTGAAAAAGGCGAATGGATCAGGGTAAAAGCAGATCAGGCAACAAAGGCAACAGTTCATTTTTCATATACTCAAAAAGATAAACGGACAGTTACTGCTGATCCAATCTTTACCGGATTGACAAAAGTAGGTGAGTCAAGTGCCAATGCCTGTTTACTTTGGGATCTGGATGACAACCGTCGTAAATTGGGTGTTCTTGCCGGAAATGTTTCGGACAAGGATTTCAATGAGACAGGTTATTACGAACTCGATTCTCTGATGAACCTTACGAAAAAGGAGGATGCAGTTACTGCCACTTACATTCGCGAAAAAATGATTATTCCAAAGGAGGTGATCACAATCGATCAATCGTCAGTACTGATTGTGGATGACGCAGGAAGGCGCTGGAGGTTACCTAAAGGAAACTCCAGGTTTGATGAATTGATCAATAAGGGGTTAATGCGGATTTCGCGCGAAGTGGCCACAGAACGGGATTTGTTCGATTGTGAAGGGACATTTTATGAACTGCCCGCCGAGAATGCCGATGGATATGCGAAAATCCGTCCTATTGCTTCGCATAATTTCCGCATCTATGATTATGCATCCTATCGTGGAATGTTGATTTTGACAGGTTTAAATTCTGCAACATCAAAAGGTAATTCACATGTTGTTACTTCGTCCGATGGAAAAGCTGCAGTATGGGCCGGAGTGATTGACGACTTATGGCAAATGGGTAAGCCGGTAGGCGAAGGTGGCCCATGGAAGGACACCCAGGTAAAAGCGGGTGCTGCTTCTGATCCATATCTGATCGGCTTCTACGATAAGCGCAGCCTGAAACTTTCGCACGATTCAAAAGAACCTGTTATATTCAAAATTGAAGTGGAACCAATCGGACATGGTCCATGGATGACTTATCAAACCATAACTGTAAAATCTGGAGAAATAAAAGAATATCCATTTACTGATTATTTCCAATCCCGTTGGATCAGGTTCGTGGCTGATAAAGATTGTAAGGCTACCGCCTGGTTGAAATATGAATAACCCTGATTAGTAAATAATTGAGCTAATAGAACACATATTTGTTTGAAATTATCATTCAAATATGTGTTTTTTTATCAAACAAATTCTTTCAACAGCACACTCAAACTGATTTCTTTCATAAACAAGCTTAAGATGAAAATATTTTTCTTAATTCTCATAACATTAGTCTTTAGCAATTGCCTAAGATTGTCGGCTCAGGAACAACAATCAGAGGCTATCCCCTACTATTTAAAAGAATATGCTGCCATTTACCAGCAATCGCCACGTAATGCAGCCCTCGCCTGGTTTGATAAGGCGCGGATGGGGATGTTTATTCATTGGGGTGTATGGGGCAAATACTATGCTGCCTGGGCCATGTACAATCAGAAAATTCCATTGGAACAATACAGAAAAGATGCACGGGAAGTAGATGCTTCCGGGTTTAATGCAACAGAGATTGTCAAACTTGCAGAAGAGAGTGGTATGCACTACATCACTTTTGTTGCCAAACACCATGATGGGTTCTGCTTATGGGACAGCAAGTTCACCGATTGGGACAGTATGGATTATCCCATGCACCGTGACTTTGTTGCTGAGTTGGCCAAAGTTTGTCGCGAAAGGAATATGCCACTTTTTATCTACTATTCGATCGGAATCGACTGGACACATCCCTACTTTTTGCCGGCTGATCTATATAAACAAGGACGACCCGCATATTCTCAAACTCCAGCCTATTTTAAATATTCAAAACCTGAAGACTTTGAAAAATACAGGGAATTTTGCAAAAATCAGCTTACGGAGCTTTGCACAAAATATGGACCCGTGGCTGGGTTCTGGTTCGATCCATTGGGAGGAGTTCTGACTAACAGCGAGTTATTCAATATTCAGGAATTCTATGATGTGATTCACAAATACCAACCCCATGCCCTGATTCATTTCAAGACAGGGGCAACCGGAACCGAAGATATTCTTGTTGGAGAGCGCGAATTGAAGTCCATCAGCATGCACTACCCGGGAAACACACCTCAGGATCAACGAATCCGTAAATTATCGGATGAAGCCTGGAGCAAGAACTTGCAGAAGAAAGCTGAGATTGCGGTTACAAGTCAGGGTTCCTGGGAATGGAATCCCAAAAACAAGTGTCAGGAAGTTGATGGCCTATGGAAAATGCTCGTTGGAGCAGCCAACAACAATGCCAATTTGCTCCTTAACTTCGGACCACAACCAGATGGATCGATTTCGAATGATGTTGCTACAAATTTCAGGTCTCTGGGTGAACGCATCAGATCAGAAGGTTATCCTCCACTCAATCTGACGAACTATCTTGATTTGCGCCAGAAAGGTGCTGCCCTTGACAAAACAGAAAAGGAGAAAACGGCTCGGTAACAGAATCATATGGGTAATTAACTTCTGAAACGTACAGAAAGATCTTTCAAAACAAAGGTCAAATTAGGATTATAAAGTGAATTAGCTTTTGGGTTGTGTCAATTGCTTTTCGAGGCGGAGTGCCAACCAATTCCATAAAAACAGGCCGAGGAATATGAAGATCAATTGAAAAATATTTCGTATATTTAAGGATCAATCCTATGCTGAATGGTTCAACTCACCGACAAGCTGCACAGTGCACCTTTTATCCGGCTTCTTGTTCCCTTTACTACAGGAATCGTTTTAGGCGGATGGTTTCCTCCTGAACAGAAATGGCTGTTTTTGGGCACTTCACTTTGCCTGATATTTCTATTGTATTTCTTTATTTCAACAACATATAAACATGAGCCAACCTTTGGAATCCTACTTATCCCTATTTTGACTTCAATTGGAGCCTTTATCCGTACAGACAATATTTACCAACCAAAACATTTGTCTGAAAACAAATATTACGCAATTGCGGACGAATATCCTATTGAAAAGGAGAAATCCTTCAGATTGATACTTAGACTTATAGAGCCTGATACAAAGGTACTTGCATATATTGACAAAACAGTCGATTTAAAAAAAATTGAACCCGGATCTGTACTTTGCTTTCGTGGAAAACCCGAAGTGATGAAAAAAACAGGAAATCCTTATGAATTCGATTATGCCGAGTATTCGGTTCGCAATGGAATAGGACATCGCATCTACCTAAGCAACAATAATATATACTTCCCTAAAACTGAGAAGCAACTGAACTTAACTGAATATTCACTGATTGTCCGGGACAAACTAATCAAAATATTGGAAAACAGTGGATTAAAAGGTGAAGTTCTCCATTTGGTTTCAGCCGTTGCATTGGGATCACGCGAAGACCTCGAACCTGAAACCACCCAAAGCTTTTCCAAAACAGGGGTAATCCATGTGTTGGCAGTATCGGGTATGAATGTGGGGATTATCTATATTGTGATTGAATTCCTTTTGGGATTCATGAAACGGAAAAAAGCGGGGATCATCTTACAGACATTGATTATTTTAACGGGACTTTGGGGATATGCCCTTATTACCGGATTATCCGCATCCGTTTTAAGGGCAGCAGCGATGTTCTCATTTATTGTAGTGGGCAAAAGTTTCAGCCGACAACCCGAAATTTACAACATACTAGCTTCATCAGCCTTTGTACTGCTTTGCTTCAACCCCTTCCTTGTTTATGATGTCGGTTTCCAGCTCTCCTACGTAGCAGTGTTTTCAATCGTTTATTTCCACCCCTACTTGTACAAGTTGCTTTATTTCAAATATTGGATACCAGACCAGATTTGGATATTGCTTTCGGTATCTGTTGCAGCGCAAATCGGAACACTTCCTTTTCTGCTCCATTATTTCCATCAGTTTCCCACCTGGTTTCTGTTGGCCAATCTCATGGTAATCCCTTTGGTAACCCTAATCCTCTACCTTTCGTTTATCGTTTTTGCAGTCGCACCGTTGGTCCCATTTCTGGGAGCGATAATGGCACGTATATTAGACCTTGCCGGACAGGGTATGCTATTTTCTGTCCGTTTCGTGGAACAACTCCCAAAGGCGTTGATCACTAATCTATACCCATCGGATATATCACTAATATTGTTTGTTCTATTTTCCGTTTTGATTGGAATATTTATCTTCTATAAAACTCCCAAAGCTTTGGTATTTGCACTTACTACTTTAATTATCTTATTAATAATCATCAATATATCGAATTTTCAAACTTATTCAAGGAAGGAAGTTGTCGTTTTTAATCTTCAAGGTAGGACTTTAGTCGCATTGACCTCCGGCAGTCAAACATATTGGATTACAACTCCCAATAGTGGCACAATTGAAAAGTTGAACTATTACATTAAACCGTATGATGGTTACCGGAAAATCGAGAAATCAACAATTATATATATACCAGACACTTCAAAGGTAAAAACCAATAATCTGCTATGCATTAATAGGTTTTTGAATTTCCAAGGCATAAGGATTTACTTTCACGACACTGGTTTTCTAAAAGAGTCTGAGTGGAAAAAGTTCCCTAAAGTAGATTTGTTCCTTATTTCAGAAAAAACAAAAACCGATTTGGGAACGATAAAAAAATATCTTCCATCAGCAGAAATTGTGGATTGCCGGGTATTGAGCAAGAAAAACGATGGAAAGCTTGAACTGGGTATAAAAACAAATGATTCCCAAGTTTTGAAAACTGCAATTGGAGGGGCAGTGTTACTTAAAATTAGTCAGGGAAATAGCGGTAATAATGAGATTCTTTGGAGTGGGTATTTTGATCGTTGATACAGATTTAGTCATCATCTCACTTGAAGTGAGGCTATGACTAAAAATCATATCTTCAGGAGTATTTTGAAACACCTTCGGGTACTTCGTACACCGACGGGTTGATGGCAGTCGATAAAACCCGGCGGTGTCCTTTTTGACCCGCAGGGGTTTTAAAGTAGGTTATTCTATCTTTATTAAAGCATAGTCAGGTACTTCGCACACCGACGGGTTGATGGCAGTCGATAAAACCCGGCGGTGTCCTTTTTGACCCGC
>JBAXWR010000307.1:0-8428 GCA_037128295.1 Mariniphaga sp.
TTCGTCCCATTTATCGTTGAAAATGTATTTTACCGAATCGCCGGAAACTTGCGCTTTTTGCGGTAAAAATGAGGTAGCAGCACCTTCGCCCAAAAGCAATTGAGTCATATCATAATTAATTGATCCAGTGAATTCCAGCACAACAACATTGTCTATATCGTTCAGGATTTCTGCCGGAATTTCCGTTGAATTTAGCTGAACCACAATGTCTTTTGTTCCTGACATTTGCCATTTCAAGGGACTTTTCATCTTGTCAGCCAAAAGATAGATATTCTTTACTTTACAATTAATTCCAGGTAGGGTCAGCTTACCATTCTCCGGCCAGTTAAAAACATGGAAGAAGAGTTTTTCAGATTTGACGGTGCAGGTACCAAAAGGCAATGGTCCCATTGCGCTACCCGAAGTTCCATAGATACTCTCTCCATTTTTTTCCATCCATTTCCCAACTTCCTTTAATATTCTGACAGCTTCGCCCGGAAAATTTCCTTTTTCGTCAGGGCCAATATTCAATAAATAGTTCCCACCTTTACTTACGACATCAACCAGATTGTAGATTACCTTGGGAGCGGACTTCCAGTTCCAATCGCTCACTTTATAACCCCATGTATCATTCAATGTCATACACGATTCAAAAATTACTTTGCTGCCTGCCGCAGGAATATATTGTTCGGGAGTTAAGTAATCACCGAGACCGTTGCCGATCCGGTCATTGATCACACAATCAGGTCGGTATTTACGAATGGTATCTAAAAACGCCTTGCTTTGTTCAGGTTTAATGGTGGTTGGCACATCGAACCAGATCAAATCGGGTTTGTAGTTAGAAACCAATTCTTTAACCTGTGGCAATGCCTTATTTTGAAAATAGATATTTTGATCCTTGGTTTTACTATCCGGAAAATCCCAGGTGTTTTCCAATCCCAATGCCTGTGGTTCGTGCCAATCCCAGTTATGAGAATAGTAAAATCCCAATTTGATCCCCTTATTATGGGCAGCAGATTCCAATTCTTTTAAGACATCGCGTTTAAAAGGAGTGGCAGAAACAATATTATAAGCCAGCGTTTTAGAATCGTACATGGCAAACCCATCACAATGCTTTGCCGTAAAAACGATGTATTTCATCCCTGCCTCTTTGGCTAGCATTGCCCATTTTTCAGATGAAAATTGTGTTGGATTAAACTGTTTAGCCAACGGTTCATAGTCTTTTACAGGAATCTTTCCCTCGTACATGATCCATTCCGAAGGTCCGGGTATAGCCTTCCCATGCCAGTAGCCAGCCGGAATGGCATACAAACCCCAATGAACAAATAGTCCGAATTTGGCATCGTTGAACCATTCTAACCGCTTGGCATTATAATTTTCGGGCTTGATCTGTCCAAATAAAAAGTTGGAGGAACAATAAAAAACTACCACAAAGCTTACCAATATTTTTTTCATGGTTTTATCTTTATCATTAATATTCAAGGACTATTCCACTATGCATTGTAAACGTCGGAACAGCAATGATCAGCTTCTTCGCGTCTCGTTTAAACTTAACCTTGTTGCCATCGGGAATCTGGTAAACACGTTTCACCTTCTCAGGAACATTCAGTTCGATTTCTACACCCGGAACTGGCAAAAAGTCTTCAATTACTTTCACTTCCCCGCGTTGCAAGGCCGGACTGTAAAGCAGATGAGCCACATACCGGTTCTCCTTCTCCTGTTTCAACAAACTAACCCTGCCACAACTTGGAAGATGATTCACTTTTAAAACAGGTGACTCATAAAGAATATCAATTGCATTTTCGACAAGTTGCCGGTGCAGGCGAACCGCATGGGTATAATACAATTGATCTAATTTATGCGCAAAAAAGATAATATTGCCATTCCTGATAATCGCTGGATATTCAGAATCGGCTAATTGATAGGGAGTTGCACGATGACCCGAGTATTTCTCGTAAGTCCGGTTAAAATAGGGCTCGCGCAAAGCTGCGAGAATAGTTCCAGTCACAGGCCTGATCTTTAAAGCCGGTTCGTAATTTAAGAAAGGGGTACTGACAACATCTTTCCCAAGTATCGGTTTAACAACTGTGAAATCAAACTGATAGTCCGATCGTCCAATAAATTCGGCACCCACATCAACAAGAAAATGTTTCCCATCTTTGTCCAATGCCCCGTCTCCAAAAACAATCAATTTTCCACCCTGCTTTACCCAATTATTAATCTGGTTTGCTTGTGATTCCTTTAAACAGGATTGACTGGGAAGGATGAGCAATTCCAAACTATTCAGATTTTTCTCATTGGCTACAATGAAGTCTTTGTGGGTTTCGAGCAGGATATTTACAAGTCCATGATCAGCATTTGTATTCAGGGTTAACCAAATACCCAAATTTGAAACCGGCACACCGCCCAATCCGTATTTTTCGATTTTCTCAACATATTCGTAGGCTTTGCCTATATTCCTGTAGGTCTCAATATCCATTTCACCTGAGGGGTGCAACTGATCCCCAAAATTACAGGCTGCCCCGTTGGAGATCATTGCTGCGGCTTCATATTTGATGGCGTCAGCATGTTTGAATCCGCCGAATTCTCCCCATGATTTATGGAATTTTCCGCTCATCCCAACGATAGGGTTGCCATTCTGCAAATGATATTTGGCCTCTAAGGGGAGTTTGTCGTAGCCACCCCAGGTAGTTGGCAAATCTTCCAGTTCCTGGTGGGTATTCATTTCATACAATCGGTTGTTGAAGTTGCCAGCGTTCACCAGATGGGTAGTTGAGTTAAAAAACACCGTTGCAGTGGGATGCGATTTGGCAATCAACTCCCTGAGTGAATTCATATGTGCTTTTACCGCAAGGGCTGTACTCTTTATAACAGCCTCTTTGTCATTAATATCGACACCTTCTGCTTTCATCCTGGCGCGGCAGAACTGACAATAACAACCGTTGTTGCCTACATGATAGATATCGAACCAAAAACCATCAACAGGATACTTTTCACAAATTTCAGCGACCTGTTTCATGATGTGCTCGTGATAGGGTCCACCGACAGTGGGACAAAGCCATATCCAGGCATTTTCAGGTTTCGGGTCAGACCCATTTGCATTGAGGTCATACAACAGGTTCTGGTATTTACCGTCTTTCTCCCTGGCAATCCATTCCGGATGGTTTTCGGCATCAGATGCTGACCAACCAACGGTGTAATAGATAGGGCATTTCACCCCAATTTCGTGGCAGGCTTCAATTTGTGCCCCCATTAAATCAAACTTCAGGTTGGGATGGACATGGCCAACTTTGGTTGGATAGTAGCTCCAGCTGTGATGGCATTTGGCGAAAATATTGATCGAATTGATGTGGCCTGCCTTTAATGCGTCCTGCCATTGCTTTTTGTCAAACTTCTCGCCGATACCCGGAATAAATTCCGAAGTATGAAAATCGAGGTGTACCTGACGGGAAGGGAGCGGCTCGTTGACAGTACGTTGGGTTTGAGCATAGCACAAGTTGAAACCAGTGACTATTGCTACCAATAATAGGACCTGTTTAAGCTTGCTCACTAAATTCACAGCAAACACATTGGTTAATAAGTTCTTAAGATTCATACATCTACTTTTTAATTGTTTATTGTTTCACAAAATATTGTTTGTATTTGTTGAATTTACTCAATAATCGTAGCAAAACCTCCGTTAGCCATCATTTTTACCAATAAATTTGTTTCGGATGTTACCTTTTCTTCACGAATATTTAAGGTATTCATTGCCTCTACCGGTTTATCTTCGTAAATTTTAATTGAATAAACTCCTTTCCCAATAAAATTTAAGGGAACGTTTATTGTTCTCTCCTTTCCGGCATTGATACCGGCTAAAAACCATTTGTCTCCCTTTCTCCGGGCCATACAAACATATTCGCCCGGGAAACCATCAATAAAACGTGTTTCGTCCCAGGTTGATTCCAATTTTTTTAAAAACTCCTTTGCCGGAGAATTCAGATATGCCTTTGGCCGATCAGCCATTACCATCCATCCCGACTCAAAAATAACCGACAATGCAAGTTCGTGGGCATATGTGGAAATACGTGGATTTTCAGGACGAATTGTGAAAGTAACAGGAGTATAATCCATTGAACCAATCACATTTCGGGTAAAAGGAAGGGTGCAGTTATGTTCTGGATTAGGTGCTTTAATCCCCTTAAATGTATAGTATTCAGCTCCATGTACACCTTCTAAAGTTGTAGTATTCGGGAATGTGCGGCGTTGACCGCGGGGAACAGTCTCCCCATGAAAACTAACCATTAGCTTTTTTGTGGCAGCATCCTTTAGTGCGTCCCGTCGGAATTGCATAACTGATTGTTTGTCAGAATCAAGGAAATCAATTTTGATCCCTTTGATACCCAATGCAATGTATTTCCCATAAACATGATCCCGACCCTCCGGTGATTTCAGAACATTTAGTTCATCCCATCCATAAACATTGATGCCTTTTGATTCTGCATACGCCGTAAAATCCGGTAACCAATCGGTCGTCTCCCAAAGTTTGGAGGTATGGAACGGTGAACCAACTAAAGAAACATCAAATTCAATCCATTTCCAGTTCATCTCAGCCGCAAGATCAACGTACATTTTTAAAGTATCGATGTAGCTGTTTGCCATATAATTACCCCACCAGGGAAAGACCGCAACGCCAGGCTTTATCCAGCTTTGATCAGAAATTACTGATGGAGGGTTCAGGTTCTCTACCAGTACCGACTCTACGATAGTGGCAAGTTTTGTTCCCAGTATAAAAGTCCGCCAGGGAGATTCCCATTTTGACTGAACCGAATATTGCTTTTCGGGCAATTCAACCTCCATTTCGTTACCTCTACCGGTTTTTTTGATGTGTGTAGCAGGTTGATCATAAACACAAGCTTCAGTCAGCAACATCCAGATTTTTTGATCAATCTGCATCAATGCAGGATAGGAAAGTGGCTTGATCGCAACAGTATCCAGCAATCTTTTGGGATAAAAATTCTCTCCATTCGGAGTATAATCCATTATCCAGCTTTGCGTATTAAGGGGAATGGAAAACCGGGTATTTTCCTTTCTGATCACTATACTATCTTTTAGATCAATTACATACCTAAATGCGATTCCATCATCGTATGCCCTGCAAACGACCTTCAGGAGTTTGTTGAATTTGTTCTTAAAAGTGAAAACTGATTCGTTGGCTTTATTGACGTAGTTAGAGGTTTTACCTGTCGGAAGTGTGTACTTTTCATCGATCAAAACTTCCTCACTTCCAACAAAACTAAGTCCGGAATTAAAGTTGAAACTTGAATCAGTGATCTCCATTCCCATCAGCGATTTCTCAACAACTCTGGTTTCATGAGTGTTAACAGAGTAAAGCAATGTACCATTCCTGTCCAGTTCCAATACGATGCTGTTGTTCTTATCAGGTGATTTTGTGATCATTGCAGGTGTACACGAAAAGCCAATCATCAACATCGAAATCAGCCAAATAGCATTTTTAAGTTTGTTCATCCTGTAAAATTTAGTACGTTAATATAAATCACCTGGCATGATCATTAATTATTTTCTGCTATTTATTATGGATAACATTACCTCCTGCCTGATATCATCTGACGAAGCACCAATCATAATTTTGACAGGCCCTGGATTTAATACGAATTCATTCTGATCATTCCAGTATGCAAGGTCTTTCCTGCTAAGTTCAAATTTTACCATTTGGGATTCCCCCGTTTTCAGGTGAATCCTTTTGAAGGCCTTTAATTGTTTCTGGGGCAATTTCAAGGCCGGATCATTCTGTTGAAGATATAACTGAACCACTTCATCGCCATTGAACTTCCCGGCATTTTTCACCTCAACAGCAACCGTGACAGTATCTGAAGTTGCCATTGACGGTTTATCCAAAGTTATTCCTGAATAGCCAAAGCTGGTATAGCTTAATCCGTAACCAAACGGGTACAGCGGTTTCTTTTCAAAATACATATAAGTCCGTCCATTGAAAAGTTCATAATCGTTAAAGGCGGGCAGATCGTCAGTCGATTTGTAGTAGGTGAGCGGAAGCCGGCCTGCAGGATTGTAATCGCCAAACAGGACTTCTGCAATGGCGTTTCCACCCTGTTCACCTGGATACCAGGCGTTGACAATGGCAGGCACATTATCCTGAATCCAGTTAATTGCCAGCGAACTTCCGGCCACCAGAACTACAACCGTTTTAGGATTGGCCTTGTAAATATCCTGAATGAATTGTTGCTGATCAGCAGGCAATTCAAGCGTTTTGCGATCACGCCCCTCCATTTCTATGGATTTATTGATACCCAATACAACGATGGAGACATCGCAATTTTGGGCCAGTTTCTTTTCAGCCAAATACATATCTGCAGCCTTTTTGTCAGGTGTTTTCCACGATAGCGAGCAATATGCTTTTCCGCCAGGGCAACTATATTCCAGTTTCAAAGCGTATGCTTTCCCTGCTTCCAGATCGATTGATGCAGGGTCATTTTTGCTCTCAACTACCATTTTTTCGTTGAGGTACAATTTATACTCTCCGGATTTTTTAATTCCAAAGGTATATTTTCCAGAAACGGCAGGACTCAGGTTACCAGTCCAGCGGATCGAAACAGGAACAGGAGGAATTACAGAATTCGGTGGCTGATTAGCCGGATCGAAAAGGATGTTTTCAGCAACTGAAACAGAAGGTTCACCCGCAAAAAACGCATTGTTAAAGTATTCAACTTTAAGGCCTTTTCTGATTTTCCCTTTTTCCTGATGTCCAAAATAGGTGGCCGGAATAATTTCCTGCTGCGTCATCTTACCAATCCATGGAAGGGTTTTAACCTGAATCTTTTTTCCTGCTTTGTTGATGATTCCTTGCAAAGGTGATACCGGCTCATTAAGTGAATTACCACTATAATC
The DNA here is from genome assembly GCA_037128295.1 of Mariniphaga sp. GTDB lineage: Bacteria > Bacteroidota > Bacteroidia > Bacteroidales > Prolixibacteraceae > JAAFHB01. The sequence continues at coordinate 6,886 of JBAXWR010000307.1, forward strand.
GCCAAATTCGCAGGTAACAGCATTGATTCCCAACACGGCAATTGTTTTGATCTTAGTCCGGTCCAGAGGTAGGATATTGTTCCTGTTCTTTAATAAAACAATTGACTGACGCGCTGTTTCAAGTGCCATTTGCTGATGCTTTTTACTTCCGATTACTTCAGGAGATATTTTGGTGTATGGATTTAATGACGGATCATCAAATATTCCAAGTTTGAAGCGGGCCCTCAAAACTCGAAAAGCAGCAGTATTGATTTCACTTTCAGTGACTTTGCCCATGTTGTAGGCTTTCGGAAGGAAGTCGCGATAAATAAAACAATCATTGCAGTAACCTGCACATTCCAGGTCTAGTCCTGCCTTAATGGCCAAGGCCGCAGCATCCTCCCTGGTTGGGGCAAAATTGTGAGGTGTATAAAGAAATCCGACGGCTCCGCAATCTGAAACCACGTAACCATTAAATCCCCATTCGTTTCTAAGGATATCGGTCAAAAGCCATTTATTAGCAGTACAGGGGATACCGTTGATGGCAGGGTAGGCACTCATGATCGATTGAGCTTTTCCTTCTGTAATCAGTGCTTTGAACGCGGGCAAATAATAGGAACGCAATGCCCGTTCGGACATTACAACTTTACATTCAAACCGGTTGTGTTCTTCGTTATTCGCCGCAAAATGCTTGGGAGTTGAAACCACTTTCAGGTACCTGGGATCATCACCTTGTAAACCTTTGACAAAAGCAACACCGATTCGTGAAGTCAGATAAGGGTCCTCTCCATAAGTTTCGGGTGTGCGTCCCCAACGGGGATCGCGGGCCATATTTACCGTAGGTGACCAGAAAGCCAACAAGTCGCTGTACTTCTCTTTCTGATTTTTCCCTTGATCAAGTTCGTTCCATTTTGCCCGTGCCTCATCCGAAATGGCGGTGGAAACCTGTTTGATAAGCTCGGGATTCCAGGTTGCACCCAAGCCGATGGCCTGAGGGAAAACAGTGAATTTACCCGGTCGAACAACGCCATGAAGTGCTTCATTACCATGATCGTATTTGGCAATTCCGAGCCTCTGGATAGCTGGAGCTACCTCATGCAGGATTTGCATTTTTTCTTCGACTGTCATGCGCAAAAGCAAATCATTTACCCGTTTGTCGGTTTCTGCATCAGGATTTTCATAGGTGTCCATAACGCCGTTGCGATTGAAATCGATCCATGGTTTTTGCTGCGCATTAGCTGTTAATGCACAAAAAAACAAGAAAAACGTTAGACTTAAGAAGTGGAATCTGTTCATAATGCTTTACGGAAGTGATGTGTTTTTTTTATTCAATTTTCAAAGTCCATGCGTTCAAACATGGCAATTCATCAATGGTTAACCTTGGAATTTCAACCGTTAAACGATGATTATCAACAATTTTCCATTTTATTTCGCCACTGTAACCCAGCAAGGTTACTTTCTTAACCTTTTCATCCGGCAGAAGATCAATATCCAGTGAGGAACTCCACCTGGAGAAAATGCAGAAAACCTTGTTTCCATTCTTTGTGAAGTAAATTTCATGATC
>JBAXWR010000308.1:0-8399 GCA_037128295.1 Mariniphaga sp.
CTGATGTTCCTGAATTGTAATAGTAACCTGGGGTCACATCACCCGTTGTTGCAGTGTTGTACACCAACAAACTAACAGCAGGTGAAGTAATTGGACTCGCATTTGTTGTGCCCGTAAGCGCAACATTGGGTATCAATAACCCTTTGTTTGTCGCGTTTACATCGAGCATTGCGCTGCTGTTGGGCGGGTTACCGGTCGAGTTGATGCCCACGCTTTGGGCTTTTGCTGCAAAGGTGATCATCAAAACCATTGCCCATACAAAGAATAATTTAATTCCCATTTTCATGTGATTGTTTGTTTTAATGTTGTTAAATTTCAGGAATTTTTACCAAAAATTAAGATAACAATCTGTATTGCAAAATGTTTATTTGCTTTTGGAAATTTAATTAAATCATAATTCAGTGATCAAAACATACCCGGTCACTAAGTTAAACCCGAATATTTAAATAATGATGGAGATAAAATTTTGCTAAAAAATCCAGAAACTCTATCAACTTGTAATTAATTGAATTACAGATAGATATATAAGGTTGGGTTATCTCTGCGAATCAAGATATTATGGTTAAAAAATGGGAGAAATAAGGTTTGAATTGCCGACATACCTTATTTACTTTGCCTTATTGATAATATTGATATTCAGATCTTTACGAATTTCATCAATATATTCATACGATAATTTGGTAATCTTTTCGATAATATCATTTGGAAAACCTTCGATAATGGCATTTTTTGCTGTTTCATAAATTCCCTTTTCCATCCCCTGATCAAACTGAAAATCCATCGAGGCTTTAAAACCTAAATAATCATTATAGCTTTGTTCATATTCAAATAGTTGTTTAGCATCGTAATTCGCTATTTTGGCCAATTCAAATCCCTTCTGAAAGATTGGTTCGTTCAATATTGCCGGTATATCTTCAAACGAGGATAAATTTTTCAAGAAATATATCCATTTGTCTTTGTGTGTTTTCAGATCCTTTTCCTCCTTGTTGAATCGCGGCATTATTACAAAAAAGTATTTCAATTTATCGTAAAAAACTTTATTGTTTTGGTCTTTGTATTCAACTTCCAATACATATTGCCCATCTTTATCGTTAGCATCAAATCCAAAATCCAATATTCCAATAAAATAAACCGGTTTTAGCTTAAAATTCCAATCAACTTTTTTCTCGTTGCCTTTTACTACAGTCAATACACCACCCTTTGGTGCTTGGTTGCGGATCGGAAAGGTCATGTAAAGAATTACACGATCCTTGAAAAATTCCAATCGCGTTTTTTGCATTTCTATTACGAATTTGTCCTTCCGCTCGTTTTCGCAATATAGATCAAAGATAGCTTTTCTAAATTCCGGTATTTCAGACGACATTTCCTTATCGCGGAATTCCAAACCAACAATATTGTATTCCGGTGGCAATAATTGGTTTAAAAAATCTATCAGTAAATCTTTGCTACCTTCTTCTCCGAACAATTTTTTAAACCCAAAATCGGTATAAGGATTTATATATGTTGTTTGCGGCTTCACCAATATATTGTTCATGTCTGTTTCCATGGTTGCAAATTTATATATCATCAAATTTACAACTTTTTTTTAATTGCGGTTACTTTTTTTTAATCCAAAGCATCGTTGTTGGTTACGGTAAAAGCTTGAATTTGAAAATAATGTTCCAGATACCTCCAACTGGTATATTATTGAATAACAACACGATATAAATAAGGTAAATAAGGTTTGTTTATTTCTTCGGAATTACGCTATTAAGGTTGAAAAAAGGGGAAATAAGGTTTAATTGACTTAAAAATCTTATTTTTCAGATTTTCAAGTATTAAAAGGAATTACTCCATTTTTCGACAGGCTGAAGCCTGTAGCAATTCATAAAAGCATATCAGGCATCATCGTTGATGATCAGGTTGCCCATTGTGGCAAGGTTGACGGCACTCTCGCTGGTAAGGGTGAAATTACCGTTTTTTACTACCCAGAAACTACCTGTTTTGCTCACAATATGGGCACCGTTGTTGTGGATACCACCGGTTTGTGCGAAACTTTGTATGCTGTAAATCAGCACTGTTGCGAAAAGTATTATTTTGTGGCTCACGATCACTTGTATAATGTTGTTTTTTATTTCTTAAATTATTTCAGTCTCACTGCTGATATCGTCGTTGATGCCTGCGTTATGGGCATGGGAGCGCACTTGAAAAAGCAGTAAAAATGTTATTAAAAAGACCGGATAGCACGAACCCTGGCTATGATATCCTTACTTCCATCAATCTGAGCACCATTACCGAAGCCCTGACCCCATGCATCGGTGTTATTGCTCTCAGAAGAACACCAATAATAGTTACTGAACAATGCACTGCCACCATTAGATGTTGCGGTTGTATTTATCGTTGTCTTATTTTGATAGATCAGATTTAATTCTTCTTTGGATGGGAGATACCAATCGCCATAAGTTTTACTACCTTCTGTGATTTGCAATTCGCTACAAATTAATGCAGCATAAGGGTTGCCATCACCATATCCTTGATTGGCAATAATAATCGCAGTATTCATTTCACCCGACAAAGGTCCATCACCTTTTGCCATTGTATAAGTACTTGTTCCAGCGTACCATCTAACTCCTGTGCTTTGGTCTGTTTTGGCACAAACCAGTCCATGTTGCCCTGTTTCGTCAATCCAGAAAACAATTCCCCCGTAAGCAAAGTCGCCAATGGAGTATGTTTTAGCTGAAACAGTAGGATTTCCGCTTACCCCATCACCATTTGTAACTGTAACTCCGGCCCCTGCTGTGATAGTCCGGGTAGCTACTGTTCCGGAAGCTGTTCTGGTAATCAGCCCATTGGTTCCAAGATTATGCAATGCCAATGCCTGACCGGTTAATCCAAGGGTTCCTGAATTTGTAATTGTCCCTCCGGTTATGCCGTTACCGGTGGCAATGCTTGTTACGGTACCTGCATTTGGAGTAGTCCAGGTCAACCCTCCACTGCTATTGGTTATAAGCACCTGCCCATTGGAACCTATGCTGCTATTGATTACACCAGAAGTATTATTATACAATACCCCAGCGGTTGTTAATGCAGGTATCACAACATTTCCGTCTCCTTGTATCCTGAAAAGTTCATTGGAAGCTGATGATGATGATGCTGCATAAAATTTAAAGTTAGCCGTTGTGGTTGCTAACTGACAGCGGAGTACACCGTTATTGATACCAAAACCATAATATTGATGGTCATTATCGGCTGTTGCATATAAAGATATTTTTCGGTTGGAAATTCCATTACCTAAATCTAAGGTCGCCTTTGGGGCATTGGTTCCTATCCCGACATAACCAGTATTGTAGTAAATGTTTGAGCCATTTGTTGTCCATTGGGTGCTTTCCAATCCATCCAGTTTGGTTTTGTCAGCTGCGCTCATACTTCCGGCTGTGCTGATTGTGGCTGCAGATATTGAGATTACGGGAGCATTTCCACCGGATGAAACAATGGGAGCAGTTCCTGTTACACTGGTAACAGTTCCATTTGCAGGAGTTGCCCAGCTTGAACCTCCAATTCCATCGGTTGTCAGCACCTGCCCGCTTGTGCCTCTGTAAATAGGAAATGTAAGGCTTGTATTTATTCCGTTACCATTGAGGGTTAATGAGCCACCAATGGTGGTGTTGGCATTTTTAAGTATTGTTAAAGCATTGCTTCGGGCTGCGTCGGCAGTTCCGTTACCCACCACAAAAAGACGGTCGGTGGCTACGTAAGTGGTTGCATTACCTGTACCCACCGTTGAATATAAGCCAAGTGCAGATTCGCCATACGATTGAGCTGTATTGCCATCACCCCCTCCTACAAAAGAGAGGTCTCCACTTGCAGTATTGGAACGACCTCCGGCAATAGTTGAAGCATATCCGCCGGCAGTATTGCCATATCCACCACCTATTGCAGTATAAAAAGCAGTAGAAGTAGTATTCGAACGTCCGCCCGATATAGAGGAATAATTTCCATTAGCTACGTTATATGTACCTCCTCCTACAAATGCAAGGTATTTTGCTTCATTGTCATAACCACCCGACACAACACTATAATCACTACTTGCTTGATTGCCATAACCACCAGCCACAACACTATAATTACCTACAGAGTTGTTACTTCTTCCACCGCCAATAGAATTGTAATCTCCATCAATCGTATTTTTACCTCCTCCCAATATAGCTGAGCCAGTTCCAGCAACTTCATTGTCCCATCCCCCGGCAATAACTGAAGCTCTTCCACTTGCCACCTGAGTGTTTGATTCGCGTAGTGTTTGCAAATCAACAGCCAGTGCGCCTCTGTTATTTCCACCCGCTGCAGTCCCGTCGGGTTGTTGGGCAAGGATGGCACCTTCGCCTTTGGGTTGCAATACTACATCAACATTAGCACCGGCATTATTAGCAAGGAGTTTTACACCGGTTTTCGCATCGTAAGTATAATTTGATTCAGTGAAGTTTGTGAGACCGGAAGATGGAGTTGTCCAACTTGTTGTACCATCTGCATTTGTTTTCAGCACCTGTCCGCTTGTTCCTCTGTTAGTAGGAAATGTAAGACTGATATTTGTTCCGTTGCCATTGAAGGTTAATGAGCCACCAATAGTAGTATTGCCATTTTTCAAAATGGTGAGAGCGTTGCTTCTTGCTTCAGAGCTAGCTCCATTACCAACAACAAAAAGACGATCTGTATCAATAAATTCATCAAAATTACCGTTTCCAATCGTTGCATTGATTCCCAATACTGTTTCAACAAGCGATTGAGAAGTGTTATTATATCCTGAAGCAAAAGAGTATGTCCCACTGGCTGTAACCATCCTCCCTATAGCAGTTGCATACCACCCGCTTGCGTTTCCTCCCCCCAAACCTACTGAATTTTGCGAACCTGCCTTGGAGTATGAACCCAGTGCAACTGAACAAAAGCCGCTGGCAATACTCTGATTTCCCATTGCAAAGGAACAGTCACCGCTTGCTTTATTTCCAGCTCCTCCTATGATAACGGAATTACTACCACTGGCAACCTGATCAGCAATAGCCCTGATCGTCTGCAAATCAACTGCATAGATTCCCCTGGTGTTACCGCCAGTACTTATCCCGTCAGGTTGTTTTGCTATTATTGCTCCCTTTCCTTTGGGTTGAATTACAAAGTCCACATTGGTTTGGGCATCATTTTGTGCCAATAGTTTTACGCCGTATTTGGAGTCGTAGGAATAATTGCTTTCAGTGAAATTAGTAAGTCCTGAATAAGGGGTAGCCCAGCTTGTACTGCCGCTGCCGTCGGTTGTCAGCACCTGCCCACTGTTACCTCTGACGGCAGGAAATGTAAGGCTGGCATCAGTTCCATTGCCATTAAGGGTTAATGAGCCACCAATGGTGGTGTTGGCATTTTTCAAAATGGTGAGGGCATTGCGTTTTAAGGCATTAGTTCCATTGCCTACAACAAAAAGACGGTCTGTATTATCCCAATCAATAGTACTTGATGGCGTATATGTTGTATTGTAACTTCCCATCACAGTTTCATAAGCAGATGGCGCTGTTGTGCGGACACCCATTGCTGTAGAATATTTCCCACTGGCAATGGTCACTGTACCCGTTGATAAGGAAGCCTCCCCGCTGGCGGTTGTTTGATAACCCATTGCCGTTGAATAATCCCCGCTGGCGGTAGTATGAAAACTTCCCATAGATGTAGAATAATTCCCAGTGGCCAAGGTCTGCATCCCCATTGCTGTAGAAATAAAGCCGCTGGCTCTATTGGAATATCCACCTAAGATGGTCGACCAATCACCACTTGCTACTTCAGTTACATTTGTCCTATAAGTCTGAAAATCAACTGCATGCAACCCTCTTTTATTACCGCCTGAAATCATTCCATCGGGTTGTTGAGCCAGAATTCCACCATTTCCTTTGGGTTGAATTACAAAGTCCACATCAGTTTGGGCATCGTTTCGTGCCAACAGTTTTATTCCGTATTTGGTGTTGTACAGATAATTGCTTTCAGTGAAGTTCGTTAATCCCGCGGCAACAGTTAAAGCTTTCCAAACCGGTGAAGCCGGTGTTCCTGAGTTATAATAATATCCGGGTGTTAATCCCGAACCATCTGTGGTGTTGTACACCAGCAGGCTTGTTGCCGGGGTAGCAATTGTAGTGGCATCGTTCACCCCGGTTAATGCAATTTGGGGTATCAACAATCCTTTGTTAGCAGATTTTACCTGCAACATCGCCGAGTTGTCGGGCTGGCTACCATCGTCGTTGATGCCCACGTTTTGCGCAAGGGTACGTACTTGAAAAAGCATTAAAAATAATGCCAATGCCAAAAACTGAATTTTTGGGTTCATATTTTTTTATGTTTAAAATTTGTTTTTGATCAAAAATGGGGCAATTGTCACAAATATGGGCCATCCAAATGGACGAATATGCACCATTTTTGAATAATGATGCAAACTTAGCCTCCAAAGTCAGTCATTGCGTGGACAAGTATGGTCATCGGCGGTTCAAACTTTAATGATATTGTGGGTGCCCGGCCAAAAATTCCCTGGGAGAAACCCCTTCAATTTGGACACAAGATGCTGTTATAATGTGTATAAATACAATTAATACAATGCCATAGTTTTAATAATTTGATTTATCTAAAGTATCGTAATTTAAGGTTTGATTAATTAAAATAAAAAGTTCATAAGGAATAATAATTCCAGTATACTGGTCATCTTCAAATAATTCAGTCGATTGAAGCATATAATTGGAATTTTTTTTATTTTCATTAGGCACTTCTTTAAAACGCATCATGTTTTGTCGCATTTCTGTAAACCATACATACATAGCTTGTTTACTATAAAAATCAATATATACGGCTTTGTCGTTGTACCGTGGTTTCCAATTGACAAGCAATGGGAATATTTCCAAACACATGTCATTTTGAATACCTTTCATCTGTTCATCAATTTCTTCGACTTTACGATTTAATTCATCTTGTTGTTTACCAAGTTGATCAATCCTATCAATGCGTTTTTGCAAGTTTTCCATCTTTCTCTATTTTAACCAGTTAATATGTTTATGTTGATGCATTGTATTTTCCTTACCCCCTTTCCTGGCAAATGTTAGCCTACATTTCCACCAAGGTAATTTGCTTTATTATCCCCCGCCATTCATGTTCCAATTCGGTCCATTTAATGCGTTGTTCCCAAGGGATTTCGGTGGCTGGTTTATTTTCGAAGAGGATTAAATAGCCGTGAGGTTGGTTCTTAATATCTAAATATCTGATCAATTGAGTATAAGCTTTCGTCGAATTGTAATTTTTGTGCCTAATCTTTAATTCCAACACAAAGGTATCGCCTTCGTATTCTATCACTAAATCGGTTCTTCCCCTTCCAACAGCCATCTCGCGCGTGGTTTTGCCCCCTCCATTAACGATGCGTTGCAGGAATGCCATCAAAAGAAGTTGTTTTCCACTTTCGTGAAAACTGAATTTGTCGAGCCAGCTTTCTGAGTTTTCACGGTAAAAATCCTGAAATTCAACCAATAATGCAGGCATGTCCAGTTTCCCATCGGGCTTAATATACCATTGGCGCTCCACTATCGGAAGCATCATATCCTGCATATTCGTATTTAACACCCTTGGAATTATCTCATTATAGATTAAGTTCGAGATACAAATACCTTTATCTTCCACATATTTTATCAATCCCAAATCTTCCACATATAATTTATCATCATTGTAAGCATCATACATCACTGTTTCTCCTGAAATTATGGCTTCGATAATTGGCTTAACCCTTTCATTTTGCAACTTGTCCATCAAACTATCCAAATGGGTATCACGGCGCAAAATAAGGTTTTCTTTAGCTTGTAGAAGAACTTCAGTTGTTACGGGTTTAGATATGTCTTTACTCAAAATTTTATAAAGGATTTCTCTAGCCATTGCATTTACAAGCCAAGGCTGCCCCCCTGTATATGAATCAAATAAATCGATAATCTCTTCCGAAAACGCCTGGCCGCCTTCATCGGTGTATTGCTGCAACAATAGTTGTATTTGTTCACGGGTAAAATTGTTCAATCGAAACGACTCTGCCTTTATATTAAAAGGAGAACCGCTTCCCATGGAATTCATTCCGTCGCGAACTTTGTCTTTGTAATCGCGCACATCGCGCAAACCCACCAACACAACAGATGATGGGAAAGATTGTGGGCGAAGTTGAAACCCATCCCTAAATTGGCGCAAAACGGAAATTAAGACATCGTCATATAATGAATCAATTTCATCAACCAGCAAAATTAGAGGCTTAGGAAGTTGGATACACCATTCAGCAAGAAAATCTTTAATTGAGTAATACGAAAGCTCTTGTAATAATTTCGGCCTATATTGTTCTTCCAGAAATAGTTCAGCAGATGTAATTATTGCCTTTACAA
>JBAXWR010000309.1:0-8335 GCA_037128295.1 Mariniphaga sp.
GGCACAGATGACCCCTCAACGCACAAGCATCGAATTTTGGGGACGCGGAAACGGTTGGGTGGTGATGGCATTGGCCGATGCTTTGAATACTGTCCCGGCCAAATCCTCTTATTTCAGGATTTTCGCCAAAGAGTTGAAGGAAATTACCAAAAACTTGCCCGCCCTTCAGGACAAAAAAACCGGATTGTGGTACCAGTTACCCATTTATCCTGATAGTACGGCCAATTTTATTGAGAGTTCGTGTTCGGCAATGTTTGCTTACGGAATCACAATAGGGCTGGAGCACAAAATACTGGACAAAAAGACCTTTCTTCCGGTCATCGAAAAATCATACGATGGATTGCTAAAATATGCCACAAAAAGGGATGGCAAGTACCTAATCCCAACGAAAGTCTGTGAAGGAACCTGTATTGGCGATCGCGCCTACTATTTTGGCAGAAACACCAAAGATGGAATCAACTATGCGATAGGCTCTTACATTATGTTCCTCATTGAATATGGGAAGTTGGAAAAAAAATAACATCAAATAATACTTCAGGAAATGAACCATTCAACAATCACTAAGATCAGAATTGGAAAAATAATTATTGCTTTAGTTTTTGCCATCATTGGGTGCAACCTTGCATTGGCCGAAGGACTCAATGCACCATACAATAAAAAGGCGCTGCTTTCGGAGTTGATCAGGCTGAATGACAAGGATATCCCAAATGCCATGGGCAGGCAATGGATCCAACCGGACAATGTCTATTATGGAGCGGTGTTTGATGGTGACAGTGTAGTTTCACCGATGGGAACCGCGCAATTGATTGAAACACTGATGTGCGGCTATGTTTCGCCTGAGTCGGGATTTTACAAGTCAAAGGAGGTTCTAAGCCGTTTGACACTTGCAGCCAATGGCTTGTTAAAGTTACAGCACGAAGATGGCACCATCGACCTGATTTCGACAAATTTCCATTCAACTCCCGACCTGGGATTCACAATTTATCCGTTGGCCCTTGCCTATTCGATTATGCTGAAAAACGACAAGCTGGATTATGGGCAATTCCCTTCCCTCATTAAACAATACTTGTTGAATGCGGGGAAAGCCCTTTCAGTCGGAGGTGTACACACCCCCAATCACCGGTGGGTGATCTCGGGCGCCCTGGCCTATCTCAACTCCTTTTTCCCGAATCCTGCCTACCAGGCAAGGGTAGAGCAATGGCTCGCTGAAAAAATCGATATTGATCCTGATGGTCAATACAACGAAAGAAGTACCGCCGTCTATACCCCCACCACCAACAGGAGCCTGATTCAGATGGCCCAAAGGATGAACTTCACAAACCTTTACGAAGTTGTGCGGAAAAATCTGAATCTTAGCTTCTATTTCGTCCACTCAAACGGGGAAATCGTTACCGAATCATCCAACAGGCAGGACAAATACCAGGTGAGCAATATGAGTGGTTATTACCTGGCTTATAACTATATGGCACTTTTAGACAAAGACAATCGCTACGCTGGCATGGTCAAATACATTGAAAAAACGGTACCGGTGGCACAGTTGAAATACATGTTGCCCTATTTTCTCGAAGATGCATCCCTTTTGCAGGACTTGCCCGAAGGAGACCCTATCCCGACTACTTATCATCAGGATTTCACCTATTCGGATATTGTAAGGATAAGGGAGGATAAAGTTGACATGTCGGTAATTACAAACAATACAACGTTCTTCACTTTTTTTAAGGGGGAAGCGGCACTCGAAGCAGTTCGCCTATCTTCCTCATTCTTCGGCAAGGGGCAGTTTCAAAGCCAGCAAATAGTAAAAGATGGGGAATCCTATATCCTTTCATCCACAATGACCGGACCTTACTATCAACCTTTGCCCAAGGAAAAAATTCCCACCGAGGGTGAAGCATGGGGCAAAGTCCCTCGGACCGAAAGGGTGCAGTCGGAAATTCAAACCTTAAATTACAAAGTAGTTGTGACAGAAACCAAAGGGAAAGCCACGATTAAAATAGTTGTTGACGGACCGAAAAATCTTCCAGTTACTTTGGAATTGGGCTTTCGAACAGGGGGCAAATTATCGAATGTATCTCAAAAACAAGGGATCAGCGAAGCCTACCTGATGAAAAACGGGGAATACGCCACCTACCGGAAAGGAAACGATGAGATAAAAATCGGCCCCGGGGTTTGTGCCCACAAATGGACCCAATTGCGGGGGGCGCTCCCTAAATTACAGGCCGACTGTCTTTATTTTACCAATTACGCTCCCTGCGAGTTTGTGTTTACAATTGAATAGGCTACTTGAAAGAATTACCACATAATGATAAGATATGTCTTTATCCTCTTCCTCCTGACATCTGGCGTTGCTGCATTTGCTCAATCCGGGAAAAAGCATCAAATACCCCAAATGCCCAACCCTATTGCCCGCAATGCAACTTTGGAGCAGCAATGGAAGTCCTTGCAACAATCGCCATCCCAATTGGCGGTTCGGGATGTTTTTCTGTTTTTAGTGGATGTACTCGATGCGAAGTTTCTAAAAGCCGGGCAAGTTGAATGGGCTTTAAAATTGGTGCAGACGAGAGTGATTACCGATCCGACTGCCCCAAGTTATGGTAATATGTACTGGGGCTGGTCCGAAACAGGTGGCGATGTGGGAGATGGTAACAATGTGGAGTTTTGTGTCCAATATGGCATTCTGATCAAACTTCTTTTCGATGACCGCCTTTCGGTAGAAGCAAGGAAAACTTTGGACCAGATATTTGAATACGCACTGAAGGGGATTCGAAATCAACCTATAAGGATATCATATACAAATATATATGTAATGAGAATCTGGAATATGATCGCCTTGGGTCAGGTTTACAAACAACCTTCGGTCGTTGACGAGGGCCGTAAATTATTTGATATCTGGCTCAATCACATTGCCCGCTATGGCAACCGTGAATATGATAGTCCCACCTATTGTGGTGTCGATTTGGAATCGTTGCTGTTGATCCATCGGTTTACAAGCGACTCCGACATTAAAACGAAAGCAGCCGATGCACTCCGTTTTTTCATGAATGATATTTCTTCCCATTACAACCAACGTGGTGGGTTTCTTGGGGGTGCGCATAGCCGCGATTACAACCGGGTGTTCGGTCGCGACCTGCTGGAGGAGAAATACATGAACCCGTTACTTGGCGGAGAGAACAGGAACACTCATCTTTTTCATCAGGTTTGCCTTTCCGAACTTCAGAAGCTAGGTCTTACTCCTCAGCAAAAAGAGTTGATGGACCGTAAGAACAGGTTCATCGTACAACGTTGGGACAGCCTCGCAAATACCTATGCCTGTGATTTTGTGGGCAATAAAGTATCGATTGCCTCATCGAATCAGACATATAGTCCTGATGATAAGCCTTTTGCCATCTACCTTAGCAGTACCAGAATCCCTGAAATGATTAATATTGCGTTTGTAATGGAGGGCAGAGGCGACCATTATGGGACATGGAGCTATGAAGGAATGGGGGAGAAAATGAAACACCTGATTCCCGTCAACTACCCCTCAAACGGTGGTTGGGGCAAAACCCGTCACCTGATGCCCTTTATGCAATCTTCCCAAAATAAGGGTGAATTTGTGATGCTTGTTTCGGGTGAAAAGGATCATAATTGCATCTACAACTACCTCAACTCCACGATTATTTTACCAAATACCTTTGACGAAATTTGGATCGGCAACTCCAAAATTCAAGTGCCAGCATTAGGTGAAAAAGCCATTTTTGATGATACGAATGCCTTTACCGCACGCTTTGAAGATGTGGCGATTGCTTTCCGCATCCTTTGGGACAATGCCAGAAAGGATAGCAAAGCAGCCCTTTACAACGATGGATTCAAATATAACCCATCACGGGAAGCATTTCATTTGGAACACAATGAAGCTTTACGCCTGACCCTCAGGCATCCGGATAACGGAATAGCCAGAATTGCCATGTGGTGGAAAGTGCAGGAAGGGATAAAAAGTGATGCTGATTTTCAGAAGTTCAGGCAAACCGTCTTTAAGGCTCAGGTCGTGGTAAATGAAGAAAATGGGATTGTCGATCTAGTTGTTTCAACACCTTCCGGGAAACTTGGGGTTAAATCCGATTTCGTCAACAAAAAGCGGCTGGAATACTACAACCCAGCTCCGTTGCCAGACAACTTTCTATTTAATGTCGATGGCTTAGAAATTGGAAAACCAATTCTGGATAAATACAAACGATGAGAAAAGCAGTTTCTATATTCTGGTTATTTTTGGGTATTGTAACATACTGTAATGCAGCACCTAACAATTCATTGATTCAGTTGGATGTGAACTGGCCAACCTTTATGGCACAGCACGACCTGATCTGGGACAGGGTTCCCGAAGATTATTTCGCAGGTGCTTTTGTGGGAAACGGCTTGCTTGGCACAATACTTTTCAAAGATGATGTTGAACCCAATACCCTGAGGTTTGAAATTGGCAGGACAGACGTCTATGACCATCGGGTAAAAGGGGCAAATGCCTATGAATCGTGCAGGCTGCCGATAGGTCAGTTGCTGCTGACACCAGTTGGAGAAATAACAAAAACCGAACTTAGGCAGGATTTGTGGAATGCCGAAATCCGTGGCGAATTGACAACTACATCCGGGACGATCAACTTTCGTTGTTATGTCCCTTCCAATGAGGAGTTTATTGTTGTGGAAATGAAAGGTACAGGAAAAGAGAAAGATGCAAAATTCAGGTTGCGTCCCCAACTGGCCCAAAGTGCAAGGTATATTGCCAAGAGAGCAATGGGATTGGAACTGAACGTTGAATACAAGCAGAACCCACCATTTCGTATCGAAAAAATAGATGGTATCGAAAACGTGTCCCAGGATCTTCTTATGGGGGACGACTATGCCACAGCCTGGAGCGACAAATCAAATCCCGATGGTTCACGGACAGTTTTGTTAACCGTTGCAAACCGTTGGGGAAAATACAGAAAGCCTACCAGCGGATCGGCCAATGATGCAGTCGCTACAATAAAAGCTGCACAAACCAGGAACATGGCTTCTGTTGAAAAAGCCCACCGTGCATGGTGGCACGATTTCTATCATCAAAGCTTCGCCACATTCCCCGATGCCCGTCTGGAGAGTTTCTACTGGATTCAGTTGTACAAATTGGCGAGTGCCACGCACCCTAACCGTCCGGTCATCGACCTCCTTGGCCCATGGTTCAAACCAACCGCATGGCCAATGCTGTGGATGAACCTAAATGTTCAGTTAACTTATTATACCTTAGGGACTACCAACCACACTGATCTGGAAGACAACTTGTACCAACTTCTCGAAAGGCACAAGGACCAGTTGGTGGCCAATGTCCCGGAGGCATTCCAGTCCGATTGTGCAGGTATCCGCAATCCGGTAGCTTATGATGATCTATACGCACCTTTGTTTTTATCGGATGATAAGGACAACGATAAGGAAATCAACATTATCGTACTTCCATGGCTAATGCAGATGTATTATCTTCACTATAGACGGATCATGGACGATACCCGGTTAAGGCAGGAGGTTTATCCGCTGATGCGCCGTGCCTTCAACGTTTACATGAGGATACTTTACCTTGGCGAGGATGGGAAGTACCATATCCCCTACACTTACTCCGATGAATATGGGAATGCAAAAGAAACCAGCCTGAACATTGCTTTAGCCAGATGGGGCTTCAAAACATTGATCGACTGTGCAAACCGGCTGAAGATTGACGATCCGTTGCTGCCCAAATGGAAGGACCGGCTAGCTAAAATGCAGGATTTCAACATCAACGACGATGGCATTATGATTGGCAAGAACCAGCCTTTTGAAAAACCCCACCGCCATTACAGTCACCTCTTTACGATCTTTCCGCTCTACGACACTACGATTGACAATGCGCCGGAGCAAATCCCTTTGATGCGAAAATCGATCCAACATTTTACAGACCTCGATGGGGATAACTGCATTTACAAATTCTCGGGAGCATCCTCCTTATGGGCATCATTAGGTGATGGCGACAATGCTTTGAAATGGTTGAACCACTCGCTTGAACTGCTTCCCCGGTTTGGCGTACCTCCCCAACCGGCCAGGATACCTACTGCCACGGCAAATACCTTTTACAGCGAGCGCGAAAACCCAACTTTCGAGTCGCCAATTTCGGCCTCTCGCAGTATGCTGGATATGCTTTTTCAGGATTGGGGTGGAACGATCCGCATATTTCCTGCAATGCCCACATCGTGGAAGGATGCCAGTTTTCACAATCTTCGGGCTCAGGGTGCTTTTCTGGTCAGTGCCGCCCGGAAATCGGGGGAGACCCAATTTATCAGAATTAAGAGCCTTGCGGGTGAAACATGTAGGATCAGGTGTGATTTTAAAGGCGAAATAAAACTTACTGGTTCAAAAACCGCCCAATTCACCCTTCATGATGGGTTGATCGAATTGTACCTGAAAAAAGGGGAAGAGGTTGTGCTATATACGGGTGAAAAACTGAAATCATTTATTATTTCAGCCCTTCCGATGAAACCGGACTTGATGAACAGTTGGGGGGAAAGGAATTAAAGAATTAAAAATTAGAAACTGCTTTTCTCTGATGGTTAGGTTATTCATTATAATAGGAAAAGTGAACACTATACCAAAAACAATTTTCAGGAATGCGCAAAATCATCGTGGAGGGTTTTCATACCCGTCCGAAGGTATATTGGCTCTTTCCAGGTCCTTCGCTCGCGGACGGTTTCCGTGTTGTTATTTTACCCTGGGTTGCGCGGTCCCAGATACTTTTGTGCCTTGACAAAGATTTGGTTCGGGACCGCTTACCCAGGGCTATTGATGTTTATCCCCGTCGGGGATGAGATCTGAGAAAGTTGGTGAATCGCTTCCAAAATTGGATCTGTTTTGGAAATCAAAATTTGCTTTCAACAACTCCGAAGGAGTGATATGATTATAGGATAGAGGATTAACCCATATACCTGCGGCGCAATCAGAAAGTTGTTGGGAGAGTGAACGATCAATGCGCCGCAATGCAAAGGCAGAACGATGATCAAAATTGCGGATTGCGCCACAAAGTTTTAAAAGTTGGGGAAGACAACAAACATCATAACGGCACTTTCTCCCTTATGACCTGTCATTGCGAGGTTTGCGACAGAATACATTATCAATCAACTGATTAAAATGCAAACCGTGGCAATCTCATCCTAAGAAGCAGGGTTCCAGAAACATTGTTTTGAAGGTGCTTCAAACATGGGATTGCTTCACCAAACACATTAAAACTACTAACCATTTTATTCACAATCGTTTGGTTCGCAATGACAGTTCATAGAGGGAGATCGTCCTAACTAATTCAGTGCTAACCATGTTGTCTTGCACGATCATTATCCCGGCACAATCAACAGGCTGAAGGCCTAGCATACTCTAGCCCAATGGCAACGCCTTGGGAAATGATAAAACAACAGCTAATGGCAACGCCTTGGGAAACGATGAAACAATAACCAATGGCAACGCCCTGGGAAAACGGGCAAAATTGCGGAGTGTGCCACAAAGTTTTAAAAGTTGGGGAAGACAACAAACATCATAACGGCACTTTCTCCCTTATGACCTGTCATTGCGAGGTTTGCGACAGAATACATTATCAATCAACTGATTAAAATGCAAACCGTGGCAATCTCATCCTAAGAAGCAGGGTTCCAGAAACATTGTTTTGAAGGTGCTTCAAACATGGGATTGCTTCACCAAACACATTAAAACTACTAACCATTTTATTCACAATCGTTTGGTTCGCAATGACAGTTCATAGAGGGAGATCGTCCTAACTAATTCAGTGCTAACCATGTTGTCTTGCACGATCATTATCCCGGCACAATCAACAGGCTGAAGGCCTAGCATACTCTAGCCCAATGGCAACGCCTTGGGAAACGATGAAACAACAACCCAATGGCAACGCCCTGGGAAAACAGGCAAGATCGCGGAATGCGCCACAAAGTTTTAAAAGTTGGGGAAGACAACAAACATCATAACGGCACTTTCTCCCTTATGACCTGTCATTGCGAGGTTTGCGACAGAATACATTATCAATCAACTGATTAAAATGCAAACCGTGGCAATCTCATCCTAAGAAGCAGGGTTCCAGAAACATTGTTTTGAAGGTGCTTCAAACATGGGATTGCTTCACCAAACACATTAAAACTACTAACCATTTTATTCACAATCGTTTGGTTCGCAATGACAGTTCATAGAGGGAGATCGTCCTAACTAATTCAGTGCTAACCATGTTGTCTTGCACGATCATTATCCCGGCACAATCAACAGGCTGAAGGCCTAGCATACTCTAGCCCAATGGCAACGCCTTGGGAAA
>JBAXWR010000031.1:0-41779 GCA_037128295.1 Mariniphaga sp.
ATGCTCATTTTCGAGCGTATATGCTCGTTTTCGAGCATAATTTGTCTAATTGACCAATTGTGTAGATGGATTAACTAAAATCTTTAATGCGGAAGGCTTGCCCATTCATATCTGGTTGGTGCATAGGTTGGTGGTAAAAACAGAAAGGGAGGACACTCCGGTCCGCCCCTTCGGTATTTTCAAATTTTCAAATCATCACATTTTCAAATTCTCTAATTTTTCATTCTTTAATTTTTCATTACTAATTACTTCCTAACCATCACCTTAATAGTCTGTGGCGTGCCTTTATCGTTGATATTCAGTAAATAAACTCCGCTGCTAAGGTTCGGGAGTCCGATGATATTTAAATTTCCACTTTCCAATTTCTTCGATAGCACCACCTGACCCAAACCATTGAACAACGTAGCAACTGCACCTTCGCCAACTTCGCCAATCACACGTATCTCTTTATTCCCTTTTGCATAAGCAGTTACCTTTCCATCTGCGAGTGATTGGTCTTCCAGGCCACTGATGATGTCGCCTGTGTGCAGGAAGAACCTTTCGGAAGTGGAGGTATTAGCCGCAACCGCAGCTTTATAGCTGTTTTTGGAAAGGTCTGTGAATGTGTGGGTTAGCTTATCTTCTAAGATAACCTTACAAGTTGGGTCTAATTGGACAACTTGGACAGAGAAGACAATTTCGCCGGCGGCTTTGGAATCGATTCCTACCGGGATGACCAATTTGCTATAATCAGTTGGCGGAAGGCACTGCAACATGAAGTTGACTCCGTTGTCCTCAACAAGTTTTGTGTAAACAGAGAACGATTTGTCGGTAGTGAAAAGCCCTGCATCGTAACCCGGGTCGAGCCCTTTTTGTGTCCCTTCGATGAACTTGATATCGGTCGAAACAGTTTTCGTATTGGCCGTTGCGATCAATTTGATTTCCGGGTAAGGTGCTACTGCTGCCTTAAACGGTGCATCAATCTGATGTGTTTGCATCGCTGTTGTGAAGCTGACCGTACCAGCATCCTTCACTTTCATGAAAAAGCCCTGGCCTACCTGTGCATACGAAGCACCTCCGGCAAGGTTGACAACATCGTAGCTACCCGCCCCTCCATTGTTGGTCTGGTTCCAAAGGTAAAGTGCCTTGTTGTTGAGATCGAACATTCCAGAGTTGACGGTCATAAAGTTATCGGCGCCAGCAGCGGTATTAACCTTGATGGCCGAGGTAAACGGGTTGCCGATACAGTTCCAACCAACCAAAACGTTCGTTGAAGCATCTTTATTGATACCCCCTTGGAAACGTAGGTTGCGGACAGGATCCATAACACGGACCATATAACCTTTTCCCACACCCAAGGGAGAAGTATTAGCGTCGGTGAAATAGCCGTTCCAGTCATTTGAGCCAGGATTGTAATCCATCATCCCATACTGGATTGGGTTCGTTCCCGACAATAACGGGATACACGTATTGTCGGCAATAAAATCGCTAATCGTTTGTGCAGCCGTAGGCGAAGAGATGATGTGCCATTCGCCAGAGGACATATAGCGTTCCACGAGGGCTGTTCCCGTTCCCTCATTTCCATTTGATATCAATGAGCCAGTCCATCCTGCTTCCGACTTGATGACGATCAATCCATTATTTGTCACCTTGCCACTTAGGGTCAGTGCCCCTTTGGAGTCGATGGTCACTTCCCCCTCCGCATCGATGGTGAGGGGACCGAAGACCGGCTTTTGGGGCACATCCGGGATCCTGATCACATCTTTTGAAGCAGGCACCTGGTTTAAGTCCCAATTGGCTGCTAAATTCCACGCTTCCGAATCGGATCCATCCCAAGTAAACAGCAAAGGGTCTGTATCAAACCGCCATTCATAAGCGCCCATATCGACAGTCCCGGCGGTTCCGTCAATTTTGTTCAACTTTCTTACCGTCCCCCTTATATCGGTAGTTTCTGAAATATAACTATTGCCGCCCGCATCGATTGCTGCCGAATTTCCACAGATCGTATACGGGTGGATATTCCCTCCCGCAAATTTGGGGTCTATTTCAAATAAATTTGCAGACCCCTCGGTAATCACAATATTGGCTTGTGCGACGCCAAATAACGAGTTATATGCCTTGTCGATCACACTAACATCGTCAATATCCGAAAAACCAGTACCGATATTCCCATATACAATTGAATTATAAATATATACCGATCCATTAATTGACAAAAGGCCACCGACCCCACTGGCTGAGAATTGATCGGAACCAATGTTTTTTGAAACTGTGCAATTGATCAGGGTCAAAACATCCGCATCATTATCGGTATCACCGCTGTATTGCAAAATCCCCCCTGCACCAGTTGGCAATGTTTCCTCGTTGTCAGAAACCACACAGTTCACCATGGTCAGGTCGCCGTTGTTATAGATACCCCCCGCCAAAGCAACTTCGCTAAACCCATTTTGGATTTTAAGCTTTTCGAGCCTGACAACTTTGGCATCAGCAATGTTAATGACCCTGGTAGCCTTGTTCCCGTCCAAAATGATTCCTCCATCCACTCCTTTAATGGTCAAGTCTTTGTCGATCACAATAGGGGAAGTCAGCTTGATGGTATTCCCACCCATATTAGCCACATCAAAGGTAATGATATCGCCATCGGCAGCACCGGCAATCAAGTCTTTCAGTGTGCCGGTTCCTGTTTCGTTGGCACTTGTCACCGTATAGGTTGCAGACAGCATTGGTAGGACCGCAAAATAGGTTTGCGG
The DNA here is from genome assembly GCA_037128295.1 of Mariniphaga sp. Taxonomy (GTDB): domain Bacteria; phylum Bacteroidota; class Bacteroidia; order Bacteroidales; family Prolixibacteraceae; genus JAAFHB01. The sequence goes on from JBAXWR010000031.1 coordinate 2,730, forward strand.
AAGTAAACCAATGGTCGTAAAGTTCCCTCCCACATATACACTGGAACCACTCTTAATCAGGGCATATACGGTATTGTTTGCATTTGGATCCCAGGTTTTGGCAATTCCTGTTGTGGCATCTACTGCTGCCAATTTGTTTCGTAAAATCGGTGTAGGGTTTATATTGGAAAAAGTGCCACCAATATAAACCGATGAACCACTAACGGCTATAGCATTTACCATATTGTCGGCATTGGGGTCCCAGATAGTGGCAATTCCTGTTGTGGCATCCACTGCTGCCAATCTGTTGCGTGCTACATTTCCGTTTATACTATTTGCTCCATTGAATTCCCCTCCTATATATACAGTAGAACCACTAATGGCCAGGGATTTTCCATTGCTGTTCGCATTTGGGTCCCAGCTTGTGGCAATTCCAGTTGTGGCATTAACAGCAGCAAATCTGTTCCTGATGGTGATTCCGTTTATTGTGGAAAACCCACCTCCAATATAAACTGTTGAACTATTGATGGCCAAGGCATTTACTGTCGAGCCGGCATTGGGGTCCCAGGCTGTGGCAGTCCCTGTGGCATCCACTGCCGCCAGATAGTTTCTTTGGATTGTGCTATTTATACTGGTAAATCCACCACCGACATAAACCGTCGAACCGTTGATGGCCAGGGCATTTACTGTTCCGTTTGCATTGGGGTCCCAGCCCGAGGCAATTCCTGTTGTGGCATCGACAGCCGCCAAATTGTGCCGGGCAAGACTTCCGTTTATGCTATTTGTGCCGGAGAACGCTCCCCCAACATAAACAGTAGAGCCACTTACAGCCAAAGAATATACAGAACTGCTGGCATTGGGATCCCAGCTTGTGGCTGCACCGGTCACAACATCCAAGGCTGCAAGCCGGTTGCGGGTTAGGCCATTGATGGAAGTAAACTGGCCGCCAGCAAAAATTTTGGGACCACTTATTACCAAAGTTTTGACACTACTACTGGCATTTGGGTCCCAGGCGGTAACGGCTCCATCCGAAGCGTTCACTGCCGCCAGATTGTTGCGTGGGGTAGGAGTAGAGCCAATTATGGTAAATGCGCCACATACGTAAACAGTGGAACCACTTACTACAATGCCGGCAATGTTGCCATTGGTGTTGGGGTTCCAATTTGGGTCAACGACGCCATCTGCTCCAACGGCCGCAAGATTTTGGTGCGCACTTCCACCAATGGAGGTAAAACTCCCACCCACGTAAATTGTGGATCCGCTGAAGGCCATTGCAGTTACAGTGCCGATGGAATTGGGATTCCATGCTGTGACTAAACCACTTGAGGCATTCACAGCGGCCAGCCGGTTGCGAGTGGTATTTCCGTTAATGCTGTTTGCACCAGAGAATGTACCACCAATGTAAACAGTGGATCCACTAACCACCAAGGAAGTAACAGAGGCATTTGCATTAGGATTCCAATCTTTTGGGGTACTACTTGAGACATCAAAAGCGGCCAGCCTATTCCGGACTACACCATTAATTGTGCTGAATGAGCCTCCAACGTAAACAGTGGATCCGCTAATGGCCAAAGCATTTACTGTTGCAATGGCATTGGGGTTCCAATTTGGATCAAGCGTACCATCAGTACCCACAGCAGCCAGCCTGTTGCGACTTGTATTTCCAATTGTAGTGAATTGGCCCCCAATAAAAACAGTTGAGCCGGTTACAGCTATTGCATTAACAGTGTTATTGGCATTGGGATCCCAGCTATTTAGGGTACCATCGGCATTGATATGGGCAAGCCTGTTGCGGGTTTGCCCAAGTACTTTGGTGAAGGCACCACCAATGTACCATCCACCGATACCGTCGGGCGCAACAGTATTAACACCCCCGCCCTCGATTAGCAGACTGCTGGTCATCGCTGCCGAACCCGTTGTGGCATCGAGTACTTGCCCATAAGGGGTGTAGGGCCCAATAGACGTAAAATCGCCGCCGAGGTAAATTGTATTTCCGCTTTTGGCAATTGCCCTTACCAGTGCATTTGGCACCCAGAATTTGGGATCCGCTGTCTGGGCAACGGAATTTAAACTAAAGACCAGTGCGAGTAAAAGCGTCTGAAGCACATTATTTTTCATCATGGTTATTACAATTGGTTAATAAATTTGGTAATCTTGCAAATCGAAATATCGGACTCAAAGATAGATTTATTCTGTTTAAATGACTAAAAATTGAGCCACAAATTTATCTTTCTTACCATTAGTATGCCAGTAAACTTCAACACTTTGTCACATGTGGTGTTTTCAGAACGTTTGCCAGGCACAAGATCAGCGATTATGAATTGTAGGGTTATCTTATTGCCATAAGTTCCAGATGCCCGTTGGAGACCAGTAAATAATTCGTTATCCTTGTAGTCTGATTGACCAATAATGCAGATGGATAAACTAAAATCTTAAGGTTATGAATTTTGAGCCTGATTACAGACAGATTGAAAGAGTATTGCGCAACCAACGTCCGGAAAGGTTGCCAATGTATGAGCACCATATCGACAAACCATTTATTGAAAAGGTGTTAGGCAACGAGATCTCGTTTCAGGGAACTAAAGCTGCTGATTATGAGGATTATTACAGGCACATTACAGGTTTCTGGAAGGAGATGACCTACGATGCTTTTGATTATGAAGCGGCAATCTGCGACATTATCCCCGGTCATGGCGCCATCATGGGCGGAATGTTGGGACCCATCCAAACGAGGGCTGATTTTGATATATATCCATGGGCCGAAATCCCAAAAATATTTTGGGAGGCCTACACACCACATCTTGAAGCCATCAGGAAGGTGATGCCTGCCGGGATGAAAGCTTTCGGTGGCTGCGGATATGGCATTTTTGAATCGAGCGAAGACCTGGTTGGTTACCAAAGCCTTGCTACAATGCAATATACAGATCCCGATCTTTTCAGGGACCTCTTCCTGAAAATTGGCGATTTATATGAAGTCTTGTGGACAGAAATGATCAAACGTTACGATGATCTTTTTGTCTTTTACCGGATGGGCGACGACCTTGGTTTCAAATCGGCCACGCTACTGGAACCGCAAACCATCCGCGACCATATTTTCCCACAATACAAACGGGTCATCGATCTGGTACATAACTCAGGGAAAAAATTCCTTCTGCATAGTTGCGGCAACATTTTTTCAATTATGGAAGACATCCTTGCTTTAGGGATTGACGCCAAACATTCGAATGAAGACGAAATCGCCCCTTTTGAAAAATGGATCGAACTGTATGGACAGCGGATCGGCCTTTTTGGCGGGATCGATGTGAACACGATCTGCCTCAACAATTATGATGATGTTTTTAAAGCGGTCTATGATAAAGGTTTGAAATACAGAAACTCCACCAAAGGATATGGTTTGGGTTCCGGAAATTCGATTGCGGAATATGTGCCGGTTGATGGTTTTATGGGAATGATTGATGCCGTAAAAGCTATACGAAGATCTGAAATAACAGGTGTTCGGTAATAATCGAGAAAATCAGAATTGGCTTATTTAGTTTAACCTCTACGAGGTAAACTGTTTTTCGGGCTTACTTTTTCTACAATAGTTAATCTCCTACGGAGAAATTTTTGGCTCTAGGACTATCTGTATAAGTTTATAAATTTTACACTTATAGCCACGAAGTGGTTGAATCTGAATAACCGTGAGTGAAACTCACGGAAAAGTGAAGTCAACAACCGCAGCCACGAAGTGGTTGAATATTAATTGTTAACATCAATGTCAATCTAAAATGCTAAAATTCATCCTGTTATTTGTCCTAACGGTCATAATAGCCCAACTTGCCCCTGCTCTGGCACAACCCAAACCTACAACTGTTCTCGCCACCCAAATGCAAAAGGTTTACGAAGAGGTGAAAACCCCCTTTAAATATGGGTTGGTTTTGGTTCCACCAACGGTGAAGAAAAAGGTGGACTGCCCTTCCATTTTCCGTAAAGGGAAAATGTGGTTCATGACCTATATTGTCTATGACGGGCGTGGTTACGAAACCTGGCTGGCAAAAAGCAAAAACCTACTCTCGTGGACTACGATGGGGCCAATCCTCTCATTTTCTGATGATACAACACGTTGGGACAATAACCAGAAAGGTGGATATATCGCTTTACAGGATCCCAAATGGGGCGGAAGTTACCAATGGCTGGCGTACAAATCGAAACACTGGATGTCGTACCTCGGCGGAAACAAAAGGGGTTATGAAGCGGGCCAACTTTCCGTTGGAATGGCTTTTACTGAAAAAGACCCTGCAACTGCACACGAATGGCAACTACTGAGCAAGCCAGTATTGAGAAGTTCGGATAAGGATGTCCGTTGGTGGGAAAACGCCACACAATACAAGAGTTCAGTAATTTGGGACAAACAGAAACTGACCGGTCACGAATTTGTGATGTACTACAATGCCTATGGCGATAGTCTAAATCCCAAGAAAGGTGCCGAACGGATCGGTATGGCCGTTTCTGATGATATGGTCAATTGGAAACGCTACCTCAAAAATCCGGTCCTCAACCATCACCGGGGAATTACGGGTGACGCAACACTTCAAAAGATGGGTGACCTTTGGGTGATGTTTTATTTTGGTGCCTTCTGGCCAGAGGGAAGAAAAGATGCCTTCGATCGTTTTGCCTGTTCGTATGACCTTGTAAACTGGACCGACTGGACAGGTGACGACCTGATCAAACCTTCCGAAACCTATGACGAAGTTTATGCACACAAACCATGCGTAATTAAATGGGAAGGTGTTGTTTACCATTTCTATTGTTCTGTCGATAAAAAAGACAACAGGGGAATCGCTGTGGCCACTTCAATTGACAAGGGCAAAAGCGGCCTAAGTTATAAATAACAACATAATTTACTCATTCACAATATCTTAATATTAATCTGAAAATTAATTTGCAAATCAAATGAAGAAGAACCTTTTTGCATTGATGGTAATTATCATGTCCGGTCTAATGACCGTTCATTCTCAAACCCCTGAAAAGACAGGTTTTACTTTTAAAAATGCCCCGGTGTTGTTTAAGGAAAACGGGAAGATGTTCCAGCAGGTTATTGCCGTGGTCAAGGCTGATGGGAGTTCCGAAGTTTCATTTTTCGTTTCTGGAAAGGAACTCAATAAAGCAACCCTTAAAAAAGGTGATAACAAGATTTTATTGAATGTATCATCTGTTACTTCACCAAAGAAGATAACTGTAACATTAAAAGGTGATCCAAAATATGCTGGGAATTATCCTGTTACAGTTATTCCGGTAAAGAAATGGCAGGTTTATTTTGTTCAACATTCGCATACCGATATTGGCTATACGAGGCCACAATCTGAAATTCTGGCAGAACATATGCGCTACATCGATTATGCACTCGATTATTGCGACCAGACCGATAACCTGCCAGATGATGCAAAGTTCAGGTGGACCTGCGAATCGGCATGGGTAACGCGCGAATATCTTCGTTCTAGGCCGGCATCCCAAATTAAAAGGTTTATGCAAAGGATTGCTGATGGGCGCATTGAAGTTACCGGAATGTACGCCAACATGGCCGAGATCTCCGATGAAAACCTGATGTACGATTTTCTCCAGCCACTCAAGGAATTTGCTAAATTGAACATTCCTGTAAAAACAACTATGCAGAACGATGTGAACGGAATTGCCTGGTGTATGCCCGACTATTTTAAAAACACTGGCATAAAGTACCTCAACATGGGAATCAACGAAACCCGCTCCGTCCTTCCGTTTGAGAAACCGACCGCATTTTGGTGGGAATCGCCATCGGGAGAAAAAGTGCTGGCCTTCCGTGCCGACCATTACATGACTGGCAATTTTATGGGAATAGAAACCAAAGAGCTAAAAGCTGCGAACATGCTCGGTCATCTGGCCGATCTTGATGCTAAAAACTATCCTTTCGACAGGATCGCAATCCAGTATTCCGGCTATTTTACCGACAATGCACCACCCTCAACGGCAGCCTGTGAATTGGTAAAACAGTGGAATGAAAAGTACGAATCCCCAAAGCTGAGGCTATCAGTCGTCAGCGAGTTTTTTGAATACGTCGAAAATAAATATGCCAGCCAACTTCCTGTTTACCGCAATGCCTGGCTCGACTGGTGGACAGATGGTTATGGTTCAACTTCCCGCGAAACTGCAGAGGTCAGGAAGACCCAGAATCTAAAGCAGGTTGACGAAGGACTCTTTGCGATGGTATCCCTTATGGGTGGAGAGTTAGGCCCTTCGCTGGAAACCAATTTGGATCATATCAGCGAAAATGCGATATTTTTCGATGAGCATACCTGCGGTGCCGACGAAAGCATCAGTCACCCCTATTCCGAAAATTCAACAAAACAATGGTTGATGAAAGGTGCCTATTCGTGGGAGGCTTTGAAAAAGGTGACTCTGATCAACGAAGAGGCTTTGGCACGTTTTCAACCATTCCTGAAAAAAGCCAATTTCCCTTTGATTTATGCCATGAACACAATGGGCTGGACACGTTCTGGCGATATTCAGTTATTCATTGATTATGAAGTACTTCCTATCAAAAACAAAGTGACGATTATTGACATCGCAACAGGTAAGGAAATTCAGGCGCAGGTATTGTCAAAACGTGCGGAAGGTGCCTGGTGGGTTCTGCAAGTCAACGATATTCCGGCAATGGGATATAAGGCACTAAAAATCGCTATTAGTAACGAACCGGTTTACACTGAAATAGATGGAAATATGGAAATATTGGAAAATCAATTCTATAAGATTGTAATCAATAAAACGACCGGTGCAATCAGCAGTTTGTTCGACAAGCAACTTAACCAGGAACTTGCCGATAAGGCCAATCCTTACAACTTAGGCCAGGTGGTTCGGGAGACTTCGCAAAAGCGCGACGTAGCTCCATTTGACCATACGACGGTTTCCAATGTGAAAATTGACAAAGGTGTTAATGGAACAGTTTGGGAAAGTGTCAGAATCTCATCCGACCTCGAAGGTTGCGAAAAAGGGAAAGATGGTGCTCCAAAAGGTATTGATCTGGAAATCAGGCTTTATAAAAATGTCAAGAAAATTGAGTTCAAATACATGGCACGAAAACTGATCATTACCGATCCGGAAGCGCTTTATGTTGCCTTTCCAATCTCGCTTCCCGATTCCCGGATCGTATTTGAAACGATAGGCGGTGCATTGACACAAGGCCAGCAACTTCCCGGTTCTTCGTCCGACTGGAACGTTGCACAAAACTATGTATCGGTCAGGGGCAAGAAGGGACAGGTCGTCGTTGTAAGCAACGAAATCCCGCTCTGGCATTTCAGCGATTTCAACATGAACAAATACGAGCGAAACCCAAAACAGGGGAAAACGTGGCTCTATTCGTGGGTGATGAACAACTATTGGATGACCAATTTCAGGGCTTACCAGGAAGGTGCGTTTAGCTGGAGCTACCAGATCACATCTTCATCAGATACAACTAACACGTTTGCAACGAAATATGCTTGGGGTGTGAGAAACCCATTCCCAACAAGGACTTTCCCGGCTGGGGCAAATGACTTGAAATCACCGTTGCTGGAAACCTTGAAAATTTCGGGTTCTGCCAACGCGATGTTGGTCAACAGCCGCCCTGCCTTTAAGGGAAATGGATCGGTTCTTCTTCATTTCCGGGAATTGGAGGGTCAGCCTGCTGAAGTGAAATTATCGTTGGCCGTTCCCGGGAAGTCGATCAAAAAAATAACCGAAGTAAACGTGGTCGGAAAACAGATCGGGCAACCCCTCAGTTCCATTCAGTTCAAACCTTATGAGGTGAAGTTTATTGAGATTGAGCTTTAATGTAGATTAATAGAAAAAAAATGATCTATGCCACAAAGGCACCAAAGCTCTAAGATTCACAAAGTCTAGAAATATAGTCACTTTGTGATGCTTTGTGTCTTTGAGCCTTTGTGGCTAAAGACGATTTTCATTTTGTTCAATATTTTGATATTTAATTCATTAGTAGATACATAGCATATGAAAATGAATAGATTGATTTTCATCTTAACCATTCTTCTGGCAGCCTGCGCTAACCCAGATGTTACAAAATATATCGATCCCAATATTGGCGGGGTAGCTCCATTGTTGACGACCAAAAATCCGACCGTTCACAGGCCTCATGGGATGGCAAGGGTCTATCCGGTTACACGGCCGGGACTTGGCGACCGCTATCTTTCAGACAAAATCTATGGTTTTGCCGTCAATATGCCCGCTTACCGGAATGGGCACGTCACTGAATTGATGGCAACGAAAGGGGAAGTTTCTGCCAATCCATCAACGAATGCGGCAACTTACGATCATGATCTCGAAGAGGTTCATCCATGGCACCATCAGGTGTGGCTCGAGGAACCCAATATTGTTGCCGATTGGACCACAACCGAAAGGGCTGTGATCTATCGCTTTAATTTTCAGGACAAAGAAAAATCGAATATCATTTTTCGTTCCAACGGAAACGCCTCATTTACTTTTGATGGAAAAGATGCATTGAAGGGTTGGGAAGAGTCGGAAGGGACAAAACAATATTTCTACGCCAAATTTTCAAAACCTTTCGATGTGAACGGAACATTTGCAAATGGAAAGGTTACAGCAGATAATAACGAAATCAAAGGCCGAAAGATTGGAAGTTATGTGACCTTCAATGAAGTGGCAACACCAGTTGAAGTTAGGATTGGCATTTCCTATATTGATGAAAATCAGGCTAAAGACAACCTGATCCGTGAAATGGAAGGTAAAGCTTTTGAACAGGTTGCTGAGGAAAGTTATCAGATCTGGAAAGAAGCCCTGGGCTGCATTCAGGTGACAGGAGGTACTGAAAAGCAATTGAGAATCTTTTATACCTCCCTATATCGTGGTCTTGAACGGATGGTGAACATTTCTGAAAATGGCCGATATTTCAGCGGTTACGATAAAAAAGTCCACGACGATGAAGGCCGTCCATTTTATGTTGACGATTGGTTATGGGACACGTTCAGGAGCCACCATCCACTGTTATTCATTTTAGAGCCTGACAAACAAGTGGATATGGTACAGTCGTATGTGAAAATGTACGAACAGAGCGGGTGGATGCCCACCTTTCCGCAGTTCTATGGCGATTTTCCGGCGATGATCGGTTTCCACTCTGCTGCCTTAATGTGGGACACCTACCAGAAAGGAGGTACCAATTTCGATGCTGAGAAAGGTTATGAAGGGCTGAAAAAGAATGCCATGAAGGGAACGATGCTCCCCTGGCGTGCCGGCCCGATGTGTTCGCTCGACAGTTTCTACATCAAAAATGGTTGGTATCCTGCTCTCCCTGAGGGTGCTACCGAAACAGAACCATTGGTCCAGGATTTCGAAAAGCGGCAATCAGTTGCAGTAACACTGGAACACAGTTACGACGATTGGTGCCTCGCCCAACTGGCCAAAGCTTTGGGAAAGACCGAAGATTATACCTATTTCTCCAAACGTTCACAGAATTACCGCAATGTGTATAATCCCGCCAACGGATTTTTTTCGCCCAAAATGGCAGATGGCAACTGGGTGGAACCCTTTGATCCTCAAACTTCGGGTGGTATTGGCAGCAGGATGTATTATGCTGAAAATAATGCCTACATCTGGAATTTCAGTGTGATGCACGACATTCCGGGGTTGATCCAACTGATGGGTGGTGCAGAACCTTTCACTCAAAAGTTGGATAACCTTTTCAACGAACCCACCCGAATGTCTAAGTGGCAATTTATGGGCAAGTCCCCCGATTCTTCTGGTTTGAACGGGATGTTCCCGGCCGGAAACGAACCTTCGTTCCATGTGCCGTACCTGTACAATTATGTCGGAAAGGCATGGAAAACACAGCGCCGGATCAGAGAAATCATGGAGATGTGGTTTGATGATTCACCGCTTGGACTTTCAGGCGATGAGGATGGTGGTGCACTTTGCTCGTGGTATGTTTTCTCAGCCATGGGATTCTATCCTGTAACACCGGGTAGCGGTTTGTATGCAATAGGCAGCCCCTTCTTTCCAAAGGTAGAAATTAAACTTCCTGATGGTAAAACATTTACGATTAAAGCTGACAACGTTTCAAAAAAGAATAAATACATACAATCGGCGAAACTGAATGGAGAGGTGATGAACACAGCGTGGATCAGACATACAGATATCACAGCCGGTGGAACGCTTGAATTTGTGATGGGCGACCATCCGAACAAGGAGTGGGCAACGGAACCAATTAAGTAATAATCTTTGCGGTACTTCGCGTTCTCTGCGAGACATAAAAAAAAAGTTCTCGCAAAGTACGCTAAGAACGCAAAGGGATTAATAAGCAACTCTTAGCGTAACTTCGCTTTCTCTGCGAGACATAAAAAACAAAAGGTTCTCGCAAAGCACGCCAAGAACGCAAAGGGATTAATAAACAACACTTTGCGAAACTCTGCGAACTTTGCGAGACATAAAAATAACCTTTTTAAAACTTATCAAAATGACGGAAAACGAAATTTCACAGATTCTGATTGGCATTTTTATTAAAGTACATTCCATTTTAGGTCCAGGACTTTTGGAATCAGTTTATGAAGCCGCAATTTGTTACGAATTAGACAAATTAGGAATAAAATACCGGAGACAAGCCGGAATCGAAGTTTGGTACGAAGATGTAAAATTGGACATGGGGTTTAGGGCTGATATCATCGTTGAGGAAAAGGTAATTGTTGAAGTGAAATCTGTTGACACAGTTACTCCATTATTTTTCAAAATATTACTCACTTACCTACGATTATCAGACAAAAAGCTTGGACTAATGGCAAACTTTAATGTTGCCTTGATGAGAAACGGTATCAAAAGGGTAGTGAATGGCTTGTAGATCTTTTCAGGAAATAAAAAAAGTTTCGCGCAAAGTCCGCTAAGAACGCAAAGTTATTAATAAGCAACTCTTTGCGTAACTTCGCGCACTCTGCGAGACAAAAAAAAACAAATTTCTCGCAAAGATCGCTAAGAACGCAAAGGGATTAATAAACAAGACTTTGCGTAACTTTGCGCTCTCTGCGAGACATAAAAAAACAAAAAGTTCTAACAAAGATCGCTAAGAACGTAAAGTATTTGATAAACAGTTCTTTGCGGAACTTTGCGTACTCTGCGAGACATAATATAACCATCTAATTTTGTACTAAATTTTTAATAATGAAACATTTAATTTTTTTCTCCTTTTTACTTTGCGCTTTAAACAGCATCTCCCAACCGACTTCAAACCGTTGGGCAATCACCAAAGAAGGCCCCATCAGATGGGAAATCGGCGATAACCTGCCCCACCGCGACAACATCGAAATGAGCGGAAAGTACATCTCAACAGTGATCCGCTATGGCGTGAACGCCGATAAATCTTTCTGGCTCAGCCGCGATATTGTCTGGCCCATGTTGCGCACAATTCCCAATAACACCCATGCCAGCCTGACAAGGACATTTACAACTGATGTTGTGGGTATGATTTCAATTAACAACAGAGCCATTCAGAATGAGCAGGTCAAAGAAATCCTTCTTGATGGCAAAATCACTGTAAAAAGTACGGTCGGCAAAAACATGGAGTTGACACGAACCCTCTTTCCCTCAACAGACCTACCGGTTTATATTGAAAAATATGAATTGACGAATAAAGACACAAGACCGGCCAAGGTAGAAATACCTGATGTAAAGACAGTTGTTTCCACCTTGCCCGAAGACGGGACAGAAGGAAGTTACAAGTTGTCGTTGGTGACCCTCAATGCCGGAGTCTGTCAGCTAAAACCCGGGGAATCAAAGGTTTTCTATCTGGTGATCAGAGGTGAAAAACTGGGACAGGATTATTCTTCTGTCAATGTTGAAAACGAACTTTCCAAACGGGTTACGCTCCTTAAAGAATTAAGTGAAAAACTGATCCTCGAAACACCCGATGAAGTGCTGAACCGGGCATTTGCTTTTGCGAAGATCAGGGCATCCGAAAGTATTTATCAGACCAAAGGTGGGCCAATGCACGGACCCGGCGGATTAAGCTATTATGCAGCCATCTGGGCAAACGACCAGGCTGAATATGTAAGCCCATTTTTTCCTTACCTTGGATATGAATATGGGATCGAATCTGGAATGAACGCATACCGCCATTTTGCAAGGTTTATGAATCCTGAATTCAAGCCCATCCCATCCTCGATTATTGCTGAAGGAATTGATATCTGGAACGGTGCCGGCGACCGGGGAGATGCAGCCATGATTGCTTATGGCGCTGCCCGTTTCGCACTTTCTTTGGGTGACAAAGCCAAAGCGGAAGAATTGTGGAAATTGGTGGAATGGTGCCTCGAATACAACAAGCGAAAACTTAACCCCCAGGGTGTTGTGGCCTCCAAATCGGATGAACTCGAAGGACGCTTCCCTTCTGGCACCGCGAACCTTTGTACTTCGTCTTTATATTACGACGCATTGGTTTCAGCTTCCTATCTTGCCAAATCGTTAGGGAAAACCAACAAGCTGAGTTCAGGTTATTTGAGCCAGGCAGCAGATCTGAAGAAAAATATCGAAAAATATTTTGGGGCGAAGGTGATGGGCTTTGACACCTACCAGTATTACGAAGGTAACGACAAGTTACGGGCGTGGATTTGTATCCCCCTAACTGTCAATTTGTTAGATCGTAAAGTAGGAACTCTTAACGCGTTGTTTTCCAAAGGGTTGTGGACAACCGACGGTCTTGCCACACAATCGGGCGAAACCACTTTCTGGGATCGGGCCACCTTGTACGGACTCAGGGGAGCATTTGCGGCAGGGGAAACAAAACGTGGATTGGAATTTCTAAAATATTATTCCGAACGTAGGTTGTTGGGTGAACACGTCCCCTACCCTGTCGAAGCTTTTCCCGAAGGAAACCAGCGGCACCTTTCTGCCGAAAGTGGGCTATATTGCCGTATTTATACCGAAGGATTGTTTGGCATCCGCCCCACGGGATTAAACCAGTTTACAATTACACCTCAGATGCCTGATGGCTGGAAGGTGATGAAATTGAGGAATATTCATGGATTTCAACACACCTATGATATTGAGGTGGAAAGGGTTGAAAGTAAAATCCATGTAAAAGTAAAAACAGAAAATGGGATTGTTTTTGACCAGACCGTCGCTAACGGTATTTCATGCAATGTGAAGATGCTATGAGAAGAACAAGATATTTTAGTAATATATTAATAATGAATATTATTGCAACATATTTGCTTTTTGCCACAAAGTCACCAAGGCTCTAAGGCTCACAAAGTATAAATTCCATTTCTTTGTGAAACTTTGTGTCTAAGTGCCTTTGTGGCCTGATAAATTCCTAATGGATTCGAAAAATTAAAAATTGGAACTCATGCATAAATCAGTTTTAAGAAAAGGTTTATTCAACCTCCTGATCATTTTAGGTCTCCTTCTATCATTTAATGTTACTGCACAAGAAGTTGAGCAGCCAAACCCAAATGTAAAGGAGATTATCATTGTCTTTAAGACCCATTTCGACAATGGTTATACTGATAAGGCAGAATCGGTTATGGACAAATATTCGACCAAAATGATGGAGGAAGCCCTGGCAACATTGGAAAGGAGTCGTAGTCTGCCGCGCGAAAAACAGTTTGTCTGGACAATTCCTGCCTGGCCTTTGACACAGGTTCTTCAAAGGTGTACACCCGAGATGAAACCCAAAGTCGAAGCGGCCATCCGTGAAGGTTGGTTTGTCTATCATGGTTTGCCTGTAACTTTTGAAACCGAAGCCGCAGATCCTGAACTTTTGGTCCGTTCACTTACCTGGGCGGCAGATCTCTCAAAGAAGTACAACCTTCCATTGCCACGCGATGCGAAACTTACCGATGTCCCAAGCCATTCGTGGTTCCTTCCAACACTATTGATGAATGCCGGGATCAAAATCCTGCACATTGGTTGCAATGCCGTTTCCAGTTCTCCCGACGTACCATTGATTTTCTGGTGGCAGGGGCCAGACGGTTCCAAACTCATGACAATGTATTGGGGCAAAAGCTATGGAACAAGTCTTGTTCCCGATAAGGATTGGAAGTTCAAAACATGGCTCGCCATTGTGCATACAAACGACAACCAAGGGCCTCCTGCACCTGAAGAGGTGGAACAGACCTTGAAAAAAGCGCATGAGCTTGCCCCGAATGCAACTATCCGGATTGGCAGGATTTCTGATTTCTACGATTCGATCATGAAAGAAAATCCTGAACTCCCTGTTGTAAGGGGCGATATGCCCGATACATGGATCCATGGCTACTTGTCGATGCCTCGCGAAATGAAGATTGCCAGACAGTTGCAAAAGGAGATCTATTCCCTCGAACAGTTAAATACGCTCTCAAACCTATGGTCTGTCAAAAAAGTAAATATTTCCCCATATGTTAAACCAGCAAGTGAAGGTGTCTTGTTGTGGGATGAACATACCTTTGGAATGGCCATGAGCCATGGCACCTCGGGAGATTGGTTCTATAGAGACAAATTCCGTGAGGAGAGGGCAGCCGGGACCTTTAAGGATCTTGAAGCCTCCTGGAAAGAAAAAGGAGACCGGGTTTATCAGGCCGAAAAAATTATTGATCCGGCTTATGAACGCGAAATGAGAAGGATTGCCTCACTTGTAAATGTTGAAGGTCAGCGGATTGTGGTTTATAATCCTCTACCATGGGTCCGTTCAGGCGCAATCACCATTCTGCATCAATCAGATATAAAGGCTCTTAAAGACCTTAGGACTGGTGAAATTATTGCAGTTCACAATGAGGGGAACGTACTGAAATTTATCGCAAAGGATATTCCTTCTTCAGGCTATTCAACCTTTATTCCGATGAAGGGTAACGTTCCTAACCTTACGAATAAACCAATTGCTGACCCGAAAGCCAATGTTCTGGAAAACGAGTATTTCAAGATTAAGATTGATCCATTGAAGGGGGCCATCACATCCATTACCGATAAAAGTTCAGGTAAAGAAATGGTCAATTCCGAATCGGAGTACGGGTTTGGCCAGTATCTGTACGAAAGGTTCAGCAAAAAGAACACGACCGATTATGTCGATCAGTACGTCAAATTAAGGTTGTGGTGGGGATTGAGTGAATTGGGCCGCCCCAACCTTGATTCAACACCTTACAAAAAGACGGTGGGGGAAAAAGCTAAGGTGACATTTGCTTCCGATTCGGTTTCAGCAAAAGCTTCATTGCTGTTTTCCAAAGAGATGGGAAATCCACACAATTATTCCCTGTCATTTACACTTTATAAGAATTTTCCATATGTTGAGTTGAACTGGTTTATCGATGGCAAACAAGCAGATCCATGGCCTGAGGCTGGTTGGATCAGTTTTCCATTCAAAGTTGCCAACCCGGACTTTAAAGTCGGAAGACTTGGCGCAGTCGTCGATCCTTCAAAAGACATAGTGAAAGGTTCTAATTTTGATTATTACCTGATTAATAGTGGAATAGCAATTGTCGATCAGCAGAAGAACGGCTTTGCATTAAGTACCCCCGAAGCACCCGGTATCAGCATAGGCACTCCGGGCTTATGGCGCTATACTGCAAAATACACAACTCAAAAAGCAAACGTATTGGTCAATCTTTATAACAATCAATGGAGCACAAATTTTACCGAATGGATTGAAGGTTCATGGTCTGCAAAAATGTACATTTGGAGTTTTAAGGGTTATAAAAATGAACCTTCACTGATCACCCCGTCTGAGGAATTCAGGTCGCCGTTAAAAGCTGTCCTTACAGATGGAAAATCTGGCGAATTACCGGTTTCACGCGCAGGTATTCAATTGTCAATGAAGGGAGTAATGATCAGTTCGTTTGGTGAGAATGTTTTTGGAGAGGGGATTGTCCTGAGGCTTTGGGAACAGGCAGGTGAAGCTGGAAAATGCAAAATTACCTTGCCGGAAGGAACGTCCTTTACAAAGGCACAACCCATCAATTTAAGGGGAGAGAAAACAGGGAACATAATGAACATTAGCAATAATTCTTTTGAAACAGCGATTGGAGCCTATCAGCCTGTTTCATTTATACTTGAAAACTAAATTTGAAAGATTGTGAAGCTAAGACTTTTATTGCCGCTGTGGCTAATTTTGTTTTTTAGCAATTTCCTTTCTGCACAGTCGGACCGGAGACCTGTTGACTGGGTCGATGTTTTTATCGGGACCTCAAACTCACGTTGGATGCTAGGCCCTTATGCTACAGCCCCTTTCGGGATGGTTCAACTGGGACCTGATAATCAGGGCAGCATCTGGATGGGTGGCTATGAATACGCAATTAACAGTGTATCAGGTTTTAGTCATCTGCACGCCTGGACGATGGCTGGACTTCGGATTATGCCGACTACTGCCGATCCCGCATTTGATGACAAACCTGTCGATGCGGCCTACAAAGGTGCCGGTGCCGGTTATCATTCAAGGATTTTGAAAGAGTCGGAAAAAGCTTCGCCCGGGTATTATTCTGTCTATCTGTACGATCATGATGTGAAAGCCGAAATGACGGTCACCACACGTTGCGGATTTCAAAAATATACCTTCCCCGAAAAAGAGGAATCCAGGATATTGATCGACCTGTTAATCCCGTCGGAATACAAATACTCGGTACAAGATGCAGTAATACAGAAAGTTAGTGATAATGAAATAGAGGGTTACGCAAAATGTATAATAGGCGGTAGTAACTGGAACGAATACACGCTCAATTTTGTGCTACAGTTCGATACACCATTTAATTCGTTTAATGGATGGAACGAAGGAAAACTCCAAAAGAAAATTGATAAAATCTCGGGCAAAAACGACATTGGTGCCTTTGTTACCTATCGGACAAAATCGGGCCAGGTCATACAGATTAAATCGGGCCTTTCCCTTGTAAGCATCGGTCAGGCAAGGTTAAACCTCAAAACGGAGATGGGCAGTTTTGGCTGGGACTTCGAAGCGGTAAAAAACAGCACCTCTCAAATCTGGAATGACCTGTTGGGCAAGGTCAAAGTTGAAGGTGGTTCCGATGTGGACAAAAAGAAATTCTATACCAATCTTTACCGTTGTTACTCGTCAAAACAAACCTGGAACGATGTGGACGGCAAATACATGGATCCCTGTGAGAAAGTTCAGCAACTCCCTCAAGGTCAGAGCATGATTGGTGGCGACTCTTTCTGGAACTCCTTCTGGAACCTCAACAGTGTGTGGTCACTGATATCACCCGGTTATATGAAAACCTATATTGATACCCAACTTGAATTGTATCGTAAGAACGGCTGGACAAGTGTTGGGCCTACCGGAATTGAATATACAGGTATTATGGAGGTCTCACATGAAATTGCCATGATCGTTGGCGCTTATCAGAAAGGTTTCAAAACCTTCAATGTTGAAGAAGCTTATCAGGCTGTTCGTCATACAGTAACGGAACAAGGTAAAAAGCTGTTGCCTTGTTCAGGCCTTGCCGGGAACGAATTTTTGAATGTCTATTTAACAAAGGGATATGTCCCATTTGAGATAGAAAAATCGAGCCGAACGATGGTTTATGCCTATGATGATTATTGCGTGGCTCAAATGGCCAAAGCCCTTGGGAAAAAAGAGGACTACACCTATCTGATGAAACGTTCAGAAAACTGGAAAAATTTGTTCAATCCTGATAATAAATACATTGTGCCAAAGGATTCTTCAGGCAACTGGATGAAAGGTAATAATCCTTTTTCGGGAAACCATTTTATCGAAGGGAATGGCTGGCAATACTCCTTTTACGTTCCCCATGATATCCCAGGGTTGATTATAATGATGGGTAAAGACCTATTTAACAAACGATTGGAAGAAGGATTTGAAAAGTCTGTGAATCAGAAGTTTGCAGCACATGCCTTCGACAGGTATCAGCCAGATGCAGTCGAATATTACATCAATATGGGAAATGAGGTCAATATGCAGGCAGCCTATCTGTTCAACTATTCGGGCAAATCATGGTTAACCCAGAAATATTCGCGTGCCATTCTTGAATCTTATTATGGATCAACACCATACAGTGGCTGGGAAGGCGACGAGGACGAAGGTCAGATGGGTGGTTGGTTTGTGATGAGCGCCATGGGGATGTTCGAAATGGAAGGTGGTTGCGCAGTGGATCCGATGGTCAACCTTACCAGCCCGCTATTCGATAAAGTGACCATCAAACTGGATAATCAATTTTACAAAGGTGATCAATTTGTCATCGAAGCCAAAAACAATTCAAAAGAAAATATCTATATCCAATCAGCAACCCTCAATGGTAAAGCGCTTTATAATTCAATGATAAGCTTTGAGGAAATTGTCGCTGGTGGAAAACTTGTCTTTACAATGGGTGCTGCCCCGAATAAAAACTGGGGGATTACAAAATAGGGCTTGGGGCATGGGGCATGGGGCATGGGGCTGGATCCAGATTGTCCAATTCCTCCAAAAAGTCCTGAAAGGGGAGAAAGTATGAGGGAGAGAGAAGAACATATGATTTGAAAATAATTATTACATTTATAACATAACTATGAATTAAAACGATGGAAACAACTGATTTTAACAAACGGGAAATGCTGAAATATGTTGGTGATTTCAGCCAAATATTTGGTATTAAGGAATATACGCTTTTTTCAGGGAAAGCCAATGGGGTGAAGGCTTTCGATTTCAAAAATGGTTCCGGCCTTGAATTTACTGTTCTGGCCGACCGATGCCTTGATATAGAAGCTCTATCACTTAAAGGAATCAATTTTAGTTACATCAGTAAGCCAGGAATTGTTGCTCCGGGTTATTATGATCAGGATGGATTGGCATTTCTACGCAATTTCTTTGGCGGTTTCCTCACGACCTGTGGACTTAGGAACGTTGGCAATGGTTGCGAAGTTGACGGGGAAGTATTTGGGGCACATGGCCGGATCGGGAACACACCAGCCGAAGAGGTTTGTTCAAAAGTTGAATGGGTGGATGGCCTCCCTGTTTTAACCTTATCGGGAAAGATGAGAGAAGCCCGAATGTTTGGCGAAAATCTGACACTTGAACGCAAGATCACCTGCCGCTACGGTGAAAATAAAATTCTAATTCAAAATACGGTCGAGAACAACGGTTTCAGGATTGAGCCCTTGTTCCTGCTTTTTCATTTCAATATGGGTTATCCTCTTCTGGATGAACATTCCATACTGGTAACTCCTACCGAAAAGCTGATTCCACGGGATCCCGAAGCCACAAAAGGGAAGGATAACTATTACGAATGTCAACCACCAACAACCAATTATGCAGAGCAGGTTTTTTATCACAACCTGAAATCTGATGCGCAGGGAAATACTGCCGTTGCATTGATTAACAGAAAACTTGAAACAGGGGTAGCGATCCATTTTAATAGGAAGCAGCTCTTTAATTTCACCCAATGGAAACAGATGGGCGAAGGTGAATATGTGATGGGGATGGAACCCTGCAATTGCTACGTTGGTGGCAGGGCAGATGCAAAACAGAAGAATACGATGGAATACCTTCAACCAGGAGAAATCAGGAATTTTGACCTAACGATAGAGCTTTTGAACGGAAAACCCATGATTGACACCTTGGTGGACTATATCAATTCAATTTAAATCATTAATAATTAAAATATTATAAAAATGAAACGCAGCGAAATCAACCAGATCATCGAAAACGCAAAGGCATTTTTGGACAGTAAAAAATTCATTTTGCCTCCCTGGGCCTATTGGAGCTTAGATGAATGGAAGGCAAATAAGCAGAATGCGGAAGAAATTACCGAAAACATGTTGGGATGGGACATTACCGATTTTGGTTCCGGTGATTTTTATGGATGTGGATTATTCCTGTTCACGATCCGAAACGGTAAATTGGGGATAGACAATAAACCTTATGCTGAGAAGATCATGATCGTTGAGGAGAACCAGGTGACACCGATGCATTATCATTGGTCAAAGATGGAAGATATTATCAACAGGGGTGGCGGAAACCTCGTAATCGAGCTTTACAACTCAAATTCAGAAAATGGTTTTGATCCAACACCTGTACATTTCAAAACGGATGGTGTGAAACATTCAGTTGAGCCAGGTGGAAAAGTTTTGCTTACACCGGGAGAGAGTATTTGTCTTGAACAGGGCATGTACCATAAATTCTACGGTGAAACCGGAAAAGGGAAAGTGCTGGTTGGCGAAGTTAGCATGGTAAACGATGATGCATCAGACAATTGTTTCTACGAAAAAATTGGAAGATTTCCGCAAATTATTGAGGATGAACAACCTCTTCACCTGCTTGTTGGCGACTATGCCAATTTTCTGCAATAATTTATTACTTGTTTCTTATGTCGAAAAAAATAATCGTTTCAGGCGTTGGGTGTTGCCTTGTCGATTTGCTATACAATGATATCGACTTTCAAAGTGAAACCTTACGCCTTTTTTTGTCAAAAGTCCGTGGCGATGGTGGCCTTACCCCCGGACAACTTGTTTTTCAGGAAGAGTTTGAACAATATTGCAGGATTCCCCTCACCGACCTTCTTACAAAAATTACAGGGGGAAGGAACTATGATAAAATAAATATTGGTGGCCCATCGATTGTTTCACTGATCCATGCCGCACAGTTGTCGGAGAACAACAATTGTGAAGTGCGTTTTTACGGACGTGGCGGAAACGACGAAATCGGGCAATATCTTTTAACCTCGCTCAGCAAAACACCTGTCATTCTCAAAGATTATCAACTGACAGATAACCGGACACCTTCAACAGTCGTTCTCTCCGATCCGACCTACGACAATGGACATGGCGAACGGATGTTCCTGAATTCAATCGGTGCTGCCTGGGATTGTACGCCCGATCAGTTGGATGATGACTTTTTCAATTCAGATATCGTTATTTTTGGAGGGACTGCCCTTGTCCCGAATATTCATGACAGCCTGACAACAATTTTGAAAAAAGCCAAATCAAGAGGGTGTATGACCATCGTTAATACGGTCTTTGATTTCAGGAACGAAAAGGCAAATCCTTCAAAAAAATGGCCTATCGGCGAAACCGATGATAGCTATCAATACATCGATCTTCTGATTACCGATCAGGAAGAAGCCTTGCGGTTAAGTGGTGAAAAGGATACAACTGCGGCAATCCGGTTTTTTATTGATCAGAAAGTCTCCTCTTTAATTGTCACGAATGGGGCAAAACCGGTGGCAACCTACTCGGACGGAAGATTCTTTAAGACCTTGGATATTGCGTATATACCTGTATCACTAATGGTTACAGAGGAACTGAAAACTCCTCATGATGGAGATACCACCGGTTGTGGAGATAACTTTGTAGGAGGAGTCGTCGCTTCTGTTGTTGATCAGTTACAAAAAGCATCCGTCCAACCAGATCTGAAGGAAGCATGTTGCTGGGGTGTTGTTTCAGGCGGTTTTACCTGTTTTTATATGGGTGGGACTTACTTTGAAGAAAATGCAGGAGAAAAAAAAGCCAAAATGTTCCCTTATTATGAATCATACCGTAAGCAAATCGAAAGTTGACAATCCTAAAATCGTCATTTTTGGTGCAGGAAAAATAGGGCGTTCCTTTATCGGCCAGCTTTTCGGATGCGGCGGATATAAGGTTGTATTTGTGGATATTGACCCGGTCATCGTTAACTTGCTCAATCAAAAGGGCTGCTATCGTGTTGTGATCAAAGGGGATGAGGAAGATGAACTTATTGTTCCAAATGTTGAGGCAATATCGGCATTGGATACTGATATGGTGGCAGAAGCTGTTTCAACCGCTGGGATACTGGCTGTTTCTGTCGGAAAAAATGCCCTGTCAAAAATCGCACCCATCATTGCCAGGGGATTGTTGGCCAGGTTTAAAACCGATCCGGATTTGCCCCTTGACATTATTCTTGCCGAAAACATGAGGTCTGCCGGTGAATTTGTAAAAGAACAACTTGAAAAATCGTTGCCATCCCATTATCCTATTGAACAACTTGTGGGTTTGATCGAAACGAGTATCGGTAAAATGGTTCCGATCATAACTGCTGCCGACCTTGAAAAAGATCCCCTGATGGTTTATGCCGAACCATACAATACCCTGATCGTTGATGGAAAAGGATTCAAATCGCAAATACCTCAAATACAGGGACTTGCTCCAAAGGACAATATTAAAGCCTGGGTTGACCGGAAAGCATTTATCCATAACCTGGGTCATGCAACTGCTTCTTATTTTGGGTTTTTCAGTCATCCGGAATCCGTTTACCTTTATGAAGTACTTGATGATCAGATTGTATTTGATTTTACGAGACAGGTTATGCTTCAATCGGCCGAAATCCTTCTTGCCGTTTATCCTAAAGATTTTGCTTATCCTGAGCTTGTTTCCCATATTGATGACTTGCTCCATCGGTTCATGAACAGGGCTTTAAAAGATACTATTTTTAGGGTAGGACAAGATCTGTCCCGAAAACTAGGTTCCGATGACCGTTTTATGGGGGCTATCCATTTGGCGATTGAAAACGGAAAACCGTATGATAAAATTGTTCATGCCATGTCGTATGGATTGTTCTTTAACGCTAAAGACGAATTGGGGCTTCCGTCAGTCGGTGATGAGTTTTTTCTGGAAAAATTAACCTGTGACCTTGAAAATACGCTGATCGATTTTCTCGGATATAATCAATTGAATGACAGACTTGTAATAGATAGTTTAAAGGAATATTACAGTTTATACAAAAATCAGGAAGTTCAAAACCAATAATATTTTTTCAAATGAAACCAAGGGAACGTGTCCTCTCAGCAATCAATCACAAACAACCCGACCGGATTCCTATTGATCTTGGTGCCACTCCAAGTTCTGGCATTTCAATGGTAGCTTACCAGAACCTGGTCAATCACATGGGACTGCCGCTAAAGAACATGGTCTATGATGTAGTTCAGGAGGTAACCCAACCGGAAATTGAATTTCTGGACCTTTTTAAAGTCGATGTACTCGATATCGGAAGATTTTTTAACTCATCAGCCGATTACTGGCATCCGGTTGAAATTATTAAAGGCTATCCTGCCCTTTATCCTCACTGGTTCAATCCAGAACAACAACCAGATGGCAGCTGGTTGGCCGCGGGTCGCAATGGTGAAAAAATAGGTAAAATGCCTGCAGGAGCAACCTTTTTCGATCAATTGATATTCCCCTATATTGATGGTTATCCCGATAACTATAAGAATATCAGTGCGGATATGTCACGTGTGAGTTGGGGAGGCTTCGGTTTTCCCCCCTTCGACCGGATCAATGAGCCAGGTTTCTGGCAATTGCTTAGGGAAAAAGTCAAGAAAGAGCGGGCCAAAACAGATAAAGCTTTACTGATCGGGGTCGGATGTAACTTGTTCGAATGGGGCACTTTTTTACGCCGTATCGATAACTTCCTGATGGATTTGTTCCTGGATCCTATGAATGTTCACCGTCTTCTTGATCAACTGATGGAAATGCACCTCAGTTTTCTCTCCAAAATATGTGAAGCGGTCGGAGATTTGGTTGACGTCATTAAATTTGGTGATGATTTGGGAACTAATACAGGGCCTTTTATTCCAACCGAAACTTATAATGAGTTTTTTAAACCAAGGCACAAAATTTTATGCGACTATGTTAAAGCCAATTCATCGGCACACACAATGCTCCATAGTTGTGGAGGGATCTATGAATTGATTCCTGAATTGATCGACGCTGGATTCGAAATCCTTAACCCAATACAGATCAATGCGATCAACATGGAACCGGAACGCCTTAAAAAGGAATTTGGCATGGATATCACCTTCTGGGGCGGTGGAATTGACACCCAAAGTATTCTCAATCAGGCTACTCCACAACAAGTGAAAGACCATGTGAAACGCAATGTCGAGATTTTTTCAAAAGATGGGGGCTATGTCTTTAACACCGTCCATAATATAATGCCCGATGTCCCCCCTCAAAATATAATTGCAATGTTCGAAGCATTGGAAGAGTTGGAATAATTTCATATTTACAAACTAATAATAGTTATGAAGAAAATAATTCTTACAGTATTTGTTGCGATCTTTTTAACAGTGACATTTACAGTTGGTTATGGGCAAAATACTAAGTCAAAACCGGTGGTGGCAGATACCATCCATGTTATAGGTCATGCCCATATGGACATGAATTGGCTGTGGACCTATTCCGAAACCATGCAGATGGCCAATGACAACCTACGGCAAACGGTTGCCTTTATGGATGAATTTCCTGATTTTACGATGCTCCAGAGCCAGGCTTCGGTTTATAATTTTGTTGAGATGGTTGACCCTCCTTTATTGGAACAAGTGAAAAAATACATCACTGCCGGACGGCTTGAACTAGCAGGTGGAATGTGGACAGAAGGGGATATGAACCTGTCATCAGGAGAAGCGATCACTCGCTCGTTCCTGTTGGGACAGCGATACTTTCAAAGCCGTTTTGGCAAAATGGCCAATATTGGGTGGTTGCCCGACAACTTTGGTCATATTTCGCAAATGCCACAGATACTGAAACTTGCAGGATGTGATTATTTTTATTTCCACCGCACGAAACCTTATGTAGGCACATTTTGGTGGGTAGCACCCGATTCTTCAAAAGTACTGTGTTATGCAAATGATACGTACAATGGGGAGATCACCCAAAATTTAAAAGACGAAATTAAAACCTTCTCCCCCGACAAACACAGGATCTTGCAGATAACTGGGGTTGGTGACCATGGTGGAGGCCCGACACGGGCCAATATCGACATGGTTCATCAATTGGATAAAACACCAGGATATCCTGCGGTTAAATTCACTACTGCCGGTGAGTTTTTCAAAAAATCATCCAAAGAGATGGATGGGCGTCCGACACACAGGGGCGAGATGCAATTTATTTTTGAAGGGTGCTATACAAATGTTGCCGGGATCAAAGAGGGCAACCGGAACAGCGAAAATTCCCTTTATGCTAGCGAATTTTTTAACACACTTCGTTGGCTTAACGGCGACCCATACCCTACAGATGAATTGCATGATTTATGGAAAACAATTACATTCAATCAGTTCCACGATATCCTTCCCGGATCGGCAATCAATGAGGCCAATAAAGAGGCCATAAGCCGTTATAGCGAAGTGCTTCGAAAGTCCACAGATTTGCGAAATAAAGCTTTTCGCAAGATGGCCGACGAGGTCAACTTTCAAAAGGGAATCGGTCAACCCGTTGTGGCATTTAATCTTCAGCCACAAGGAAGGAAAAATATTGTCGAAGCTACGGTCTATTCGCACGAAGAGCCTGTTTCGGTTAAAGTTGCCTCCTGGGGAGAGAATTACTATGGTAAAAAATTTACCCCGGTCGATAAATTGAAACCGACGGCAAAAGAGAGTCAGGATGGGAATTTTCTTGCAGCGGGATATAAAGCCAAACAAATCAATTCAGACGGAAACCTTGCAACTGTAACCGTCCGTGATGGCTCGGGCAAAACTTATCCGGCTCAGATCGTTTGGGCAAAACCAACGCCTCCGGGTTTTACTTCAAAAGTTCAGTTTGTTACCGACAACCTGCCAGCCGGAGGTTACAAGACCTTCTATGTCGATATGACAAAACGTGGCGAATACAATACACCTATCCCGTTCAATGACAACACTTTTGAGACAGATTTCTTTAAGGTCAAATTTGACATGAAAACCGGTGGTATTGTAAGTCTTTATGACAAAAGGAGTTCCAAAGAGTTTGTAAAAGCGGGTGGACAGTTGAACCAGCTTAAGATGTACCTCGAAGATAAAAAAGGTGGAATGAAATCGTGGACGATCAATAAGATTGTCAAGGAAGAGGTCGTGAGTAATGTTGCAAGCGTAAAAGTTATCGAAAACGGACCGGTAAGGGCGTGTGTTGAAACGGTTATGACATGGGGCAAATCACGGTTTATAGAAAGGGCATACCTCTATCGTTCCTATCCCCGTATTGACTATGATATGGAAGTTCACTGGTTGGAAACAGGGAGCGACTCGACAGATTCGCCCATGTTAAGGGCAATATTTCCGATCGCACTTGAAAATACAAAATTCTATTCCCAGGTTCCTTTTAATGTAGTTGAAAGACCCGTTGACGGAATGATAAATGGGAAAGAAGCGCCATCATATCTAAAACACGCAAATGCATATGGAGTTCAGGCAGATGTAGCTACAGGACAAGAAGTACCGGCCCAAAAATGGGTGGATGTTACCGATGGAAAGGTGGGTATTGCCCTTTTGAACAAAACAAAATACGGCCATTCCTATGCCAATGGAAACCTGAGGATCACCTTGATGCGTGCAGCAGGCGATCCCGATATCTATCCCAATCTTGGTAAGTACAACATCAGTTACGCTTTATATCCTCATGCCGGAGACTGGAAAAACGGTATCTGGGCCGAAGGTGACGAGTTCAACGTTCCGGCTTACGCAGCAGAACCCCCTTCCCTGGCATTGGTAAAAGCACACGCCACGCGTCCGGAGGAGGCTTCTTTTTTCGCTGTTGATGCTCCCGGAGTTGTCCTTTCTGGAATGAAACAATCTGAGGATGGAAACGAATTGATCGTCCGTTTGGCCGAAGTTAATGGCAAA
This sequence comes from Mariniphaga sp., assembly GCA_037128295.1. Lineage (GTDB taxonomy): Bacteria > Bacteroidota > Bacteroidia > Bacteroidales > Prolixibacteraceae > JAAFHB01. The sequence goes on from JBAXWR010000031.1 coordinate 29,231, forward strand.
GAGACCACTGTCAATCTCTCAACTCCTGCCCAAATCAGTGCAGCCCGCAGGTTAAACCTGATTGAATTGCCCTTGGCCAATGTACAACAACCAGTTGTTAAAGGTACATCAGTTCAGGTCAAAATCAGGGCCAACGAAATCGTGACGTTAGGGATCACACCGCGAAAATGAAATGTCAGGTATCGTGAAAAATTCGATTTAACAGCTTAGTTGTTTTAAAATAAAAAGAGGGTGTCCAAAAAGGCATCCTCTTGTTTCATCAAACCCTCAAGGTTGGAATAACCTCGAGGGTTTGATTTAGACTCAACATTATTTGCTGATCAGCTGCTCACCAATATAACTTCCGTAACTTGTTATGCAAAAGGATGATATCAGCGTGATCAAACCGATGACGAGTACAACATAGGTTTGAAATTTAACGTTCCTCCACTCCTTCATCAGCAATCCGACTATATAGCTAAAGAAGATTAGCATCGACATGTGAAGTACCCAACTGACGAACTGAAAATTCCCCATCTGTACATGACCCAAACCATAAAAGAAAAACTGGAAACACCAGAGTGAACCTGCAAGGGCTGACCACATCCAATTTTTAAATATCAATTTGCCCGACATTCCTGAAGACGTTGGCAAAAACTCTTTTAAGGTTCCCTGACGGATTCCGGCTACCAAAAACCAGATAAAGTTGACCACAAAACAACCGGAGGTTGAGATGATCATTTTTGCATTTCCCTGGAAGTTTACTGCCCCATTTTTAGCTGCCATATCGGCAATTGGCTGGCCATATTCGAGCGAGAGGTTAAAAACCCCCGACAGAACACCAGCCACAATCGTAAGCAACAACCCTAAAGACATATTAAATCCAATTTTCTCAGCCGATTTTAAACGCAAATCGCTTTCCTTTTTAAAGCCTGCCCATCCGCAAAAAACCACACCCAGTAATGAGAGAATCATGCCAACCATGACAATTCCACCACCCGGCTTTGAAAAATAGGTATCCAATCCACCAAAAATGACCAATGGCATTATTGTCCCTATCACAGCAGAAATCCCGATTGCAATGGTGTAGGTCAATGAATAACCGATATGGTTGATGGCCTTCCCAAAAGACATACCGCCAAATCCATAGGCACCCCCCAAAAGGAATGCAGCCCAGAAAGGTTTCGACGGGGCATTGGCCACAATTGTAAAAAAGCCTGGAACAGTAAGCCAACCAACAACAATGGGCATGATGATCCAGGCGAAAAGTGCCTGAACAAGCCAGAAAGTGCCCCACGACCATTTTTTCGTTTGTGTGCCAGGTAAATAACAACTTGAAGCAGAGATGCCCCCTATGGCATGAAGTCCCGTCCCAAGAATTGGATTTGATGTGATCATTTGAAATTAGAAATTAGAAATTGGAAATTGGAAATTGGAAATTAGAAATTGGAAATTGGAAATTTATAACATTAGTAAACAGATAATTATAAACTTTGTTTTATTGATTCCAACCTTGCCCAAAAACCACGTCTTTAAGTCGCGATTCCGGCACAACTTTGATGCTGACTATTTTGCCCTCTTTCACTTCCCCTTCAACAGTTGTGTTCTGCATTGCATGAAGTTTGAAATTAACATCCCATTCTTTAGGCCATGCCGGCAATAATAGGATCTTTCCGGGAACTTCCTGCACAAGCATACGTTGAAGTGCGGTAGAACCCGAACCAAAATGATCAAGGTCAGGGCATGAATCGGGTCCCTCACGTCCGTACAACGGAAAACGGCACATCGTAGAAGCAATGCGAAAACGGCTCACCAGACCTTTTGCAGCCTCTTTGGCATTACCGGCATAGGCCCAGTCGATTTGGTCCTGAGTCCAGCAACCGCAACCAAAAGCGTCTTTTACAGTACGTTGGTTCATTGTCGAACTTACGATATCCTCTGTTCCCTGGCCAACACCAAAACAACGGAAAGGGAAGACCGGATAGAGCTCTCCATTTTCTGCGTTTTGTTTTTTCTCCCATTTCTCCGCAGGGGCAATTGATTTTTTACCCTCAAGTATTTGAAGTGGCACTTCCGGAATTTCGTTGCGGAATTTTTGCCATCGGGACTGGTCATCGGTATTACCTGCTTTCATCGCCAGCAATTGGTCAAGGCAAAACCTCAACCCTGCCACATCGGTTGCCGGATTGACTGCGATCCACCAGGTTTCAACCACCTGAGCCGGCTCAAGTCGGAGCTTGCCATCGGTTCCACGAGGGTAATGTTTATCAAAAAATAAAAGTATCTCCCGTGCAAAAGGAACAACTATGTCGTCGAGAAAGGCCTTGTCGCTTGAATAATTGACATTGTCGCACATCATGGCAAGGATCTCAAGCCCGGAAGTAAAATAGTAGTCGTGATACCAGCCAATGTATTTTTCCCCGGGTTTTGTTTTTGGAGGGATTCCCCCGTTGTCACAATCCTGCTCTGCCCCGGTAGGTTCGATATTCTCGCGATAATAGGCGCCATCGTGCCCGAACCAGGCTTTAGTAATAGCTTTTCTCATATCGAGAACATTCCAATAGTAACTAAAAAAAGGTTTTATCAGGTCATAATCGCCACTTCCAAGGAGAGGCCAATATAGCAACCTTTGATTTTGAAAGGTAAAACGGCGTCCCCAAAGTCGGTCATCCTCACTTGTTATCCAATAATCATTTACCGGTTGCAAATTGCCGGACCGGTTCCTTTTGTCATTCGCCTTCAATTTTAATTGCTGAGTGAAAAGTCCCCCATTGAACTTGGCTTGCACAGTTCCGCGGCTCTGACAAGCCATCAGGAAACGGAAGACATTGTAACTCTGCGCTGTTAAAGCGGCTCCATCTTTTTCCTCACGCATGCCTGAAGCAGATGGCTCTCCGTTCAGTTTTTCGCGTGCTTCTTTTGGTAAAGTGTTATCTGAGGCTGTAATCCAGCTCCGGTTCCAGAATTCAGCCCACCATTGGCAATGGTTTTCCCAATCTTTTTTCAAAGCAACGGGTTGCGCAGCATTGCGTTCGATCGTTTCTACCCATTTGGTTGAAACAGGAGCTTTCATTGTCAACGCGTGAATACGGATGTCGAATGATTTACCGTTACCTGAAAGACTAGCACCAGATAGCTTAAGATCAGCGCTTTCAAGCAAATTGCCGAAGGTGTTGTAACGAAAAGGATCCTGAGATTTTGTTGCCATCTGCCCTACGTTGTAGAACTTCAGGTCGTCTGCCAAAATGCTCCTGTCGCCAACAGGATAATACCAGATCAATTTACCGTTTCTTTCCAACTGAACATCCTGGGTTGGTTCAGCATCTGGTAGCCAGCCGCCGGCAGAAGTGTAGAATTTCGTCACATTGAACGAAGTATGGTCTATTCGTTTCCACAGATCGGGTTGTGCTGAAACGGCAATCTCCTTCTGCGAATTGATTTCAACATGATAGATAGGACGGTTTGCATCGGCCCAGATACGCAGCTTTACACCATCCGCCTCGATTCCTATGGACCCTGTCGCAAGATCAAGTATCTGGAGGAATAGCTTTCCGGTCATGAAAGGGTTAGGTTTCAAGGAAATACGAACGCGGCCAGTTTTAAAAATATCGCCCATAAAGGTGTAGGCATCGTTCTTTGCGAGTAACAGGAACAGGTCTCCATTTTCGATTGCATAAACTCCAGCAGCGATATCGCCGTTTCCGATTGGCATCACCCCGGTTGCATCTTTCGATGGGGTGTTCCAAATGACATTGTAACGGCTGACCTGATTTTCAGATCCAAATGCTAAACTATGAATCAACAAACCTGCAAACAAGAAAAGGATAAAAAAGGTGTAGTTTCTTTTCATATTCTGGTATTTATATCTTTGGTTAAAGAAAAGCGATTTAATTTGTTTGTCTGGAAAATTCCAAAGTCTGATCATTCTGGTCACCATAACCTCTGAGTACCAATTTATCAGGATAGACGTCCATTATTCCGAAGGATGTTTCAGATTTGGCTTCAACCATCCCTTTCAGTATCAGGTGATGAATATTGCGGTTCACCTCATAACCTCCGGCATGGTGATGCCCTGCTATCCAGGCAACTACAGATCGATGATTGTTAATGAGGCTCAAAACCTCCCTATTGTTCCACAATTGGGTTCCATTTTCTGGTAAAAGAGGCCAATGACAAAAGATAACCACCTTTTTGTTCCTTGCGTCGGCATTTTTCAATGATTTTTCAAGCCACTTTAATTGGTTGTCGCCGAACCCACCATTCCAGGTATAGGCATTGTTTAACCCAGCTTTCTTAATTTCTTCGTATTTGGCCCGCCCTGCTTTCGATTTTAGCGACCCTTTAGCTGATACAAATGTGCTGACGTCCGATCCATCCAACACAATAAAAACCATATCGTTGACTTTAAAATCAAAATACCCTTTCTTATTTTTTAGTCGTTTCTGGACCTGATCTTTGTATTGATCATCGACCTCAAAATCATGGTTTCCCAGGACATTATAAATTGGAGCCTTTACTTTCCCCAGAGCAGCCAGCGGTTTGTCGAAACTGATGTAATCATGGTCGATCATATCCCCCAGGGTGATCACAAAAGCAAGGTCACGGCCATTCATCTCGCTGACACTTTTTGCCAGTATATTCACAGAATTCCGGTAATCTCTGTTCCCATTTTTTTCCGCATCGGCATATTGAATGTCGGTAACAATTCCAAATGAGAATGACTTTTTTGCCAGATTTTTTGTATTTTGTGTAATCTCCTGACATAGTGTATTTTGCAAAACAAAAAAAAGCAAACAAAAAACAACAATGAGCCGAAAAGCTTTCATTTGCTGAACGATTTAGTGTGAAAGGGGAAAATTATCAAAGCTTAGAGCTAAAGAAAGCCACATTTCGTCCGCTGGATTTCATGTGGCTTTCAGATTTATATGAAAAATGCCAGAAGGTTAATATCCGGTATTGTTAACCAACTGTTTGTTGATATCCATTTCACTTTGCGAGAATGGCCAATAATACATTTTGTCGTTCCACGTCATCTTATAGGAAACCCCACCATTGTTATATATTTCCTTACCTGTTAATGTAGATCCGATTTTCCACCGTTTGATGTCATAAAAACGTAATCCTTCCATTGCCAGTTCCCTGCGACGTTCCAGGCGTACATTTGCCCTGGTCAATGAGGTGTATGGAACTGTCATCCCGGCGCGGCTGCGGATAGCGTTAATGTATTTCAGCGCGTTTGCATCAGTGGTCGTTCCTCCGCCTTTCTCAACCTGGGCCTCGGCATACATCAAATAAACATCGGCCAAACGAATGAATACAAAATCGTGTCCTGTGATGATACTGCGCATTGCTGACTGATAGAGAAGAGGATCAAAAATTGCGGCGAACTTTTGCGTCCCATATTGGGTAGCCATCATTTCATTTCCGGTATATGTAAAACCATCCGTATAGCGTACGAAGGTATATTTGTCTGGACATGAATAAAACCATCTTGTGGCACGTAAATCGCCTGTCTCATATTCACTCATAAGATCCTTGGATGGATTGAGCCCTGACTCCCTGAAAAGGCAAACCTCTGAACCGACGTCAACTTCGTTTTGTTTGCCATCATTGGTCGCAAGATATTTGACAGAGAAAATAATTTCAGGACAACTAGCCTGGCCTTCCTGTTTTACAAAAATCGATCTTATATCAGTCGCCAAAGTATAGCCAGCAACTGAGGAAGTAATCGTGTTGGCAAGCGTGATCACGTTATCGTACTGCCCCTGAAACAGTGCTATACGTGCCTGCAAAGCCAAAGCCGATGTTTTCATGGCATGACCGGTACTGTATTTCGTATCAGGAAGATTGGCAACTGCAAAAGTCAGATCTTCAGCAATAAAAGCAAATACCTCTGCTTCAGTTGATTTCGCAATTTTATAATCATCAATCGTTGCAGGTGTCGTTTTATAAATGACAACTCCACCCCAACGCTGTGCCAGTTCGAAATAAAAGAATGCCCTCAGAAATCTTGCTTCAGCTTCATAAACATTCGCTTTGGCTGCAGGCAAGTTTGCCTTTTTAAAATTCGCCAGAAAAACATTGCATGATGCAATACCAGCATAAGAAGCACCATAAAGGGAATTGGGGATATTACAGTTGACCGGATCAAGGGTACCAGTCTGAACCGTATAATTATCTGCAAAATAGCCTTTTGAATAACCATTATCGACCATACAATCCAGTGTACTTCTTGACCATGTCAAATAACTCCCTTTAAGCCTTGTATAACACCCGGCCAACCCCATTTGCACTTCACTTTCCGAACTCCAGAAATTACCAGCTGAAATTAATGTGGGCGGATTCTTTTCCAGGAAATTCTTATCACAAGATGTAAATAAAGCAAACAGGACGAATGCTAAAATAAAATATATTCTTGTTTTCATGTTGTAATAGTTTTAGAACGATTAAAAGCTCACATTTATTCCCCCTGTAAGGGTTTTGGTCTGTGGATAGGTACACCAGGTACCATCTCCTGCCGTAGATCCTGATCCTCCTGCCCTTTCCGGATCCCCGTCAAAATAGGGGCTCCATGTCAGCAGATTATCTCCCCCTACAAAAATCCGGAGCTGAGAAACACCTATCTTTTGCAAAACGGCCTTTGGCAGATTGTAGCCTATCTGAAGGTTTTTCAACCGAAGATAGGAAGCATTCTGCAAACGATAGGTTGAACCTGCTGCCGTGCTTCCTGTCATTGGAGCATAACCCGATGCATAAATTGCAGGAATATTGGAATCAGGATTGGTAACCGGATCGTAAGCATTCAGGTACATTGGATTAGGAGATGACATCTGGGTATATGGGTCCCAACCCCAGCCGGAGATCAGGTATTTCTGTCCACTTACACCTTGAAAAAATGACGAAAAATCAAAGTTTCTCCATGACAAATTTAGGCCAAACGAATATATAAATTTAGGATATGCACCCTGAACCCGAACCCGGTCTGCACCTGTAATTTTTCCATCACCGTTCTGGTCCTTGAATTTGATGTCGCCGATTTTTGGGCTACCTGGTGTTACTACTGCATCCAGTTCAGCCTGCGACTTAAATAATCCGATACACTCATACAAATAGTAATCATTGTAGGGGTTACCTTCCTCTATAACACGTGTTCCATATGCAGGTGCAGGATATTTCATCACCTCATTCTTGTTGATACTCATCACACCATGCACATCATAGCGGATTTCTCCAATTTTATTACTGTGGCCGAGTTCCAATTCAATGCCATAATTTTTAAATTCACCATAGTTGATTGTCGGTGCGCTCATACCCGTGCTGTTGGGCATACTTGCAGCAGCAAGAATACCTGTTGTATATTTGTTATACACATCTATCGTACCGTAGAAGATGCTGCTTTTAATATTAAAATCTAAACCAATGTTGGTAACCTTGGTTTTTTCCCATGCCAGTTCTTTGTTTTTGAGAGCTGCCTGAATAATGGCTTGCTCCTGATTCTGGTTGAAGGCATAGGAAGTAGTATTATAGACATCCTGGTAAGGATAATTCCCCAGGTTAGCATTTCCTAATAAACCGTATGATACTCTGATCTTAAGGGCACTGATCCATTTCATATTCTCTTTGATAAAACCTTCTTCGCTGATACGCCATGCTGCAGATGCAGATGGGAAGAATCCCCAACGGGTAGCCTTGATAATCCTGGAAGTACCATCATACCTGACATTGGCTTCCAAAAGATATTTACTCTTGAAAGCATAAGTACCTCTTCCAAAAAGCGATTGGAAAGCCCAATCAGACGATCCGCCATTTACATTCATGCCAAGCGATCCCATACCGTCAATTTCGTACATCGCTTTTATCGGGAAAACAATCCGGTTTCCATTTAAATATCGTGAGTTCTGCGACTCCTGGCTATAACCAGCCATCATCGTAATGTCGTGATTGTTTACCGTCCAGCTCCAGTTTAAAGTAGAGTAAAAAGTGGAGAGAAGGTTTCTGGTGGTGTTGTTCGTATTTGTCAAAGCTTCTGGACCAAAGTTTTCACCACTCTGGATATAGGCATCGGCTCCTCCAACTTTATAATCCTTTTCCTTCAAATAATAATAGTGGTCTGCAGAATAATGATAGATTTGCTGAAAATAGTCAGCATAGCTAAAGGCATATTTATTGCTCCACTTCAGCTTCATATCTTTGCCCTGAAGAAAATTAATATCAAACCATCCCTGGATATTGGCTTGCCAGTCATAATTATTGCGATAGGTTTCATTGCCAATCCAAAATGGATTTCTGTTATTGTTGCTCCCACCAAGTCCTGTTGGGATAACCCTGTCAGTGTAATGCCCGCTTCCATCGTTAATATAAGGCATATCCATAGGAGACTGCGTCATAACCATCAGCATAAAATTTGCATTCTCATAATACGGTGATGCAGATTTACTAAAGTTATACGAAATATTGGTTCCCACCGTAAGATATTTGTTGACTGTAGCAGATACATTTGCCAGGCCATTGTAACGTTTGTAACCATGCCACTTTAAAGCACCATCCTCATTTAAAAATCCGGCAGATATGTTATATTTAACAGTTTCCGAGCCTCCGCTTACTGAAATATTGTGCTGTTGCATTAAAGCATTTCTCCAAACTGCGTTTTGCCAATTAAAATCGGGGTAAGCATTCCTATCACGGGTAGGGTTCGAATACAAATCGATAACACCCTGAGGATAAGCTGATGCAGCGATTGTACCACGTGAAACCGCTTTATTGAAAAGCGTCATATATTGCTGAGAGTTCCAAATCTGATCCGGCGTGTCGGTTGCAGAGGAAGAACCCATTGTAAGACTGTATGTAAATACTGGTTTACCTGTCTTTCCTTGTTTGGTTGTAACCAGAATTACCCCGTTGGCAGCACGTGCGCCATAAATAGAACTCGATGCAGCATCCTTCAGAACGGAAACAGATTCAATGTCAGTTGACGATATCCTGTCGAGGGAACCCACAACCCCATCAATTAAAACGAGTGGTGTGGAATCAGTGCCCCACGAACTCGCCCCGCGAATCTGGAAAGTAACACCTTCCCTACCGGGCATACCACTACTTTGATTTATTTTTAATCCGGCTACTTTTCCTTCAAGGGCGGTAATCGTGTTCACAACAGTTCTCTTTACAATTCCTTCCGTTGCAACAGAAGCCACTGAACCGGTCAGGTTCACTTTTTTCTGAATACCGTAACCAATTGCCACAACTTCTTCCAGGGCAATTGTCTCCTCCTTTAAAGTAACATTGATAACCGATTGGCCTGAAATGGAAACTTCCTCTGATTTCATGCCTACAAAAGTAAATACCAATACTTTAGCATCATTAGGACATACCAGCGAGTAATTTCCGTCCATGCTTGTGGTCACCCCTGTAGTAGTCCCTTTTATCACAACCGAAGCTCCGGGAATTGCAGCACCCGTTTGGTCGGTCACTTTCCCCGAAATTTTTTTCGTAGCTTGTTGTTCAGCCAATATTTTCATTGAGGAGAGGACGATCTGCCGGTCGATCACAGTATAGGCAATATCTGCACCTGTGAAAAGCTTGTCGAGCACCGGACCAATCTTCTCATTTTCGGCTTTGATATCAACTTTGCGGTCAACATCAACAATTTTACTGTTGTACATAAAGAAAAACTCGGATTGGTTCTGGATTTCAGCCAACACATCTTTGATGGAGTGGTTGGATATGTTGAGACTGATCCTGGCATTTTGCGAATAAGTATCCACAGCAAAGAGCTGGACCACACTTAATAATATAAGGAATAAGGTCATCCGCATAACCACAAATGTTTTAGAAGCCCATGTCAATGCAACAGGCCATTGCGTTAATAATTTTATTTTCATAATTTTGTATTGTTTGATTTAACACTAAATTAAATGGGACTTTTTTGTCGTCGTTGATTGAAAGTCCATGATTATCAGAGGGGTGTACCACCATCCCTTTGATTTTTTTTAAATTTGGTCAATCTTGATTTTCTCCATAGGCAATTTTATTTTCGTTTGGTTATTACTATTTTCCGCTTTGAATAAGAGTTGTCATTTAAGCGTTCGCGATCAGTTATGTTGTATTTTATCGGGGCAGATATCTTCAATAATTCAAGGATTTGGGGAAGGGTCTCGTCCCTGTATGTGGCTGTATAAACATATTCCTTAAGCTCAGGGCTCTGAAGGATGATTTCCACATTAAACCATTTGTCCAGTTTTCGCACAACGTCCTCCATATGATCGTCCCTGAAAATCAATACCCCATCTTTCCAGGAAGTGTATTTTCTGACATCGACATCTGATATTGTCAATTGATTGGTAACTGTATCAAAAACAGCATGTTCCCCTGGCTTTATATTTGTAATTGTTTTATTATCCTTTGAATTTCCTGAATACAACCTGACACTGCCAGATTCCAGAATCAATTCGGAAACCGTTTCATCGGGGTAATTGATCACATTGAACCGCGTTCCTTTTACTTCAATGTGCATTTTCCCTGCTTTCACCAGGAATGGATGCGCCTCATCCTTAACAATATCGAAAAAGGCTTCACCGGACAATGTTACCTGTCGAACACTTCCTGTAAAGGTATTCGGATATCTTAGAACAGAACCGGAATTCAGCCATACATGTGATCCGTCGGGTAAAACTAAGTCTGCTTGCATCCCCACAGTTGCCTTAACCTTATGCCAAACAATCTGATCGGTCTTTGAAGAATTTGCTCCAGTGCTCCTGAATGTGACATAAATAGAATAAACCAATAATGGCAGGATAAGGACTGCAGCATATTTTGAAAAAATACCAAATATCGTACTGTTCTTAAATTTATCAATAGTAGCTTCCTCCTCTTCCAGCCTTATAAGATGATGTAAATGGTCAAGGATATGGTCAAGAGCCAATCTGTCCCCGTCTGTATTGAAATCCCCTATCGGATGGTTATTCAAAGAATGCCAATAACTCCTGGCCTCAGGGAGAATTGAACTGTCAAATGTAGGATCATCCATAAAGGTTACCAATTCCAGGGCTTCATCTTCGGAACACGTATTATCCATGTATTTTTTTAATAGGAATGAAACTCTCTGATTTTTGGAATTGATGTCTGGCATTTTGATTGATAAATTTGGTCGCAAATAAATTGATTGAAACCTGATGATTTCCCGGATATATCTATAATACGGAATTGAACGACCCTACCCCCTGTCAGTTTGAAGAAAAAACGAAATTCTAAAGAAACAGTGAGGCATAGAGCATGACAGCCAAAGTGTCTTTACCTAAATGGCCTCGGATAAAATTCATTGAAAAGTTAATGCCATTTTCGACAGTTTTGACAGAAATATTCAACTTCTCGGCAATTTCGCTGTAGGAAAGATGTTCAATTCTGCTGAGTTTGTAAATCTCCAATTTCCGGGGTGGCAACTCCTCAATAAGATGATTGACATGCTCCAACAAGTCCCCAAATTCGATCGCCTGTTCCAAATTGTAATTTGAGGATGCTTTTACGAGTAGCTGTTCCCTGTATTTTGCTTCCTTTAACCTATGCCGAAGCAGGTCGATTGTCGAATGGTAACCGATACTAAATAGAAACGACTTGAAGGATTGGTTGCTGTCGATGCTCTTGCGTTTCTCCCAGATTTTGGAATAGGTATCCTGGACAACTTCTTGGGCGTCTTCCCTCGATTTTAAAAAGGTAAACGCAAAAGAATAAAGCTTTTGGCTATAAGCTTTATACAAATTATCGAAAGCAGTTGCTGTTCCCTTTCTTAATTCTTCAATGATTTCTTTTTCTGGTCTCATAGAATAGTTTGAAACAAAGTTAAAAAAATCGTAGAGATTAGCTAAAGGAATTTCCGCATCAAAATATTTAAATAAAAGATGATTGGCAAAACCTGAAAATACTTTCCGAGGTGCGGCTTTTTAGATGGTGAATAACTTTTAAGACGTTAAAACCCTTTGGAAATCTAGAAATTCCATGCTCGTTTATTACAACAAATTGTTGTAATAAACAATCTATCAATGCATTAAAAGTAGTTTAACCTTTTTGTTAAAGAGTGCTGTTCGTACAATTCGATTTCAGTGTTTTGCATTTTGGACACCAAAGGTTGGAATGAACTGTTCCACAAATGGGGCATAAATTATTTTCCATAAATTAATGGTCTTTTTTAGTTTCAACCTGGCGGCGAAGATAAAGGGAAGATGTTACAGAATTGTTACAAACTGGTTAAATTCTGAAAATGGAGAAATTTCATTTTGCTTTTCAAATAAAACTCTCATTGGATTGCTTCCGTTTCACTTCCCAAGGTTTCTGTATAAACAATTTTCCAGGGCCTGCCATGTTTTGTCGAAGCAGTAGCACCCGCATTATGACGAAGAAGCCTTTTTTCGGGATCTGAACTGCTGCCAATATAATAATGATTTGATTTATTGCTATATAGAATGTAAACGTAGTAAGGCATTGTCTTAAATAAAATTGTTAAGCAACAAAAAAGGAGACAACATATTCTGTATATCTCCTTTCTACTGTAGCGAGAGCCGGGTATGATCCGGCGACCTC
>JBAXWR010000310.1:0-8253 GCA_037128295.1 Mariniphaga sp.
ACGGTACAATGTTGTTTAACAGGACAGTATCGTTTGAAATGTTCCGGAAGGTGATGGACATTTTCAGTCCGGTGGTATAATCAATTGGAAGGTACTCAATTTCAATCACTCCGGGAATTGTCCATTTCCCATCCTTTTCAGTAACCTGTTCAGTATTGTAATGCTTTTCGCCAATTTGAAAGGATACCAACGGCAATCCCGACAAGGGTTTGAAACTCTTGTTAAACGATTCGACCAGCAATCCCTGTGTGTCTGAAAATTCAACTGTTTTGAGCTCCTGCGCCACAACAAAACAGGGAAACAGTATAAAGTGTAGGAGAAAAAATATACTAAATTGTCTTTTATAGTTGAATGACATTAATCAAAAATTTTAAATATTGTTATAGTAGTCTATATACCAGTTATTTGCAAAAACAACAAGATATTTCCATTATTTCTAATTATTTCAGTTTATTGTTGAATGTGAGATAATCGAGACCAAAAAATGCTTTTCCCTCTGTTGGACCAGCACTTACAATTTCAATCAGAATCTGGTTTTCTCCTTTGATCAGCAATTGCTTGCCAAGGTCCATTTCTTTGCATCTGACTTTTTTATCATAAAGGTTAAACACTCCCGGAAGCCATTTTCCGTTAAAATTAATCCGGAATTCCCCATAATCCGGGGCAACAGTAAAGCCTGCCATCACGCTGTTTTCAGTTCTTTCGGTTGAAATAAAAGTCAGTCGCAGTTGGTCCCCTTTTTTCCCATTGGTCCAAAAAGCCTGAAAGTGATTGCTCCAGCCATAATTGGATGAATTCTGGTAACTAAAATTTCCGGCGGAAACTGATGAAAGGACCATGTTTTCCCCTTCAATTTTTCCGTTAGTAATTTGAAGTGAATAGATATCGCTTCTTTTAAGAACAACTTGAGCTTTTACCCCCTCTGTATCGGGAGCGATATTGCTTTGTCCGCCAGGCATTGCATACCAGAATGTTACGGGCGCAAAATTGATCGTGGCCTCCCTTACCCAGTGCCACATTTCGATATCGAATTTTAGGGAGGAAGTAAATGGGATATTGTCCAATCCTCGGTAACGAATATTAACTGTATAACCGGGCCAGAAATTGCCGCTCCCATCTGGCTGGGCGATAAAGGGGTGATTGGCAAATTTTTCGGGGCGACACCAGGCATACCCGTAATAGTCCTCGGATCCGGTTCCTATATGGGACGGGAAAGTTTCACCGTTTACGTAAATCTTTTCGTCACCTTCGCCCCACCATGCATAGACGGTATTAAAAAGGGTTATTGCATCGCCAACATAGGTGCCCTTCCCGGTAAGTTCCACATAATTCACATCAAATGGCTCCAATGACCCGGTACTTTCATTCTTCTTACCCGTTTTAAGATGGGTAAACTGATGCCAGGAAGTCCCAAAGTGCATTGAATTCTGATCCCAACGATAGGCAGCAGTCAGGATTTCGCCTTTAATGATCCCAACATCTTCTGCCCCAAAATTGTGGATGATGACTTCAGCGTTTTTCCTGAAAGGCATGACCCAATATACACAGATCGTACCGTCAGGATTGACCGAAGAATACCATGTATTTGAAAATCTCAACTGATATCCGGTCCCAAAAAAGTCGCCCAACGGGCACCAAACAGTACGTTCTCCGTCAAAAACAATTTCCATAACTGTTGTGCGAAGCGATTGTGGATTGGCCAAAGGATTTAATTGTAGCTCTATCTTTCTGATGGCCTTACTTCCTTCGAATAATCTTGAAATTGATCCTCCGGCTGGTATTGTGCCTGAAACAACACTTGTTTCCGTTGCTATTTTATCCAATCCACGGTCACGGGTTTCGAGCAACCGTTGCACGCTTTCCAGTGTTTGTGACGCTTTGGCCAATTCATCGAAGGAGAAAGAAGTGACTTTTACATTAGAAGCATAAGTACGGTAATCGATGTTGTAATACACTGCTTCACCTCCGGTTTTGGCACCGGCATCCTTAATGTTATCGCTTTCGTAGGTTATTTTGCAGTGTGCCGAATAAGGAATGGGCAAATAGAGGTTATGGCCGCGCATTTCATATTTGGTCGAATCGGAAACAGATGAGGCGAGTGGCTTACCAGCGAGCAGCTTTCCACTAAGTACATCAAAAGCAGTTCCCTGGATGGTGGGATTTTCCTGATTGTCGAAATAAATCCGCAAAGTGCCTCTGCCTGAATTTTCTCCCGCAAACGTCATCCAGAAACGGACAATCACACCCGGTCCATTGGCATCGAACATGACCTGCTCGGTTCTTCCATTATTCATCTCTTTCCTGATGAACATCGTCCGATCTGCATTCGCAAACCAGGACGGATCACCGGGTTTGGTCGTTGCCCTGTCGTAACTGCTGAACTGCTTTAAACTGAATGAAGGTTCAGGAAATCTAGTTAACGATTCGCGGTCGGCCATTTCATGAAGCAGCGTTTCAATGGAAACAGTAGGCTGGCTGATGCATGAATTCAACAGTAACACAGCCAATGGTAAAAAAATTGTCCTGAATTTCATTTGCGATGTATTTCGTTATTGTTTTTCCAAAGATAGAATTTACCACCTGATAATCAACAACTCTATGGCATATTTCGTACAATGAAGTTTCATAGTTTTTTTTGTATTTCCCGGTCGAAATCTTACCTTTGTTTCCTGATTTCTATCCATAAAAAACGGTTTAGTATGTATCAACCAATTACCACGAGCAATTATACCTTCGAAGATACTATTCGGGGTAATTATTTATACGTTGATAAAACCGACTATTTTCATCAATTAGTTAATGAAGAAAAGGGGTTCTATTTCCTGTCCCGCCCCCGCCGTTTTGGAAAATCTCTTTCGGTGTCTATTCTTAAAAATATTTTCAAAGGTAACAAAGAACTGTTTAAAGGTTTGAAAATCTACGATATGCCATACGAATGGAAGTCGTACCCTGTTATTAACCTGAATATTTCACAGGCACCATGCGAGTCGGCAGAGATACTTAACGAAGGTCTTTGTAATTTGCTCAATAAATCGGCTGAAGAAAATGGGTTGAAGCTTTCAGAACAAAAACACTCAGGATTGCTATTTGGGGAATTACTCGACAAAACATCGAAACTTGGCAAAGTTGTCATCCTTATCGACGAATACGACAAACCACTGGTCGAAAACATCTATGCCACTCATATTGAAGATATTCGACAAGTTTTGGAAAACTTCTATATCAACATAAAAGCTTCCGACGAACACCTACGGTTTGTATTTATGACAGGTGTGACCAAATTCTCCAAAGTATCGATTTTCTCGAAACTGAACAACCTGGAGGATATCACAATGGATGGGAAATACGCCACAATGTATGGTTACACCCAGGAGGAGGTAGAACTCTACTTTGGCGACAGGATAGATGCGTTGGCTGTTAAAAACAATGTTGAAAGAATTGAATACCGTGAAAAAATACAAAACTGGTACAATGGGTTTCGTTTCCACAAAGATTCCGTTACCGTTTACAATCCCGTTTCGTTGGGAATGTTCCTGAACAGAGGAGGTGAATTTATCAATTTTTGGTTCTCAACAGGTAGTCCATCCTTTATCTTCAAGGTTTTAAAACGACAGAACATCGATTTTTTTGATACTTTGAATAGTCCAGTTGATAGTGTTATACTCGATTCTTTCGATGTGACCAATATGCTGGCAGCGCCACTTTTGCTCCAAACCGGCTACCTCACCATCGATAGGGTGGAAATGCTTATGGATGAGCCTGTTTATTATCTGCGCTTTCCGAATATGGAAATTGAAACCGCTTTTGAGAAGCATTTGGTAAGTTCGATAGCAGAACGGAATCTCGACGTGGTTACTTCAGAAATCAAACAGTTGCAGATGGCATTGGTTACCAACAATACAAAGGATATGGAACGCATCCTGAAAAGCCATATCGCCTCTATCCCGTATTCCAACCGCAGTAATAGGGAGGAAAACTACCAGAACATTATCTATTCCGTTTTCAGGTTGTTAGGGGCAGAAATACACAATGAGGTACATATGAACAATGGTCGTATCGATGCGGTCATTGTGAACCGCAACCATATCTATATTTTTGAGTTCAAAATGGGTCAATCTGCTAGAATCGCAATTGCACAAATTAAAGAAAAAGGGTATGCAACACCCTATTTATCAGATGGAAAACCTATTACGCTGATTGGCATCAACTTTTCGAAAAAGAAAAGAAATATTGTGGAATGGCTGGAGGAGGAAATAGTTTAACTTGTCCCCTCGTCGTATCGGGCAATGGATGCGAAAAAAACAAACCGAACTTAACTAAAACACTAACCACTATCATTTTTTCGAACAAGCTTTATGATGCTCAAAAAAGATTTCTTTGCCTTCATGCAAATAAATTTCAATGATGATCAAAGGACGTTTTTAATCAATTCTTATAAAAATGGCTAAGATATTTATTACAGGCTCCACCGATGGATTGGGGAAAATGGCTGCAAAAGCACTGGCCGATCAGGGCCACGAAGTTGTTTTACATGCGAGAAATCAGATCCGTGGAAATTATGCTAAGGAAAGAGTCCCCGGTGCGATTTCAGTTATTCATGGCGATTTATCAGATTTAAATGAGATCAAAAGAGTAGCCATTGACGTGAATGCAATAGGCCCATTCGATGCAGTTATCCATAATGCCGGTGTCTATCAGGCTTCATACAAGGAAATCCTGACAGTAAATGTTTTAGCGCCATACATTCTAACCTGTTTAATACATAAACCCAAACGTCTGATTTATCTGAGTTCTGATATGCATTTGCATGGAAAAGTAAATTTGGAAAGCTTTAAAAGGAACTTTCCAGGTGTTAGCTATTCCGATTCCAAGTTATATTTATTAATGCTTAGTAAAGCTGTGGCACGTAAATGGCCTGAGGTATATGCCAATGCGGTCGATCCGGGTTGGGTACCTACCAAAATGGGGGGAAAGGGAGCACCGGATGATCTTCAGAAGGGATATGAGACGCAGTCATGGCTGGCTGTAAGTAATGATCCGGTAGCAAAAGTGAGTGGCCACTATTTCTATCATCAGGCTGAACACAGATATAATGTTTTAGCTGACGACATCAGCCTTCAGGAGGAATTTCTTAGCACTTGTAAAGAGATTACAGGTGTACCATTCCCACAATAAATCGTGCACCAAGGTATTTTTCTACTGTTACAAAGAGCTTAAAAAATAACACTGCAAGCTAATTTCACACTTGCAGTGTTATGCAAATTATTTAATCAATGTTATTTAACGATCCATTCAGCCGAGTCATTTCCTTCAGATGTCCTGATTTCAATCGTATTTTTACCTGATGCAAGTTTTACATCTTTCCAAATAACAGTTGCATACTGATCTGTTTTCATTGTCCCAACCTGTTTCCCATTGATGAAAAGCTTAACCAAAGGTGCTGTTGTAAAGGCTATGATATCAGTAATATCTTCTTTTCTTTCAGTATAGTTTTTTGAACAAAGATGGGTCGTTTTTTCATTTTTATTCCAATTGGCCTTGTAAAGGTAAAACGCATCTTTACGGTATTTGCGGTCATAAGCGACCAATCCCTTGTCGTTAATATGA
Source organism: Mariniphaga sp. (assembly GCA_037128295.1). Taxonomy (GTDB): domain Bacteria; phylum Bacteroidota; class Bacteroidia; order Bacteroidales; family Prolixibacteraceae; genus JAAFHB01. The sequence goes on from JBAXWR010000310.1 coordinate 5,608, forward strand.
GGAGTATCCCCTTCTTTCCTGAAATTAGACCCAAAATCAAACATATTCCAGACAAAAGTCCCCCAAATATAATCCCGCTCAGCGATCATTTTAATATGGCTTATATGGTAAGCGGTTTGCTTTTCCTCAGGATGCCATTTCCCCCTTGATGATGGTCGTGGATCTGCTTCCTGTACAAACTGTCCAACATGCTGATTAACATTAGCCCCGGCTCCGTATTCACTTATACCTATTTTGGCATTTGGGTACTTGGCATGCCAACCATCAAAGTAGGGTCCAAAATCTTCCAGTTTATTGTAATACCAACCAAAGTATTTATTCATGGCAATGGCATCAGTTATAAAATTGAAACTTCCTTCCTGATAAGTCGCAGCTGTAGTCATTCGTGATGGATCCAACCGATGGGCCAGCTCATTCAATTCGGACGTGATGGCGTCAAAGTCCCCTCTGATCTCGTTAAACAATCCCCAAAAGCAGATCGATGGGTGGTTGTAATTCTGTATGATCAGTTCTTTTAATTGAAGTTTAAGGTTACTTTCGAAAGCCTCAGAATTGATATAGCCTCCCACAAATGGTATTTCTTCCCATACAATGTATCCATTTCGATCTGCTTGCTGAAACATGAATTTTGCCTGAGGATAATGAGCAAGCCTCAAAGCATTTACCCCCATTTCTTTAAAAAATGCAAAATCCGTTAGGTGGTTCTTTTCAGTCAGTGCCGATGCAAGACTATCCCAATCCTGGTGCCGGCACACTCCTCTTAGTTTGAGATGCTCACCATTAAGGAAAAATCCTTTGTCCGCGTCAACATAGAAATAGCGCAATCCGATATTCTCTTCAATACGGTCAGTTTCTTTCCCATTCTTCTTTAATACAGTTAAAGTCTTATACAAATAAGGGTCCTTAACTCCATTCCAAAGATGCGGATTCTCAATTCCAACATTATAAATTACCTTATCGTTATTGATATTTGCCATGGTTTGGGTTGAAACAATTTTGTTTTCTCTATCCAAAACTGAAAATTCAACTTCATAGTCTTTATAATTGGATTTTGTGGATAGTTGAATCTCCGCACGCAATTCTGCCCTTTTTTCATTGACCAGTAGTTGACTAACAAACACGCCTGATGAACCAAAATATAAAGGTGAAATACAAGCATCTTCATCAGTAACGATGAGCCAGGCATCGCGGTATAAACCACCGTACATATTAAAGTCTCCTCCCTGTGGTGCCACATCAAACCGCAATGAATTATCGCAGATCACATTAACAATATTTCTTTCACCATATTTTGCATAATCCGTTATCTCATAAGTAAATGCATTATAAGCCCCCTTATGCTCTCCTAAATGATTTGAATTAATAAAAACGTTAGCAACACTACCGGCTCCTTCAAACTTCAGAAAAAGACGCTTACCTTTATAGGCAACGGGGATTTCCAGATCTTTGCGGTAAGAGCCATAACCCCTGCGATAACCACTATCGGACATAAAATCCTCACTATTCCAGGTATGAGGTAAATTGACAATTTTACCTGCTTCGCGCGCTGTACCCCAACCGAGCCCACCTGGAGTTTCAATTGCAGGCATAAAATTCCAGCTTTTATTGATTGAAATTACCTCTCTTGCATAAACCCCGGTTGCAAAAAACAATATAAATCCAATCAAAATCAATGAATTAGGACTAACATTTTTTTTCATAGTGTAATTAATTTGTTTTTATTGACAGTATCGAATTTGTATGAAGTTTTTTTCGATTTGTGATTTGAAACACTGCATATTTCATATTACAATATTAATGAATTATCTAATGTGAAATTTGAATTGCCTGATACTTTCTGCATTATAATTATTACGGACACCATATTGATTGATGACAAGATTCAGCCCCATCGTCATTGTGGGATTCACTTCACCCTTCAACTGACCTGAAAGTTCCCCTTGCTAATAATTACTTCATTACCAATCCATTCCTTCGTTTCCAGATTTTTATCGAAAAAGTGCCTGGATTAAAGACAACTTCCAGTTTTCGTCCTCCCAAATCAATAATCTTCCAGTCTTTCAGAAATTTGACCACGCCTTGTAATTTGGCATTATTCACGGAATCAATACGGCTTTATTGTTTCCTTCAACAAGGTAAATACTTTCGCTGGCCATCAGCTGTCCCGATCCGATCCAGGTATGTTCATCAATCTGGTGAAAAAATTCTGTTTTTATTCTAACAAAGCCTGTTTTGGAACTGGTATCAGGCGAAGCTGTTTCATGTTCATTAATGATCCGGACTTTAGCTGATCTGCTTTAATTTCAAGACTTGCCGAAGATTGCGCCTTCAGATGGATTCTCCCTATGGTTTTAGTTTTGAATGAATAATAACCACCGGTATTTTCGATTGTTCCGGAAACCCTTTCTCCACCGGAATTGATTGAAAATGTACTTCCTGTAACTTCAGGAGGTGTTCCGTAGGTGATTTCAACGTCGAACCAGCCATCTGTAATTGACCTGTAATTCCAGGTTAGCCTGTCACTGGTGGTTGACCAATTGGATGTAATGTATCCCCTGGTTTCGTCCCATTTATCGTTGAAAATGTATTTTACCGAATCGCCGGAAACTTGCGCGTTTTGCGGTAAAAATGAGGTAGCAGCACCTT
>JBAXWR010000311.1:0-8251 GCA_037128295.1 Mariniphaga sp.
CGAACCTGTGGCAAGTCCGTTCGATTCGGTCAACACGACTGTTGGCCGATAATAATATTCTGTCAATCTTGAAGCCACAATACCAACTACCCCTTTATGCCAGTCGCGGTTATAAATTACAGTCGATTTACGCCCTTCATAAAATTCACTTCTTTCAATAATTTCCAATGCCTCCTGGGTAATGTCACGGTCCAGGGTTTTCCTGATCTCATTATATGAATTGATTTCAATACCGAGGTCTTCCAATATCTTAGCATCTTCTGCCAGTAGGATGGCTACCGATTTTTTGCCATGTTCGATACGCCCTGATGCATTTAAACGGGGTCCGATCTTGAAAACGATGTCGTTAATTTTTATTTCTCCTGTTAAACCTGCATATTTGATAATCGTCTTTAATCCCGTTGAAGGATTGGAGTTTAGTTTCTGCAATCCGTAATAGGCAAGAACACGGTTTTCGCCAACGAGTGGCACAATATCGGATGCAATGCTAACTACTACTAAATCGAGTAATTCAAATACAACTTCTTCTGGTATTCCCTGGTCTAAACAAAACGCTTGGATTAATTTAAACCCTACACCACAACCCGACAACTCTTTAAATGGATAATTGCAACCTGGCTGTTTGGGGTCGAGTACAGCTACCGCATCGGGAATAGTTTCATCGGGATTATGGTGGTCGCAAATAATAAAATCAACTCCCAACTGCTTTGCGTAGGCAATCTTATCCATCGCTTTAATCCCGCAATCCAAGACGATGACCAGGGAGAAATGATTTTGGGCGGCATATTCTATACTCAAACGCGAAATACCATATCCCTCCATGTACCGGTCGGGGATATAATAGTCAAGATTGGTAAGCCTACTTCTTAAAAAAGAGTACATGAGTGCCACCGAGGTTGTACCGTCAACATCGTAATCGCCATAAACAAGAACCTTCTCATCATTCTCAACGGCTTTTTTTATTCTTGCTACTGCCTTGTCCATATCCTTCATCAGAAAAGGGTTATGGAGATCAGAAAGTTTGGGTCGGAAAAATGAGCGCGCTTCTGAAAACGTCTTAACTCCGCGCTGAATCAATAGATTGGCGATAGCCATATCCACATTCAGTGCTGCAGATAAGTGCTTTAAGTCGTTAATATCAGCCGGTTCTTTTATTTTCCAGGATTTTTGCATAAAATATTTTAATTAAGCCTTACGCGCTCAATAATTTTTCCAAATATACGAAAATGGCAATTGTAAGGAAAACCAAATGAACCTCTAAACAACTCTTTTGGTAAGAAAGTTTTGAATGGTTTATCAATTGTAAGATAATTAAGTGTTTATCTTTTGAAAAAAAATAAATTAATTGAAATAAATTCACGTGTCAGTAAGGATGAATAAGGTTTTCTATTGCGTGAAGTGTTTGCAAAGAATATCTTTTTGTACATTTGCGGATATTTTTGAAAAACTGAGGTATAAATATTTGAAATGAGCAATTTAGAACTAAGCGAGCAGGAGCTTATCCGTCGTATTTCACTGCAGAAATTACGCGATCTCGGTATTAACCCTTATCCCGCTAATGAATTCAAAATCAATGTTACAGCAAATCAAATCTTAACAACTTTCAATCCGGATATCCCAAATCTTCAGGAAGTTATTTTTGCTGGAAGGTTAATGAGCCAGCGGATTATGGGCAAGGCATCCTTTGGCGAACTTCAGGATGAAACTGGCCGGATTCAAATTTATGTCAGCCGCGACGAAATATGCCCTGACGAAGATAAAACCATGTATAACGAAGTTTTTAAGAAACTTTTGGATATAGGGGATATCGTTGGTGTTAAAGGATACGTTTTTGTTACCCAGATGGGAGAAACAACAATCCATGTTAAAGAGTTTTCGCTCCTCAGTAAATCGATAAGGCCATTGCCTGTCGTTAAGGAGAAAGATGGTAAAACTTTTGATGCTTTTACTGATCCGGAACAGCGATACCGTCAGCGTTATCTTGACCTGATCGTCAACCCTCATGTTAAGGAGGTTTTTTTGAAACGTACGAAAATCATTAACGAGATGCGCGGCTTGTTCAACGAAAGGGGATACATCGAAGTTGAAACTCCGATTTTACAACCGATTCCGGGAGGTGCTGCTGCCCGCCCGTTTATCACCCATCATAACGCACTGAATATCCCATTATACCTACGTGTAGCCAATGAATTGTATCTTAAAAGATTGATCGTTGGCGGCTTTGAAGGGGTTTATGAATTCTCTAAAGATTTCCGTAATGAAGGGATGGATCGCACACATAATCCGGAGTTCACAGTAATGGAAATCTATGTGGCATATAAAGATTACAACTGGATGATGGATTTTACCGAGGAAATGATTGAACGTGTCGCACTTTCACTTCATGGTAAGACTTCTATTCAAGTCGGGGATAAGGAGATCGATTTCAAACGTCCGTTCAAACGGATCACCATGTTCGATGCCATCAAAGAATATACAGGTTTTGACATTGCCGGGATGGATGAGATCGCACTTCGTGAAGTCTGCAATGAGTTGGGTGTTGAGTGCGATAATACGATGGGGAAGGGGAAACTCATTGATGAGATTTTTGGTGAAAAGTGCGAAGGTCATTATTTACAACCCACTTTTATTACCGATTATCCAGTTGAGATGTCGCCACTTTGTAAAAAACACCGCAGCAACCCAGAGCTTACAGAGCGGTTCGAACTGATGGTGAACGGAAAAGAGTTGTGCAATGCCTACTCCGAATTAAACGACCCGATTGATCAGTTGGATCGTTTCCAGGAACAACTTCGCCTTTCGGAAAAAGGCGACAATGAAGCGATGTTTATCGATATGGACTTTGTTCGAGCCCTTGAATACGGAATGCCTCCCACCTCAGGAATGGGAATTGGGATTGACCGTCTTACTATGCTGATGACAAATTCGATATCTATTCAGGATGTGTTGTTGTTTCCTCAGATGAAACCTGAGAAAAGGGTTGAGGACGATCCTTCTGAAAAATACCTTGAACTCGGAATACCGGCAGAATGGGTCGAAGTGATTCAGAAAATGGGTTTCAAAAAGGTAACCCAACTAAAAGAGGTAAAACCGGGCAAATTGTTTAACGATTTGTGTGGTTTCAACAAGAAAAATCAATTGGGTTTGACAAATCCATTGGCCAGTGATGTAACAAAATGGTTAAATTAAATATTTCAGTAAAATGACTGAAATTAACGAACGAAGCAGGGTTGCCATTATCGGAAGTGGAAGCTGGGCTACGGCTCTTGCTAAGATCCTAATATACAACCTGCCTGAATTAAATTGGTTTATCCGCAAACAGGAGAGTATCGATCTTTTTAAAAAGTTCAGACACAACCCCAATTACCTGCGGTCGGTTGAGTTTGAAATGTCGAGGATCAATTTCTATACAGACATTAACGAAGTGGTTGAAAACTCAGATATCCTCGTTTTTGTGACACCGTCGGCATTTCTGAAGGATACCCTTAAGCACCTTACTGTGCCAATTGGCGAACGATACGTGATATCAGCAATCAAAGGGATAGTCCCGGATGAAAACCTTGTTGTTGGCGAATTTTTCCATGAATTTTACGAAGTCCCTTTTGATCAGTTTGGCGTGATCTCAGGTCCGTGCCATGCCGAAGAGGTGGCCCGCGATTTGTTATCCTATCTTACCATTGCAAGCCCTGATGTTAAACGGGCCCGACAATTTGCGATGTTGTTGGAGAGCCCGTCCATCCGCACGCACATTTCGGACGATATCTGGGGAACTGAATATTCGGCTGTGCTTAAAAATATCATGGCAATTGCGGCAGGGATTTCACATGGTTTGCGCTATGGCGATAATTTTCAGGCAGTTCTGATGTCGAATGCTATTCAGGAAATCAAGAGGTTTGTCGATACTGTTCATCCGATCACGCGCGACATCAAATCTTCCGCTTATCTGGGCGACCTTCTTGTGACCGGATATTCGCAGTTTTCGCGCAACCGGGCTTTCGGGACAATGATCGGAAAAGGTTACACTGTGCGGTCAGCCATCCTTGAAATGGACATGATCGCCGAGGGTTATTACGCCACAAAATGTATAAAGGAGTTGAATAACCAATATCATGTGAATATGCCGATCACCGATTCGGTCTACAATATTATTTATGAAAATATCTCACCTGCAATTGAGATCCGTTTATTAACTGAACATTTACGTTAAAATTATCTTTTTAATCTATGACAAATATTTCTTTGCATTTAGACAAAGTTTACAATTTCGTTTCAGACAGCGAAATACAAGCTTACAAGCAAATATCTGAAAAACAGATTATTGCATTACACGAAAAAACCGGTAAAGGGAACGACTTTTTGGGGTGGGTAGATCTTCCATCTTCAATTTCGGAAGCCATGCTGAGCGATATTGAGAATGTAGCTTTAAAATTTCAATCAAAACATCTCGAAGTGTTTGTTGTGATCGGTATTGGCGGATCGTACCTCGGTAGCAAAGCTGTTATTGATGCACTTTCCGATTCGTTCTCACATATCAAAGGGAGTTTTGAATCCCCGATCGTCCTTTTTGCCGGTCAGAATATCAGCGAAGATTATCTTTTTGAGTTACGGGAACTTTTAGAAACAAAAGAGTGGGCTTGTGCTGTGGTTTCAAAATCAGGAACCACCACAGAACCTGCATTGGCTTTCCGTTTGCTCAAGCAAGACCTTGAAGAACGATATGATGTTGAAGAAGCCAGAAAAAGGATCATTGCCATCACAGACGAGGAGCGTGGGGCTTTGCGCACACTTGCTACAACCGAAGGATACAAGACATTTGTGATCCCTGATGATGTTGGTGGCCGTTATTCAGTCCTGACCCCTGTTGGTTTGATTGCCATAGCTATTGCCGGTTTTGATATTCGCGAATTAGTCAATGGGGCAAAATCGATGGAAATAGCTTGTGGCCCAAATGTTCCTTTTGAGAAAAATATTGCAGCACAATATGCTGCGGCAAGGAACGCTCTTTACTCGAAAGGGAAGAAAGTTGAGATCATGGTGAACTACAACCCAAAATTGCATTTTTTTGCCGAATGGTGGAAACAGCTTTATGGCGAAAGCGAAGGAAAAGAGTTGAAAGGGATTTTCCCGGCGAGTGTTGACTTTTCGAGCGATCTGCACTCTATGGGTCAATATATCCAGGAAGGTGAGCGGATATTATTTGAAACAGTTCTTTCGGTTGAAAAGGTAAACAACGAAGTTTTGGTTCCCGAAGACATAACTGATCTGGATAAACTGAACTTCCTTGCAGGGAATAGGGTCGATTATATTAACAAAATGGCTGAATTGGGTACCAGTATCGCTCATGTCGATGGTGGGGTTCCGAATATCAGGATCAACATTCCGCAATTGAATGAATTTTATTTGGGACAGTTGATCTATTTCTTTGAAATTGCCTGTGGTATAAGTGGTTACATATTAGATGTCAATCCATTCGATCAACCTGGTGTGGAAGCATATAAAAAGAACATGTTTGCCCTTCTTGAAAAACCGGGATTTGAAAAAGAAACAGCCGAGATCAAGGCGCGTTTATAATTAATAGAGGCTGTCTAAATATCAATTTACCGCAAGGTACGCAAGGTTACAGCAAAGTACGCAAGTTCAATACGTCATATTTTTTGGCTATTGCGTTCTTTGTAAAAGTCGTTGCGAACCTTGCGGTTATTTTTTAATTTATTGAATTCTTATTGTCTTTTTTATTATAGATGATTCCGTATCTTAGTCACCTAAAAATATCTTGAGATCGTGTTGACATGATGAGTTGTTTAAACTTTTCTTTTTATTCATTCATGAAGCGAAATTTCTATTTATTGCTGGTTATAAGCTTGATAACATCGTGTAATTTTATTCGCACCAATAGATTCGGCAATCATCCCACTTCAGGAATTGACCAGGCAGTTGATTTGAATGAGATTGCGCTAACGAAAATAGCGTCAGTTGGGGAATACCGTGATGTCCTTCATCAAATTGATCAGGGAGACCTGAAATCAATAGAGGTAGCATCAAAATTGCTTATAAATTGTGATTTAGATTCAATATCCTGTGATTCAATGTTTTATGACTTCAGTGATTTCATGAACATAGCAACAAGCAATTATCTTGAAAACAATGTACTGATCAGTTCCCAACTTGCCAATTCAACCTCAAAAGATACAATTGATAAGATTGGTGAAATGCTCGCACCTTATGGGATTGGCTTAGTATCCTCCGAAGGAGCCTGGTATCTCGAACCTCAAAGCGATTATCTTTTAAAGAATTTTGGTCCGAAACTTTCAACTGCCTATCGCGAATACCTTAACATTGAGGTTCAGGAGCAAAAAAAACGGTTTGCGGAGGATGGGTCGATTTTGATCCCTCTTGATTCGTTGGCATCCCGCATCATCACGCATGAAAACTTTATGGCACTGTATCCTGATTTTATTTCGGGTAAATTGGCACATGATAAATATTGCCAATATCTGGGTGCTTATCTTGCAGGTATGGACAACTCAAGAGTATTCGACAATGTGACCAACCTGTTGAAAGATGAACCTAGAAAATCGTTTGAATCGTTCATTGTTCGAAATCCTGAAAAGAAAAGTACTGAAATTGTAAAAGCTTATCTAGAGATGCTTGGGACCACCAATTTCAATTACACAGATAAGGTGGATTCGTTCCTGTTGGCTAAGGTTTATCAGGAATAACGACCTGATTATTTTATGTTTATTTAAATGATTGTAAATACAAAACATTATGAATCAAATCACTGCGGTTTCTGAAAAAGCAACTCCCAAACAAGTTTTTTTGGATGTTAAAGAGAATTCCCAACTGCTGAAATTCTTAATTGAACAGCTCAAAGGGAAAAGCAGGACAACTGTAAAGGCATTGCTTGCCCATCGGCAGGTCGCAGTCGAAAACCATATTATTACCCAATTCGATTATCCTGTAATGGTTGGGCAGAAGGTGACAATAACGATGGGAAAGATGCCGGAAGAGATCAAATACAGGGGTCTAAGGATACTTTACGAAGATCCTTATCTGATTGTAATAGAGAAAGATGCTGGTATGCTCTCCATTGCCACTGCCAAAGAGAAACTGTTGACAACTTATAGCATCCTTAGCGGTCATGTGAAGCGTGAAGATCCTAACAACCGCATCTTTGTGGTCCACCGTCTAGATCGCGATACATCGGGGATTATGATGTTTGCCAAAAGCGAAGAGATACAGTCGATTATGCAGAGGGCGTGGCAGGAGGCCGTGATAGAGCGGACTTATGTGGCAGTTGTGGAAGGTGTTGTCGAAAATGATGAAGGGACGATCCGCTCATTTTTGAAAGAGAATAAAGCACTTGTGATGTACTCCACAAAAGTGCCCGGAGAAGGTGACGAAGCGATCACCCATTACAAAGTCTTGAAACGCCACCCTGAACTGACACTGGTTGAAGTAAAATTGGAGACGGGCCGCAAAAACCAGATCAGGGTACATATGAAAGACCTTGGACATCCGGTAGTTGGCGATAAAAAATATGGCTCAAAGCTTAACCTGATCGGTCGTACCTGCCTGCATGCAAGGGTATTGGCATTTATCCATCCCGTTAACGGTACAGAAGTGCGTTACGAAACTCCGGTTCCGGGACCATTTGTATCGGTGTTTGCGCAACACAAGAAAAATGATTAATTTATGATGAAAAATACCAATTGTAAAAACGCGTAAATTTATAACTTTCAGGTTTAATTGATTGGACATGAGAACTGACGAGATTATTAAGGAGATACAAAAATTGCCTGTTCAAAAGCGGATTTACGTAATTGAAAAAACCATTCATTCAATCCGAAAACAGGATGACACAAACCAGCTTAAAAAAGCGGCTGACAAATTATTACTTGATTATCAATTGGATAAGGAATTGACTGCGTTTACGGGCATTGATTTTGAAGATTTTTATGAGGCAAAATGATGTTTGGTTGATCAATTTGGATCCAACTGTTGGTGCTGAGATTAAAAAGACTCGTCCAGCGATAATAGTCAGCGATAATTCTTTGGGCAAATTGCCATTAAGGGTGATCGTTCCTATTACGGATTGGAAAGAGAGGTATGAAATTGCTCCCTGGATGATCAAAATAACTCCGGATACAATAAATGAATTGAATAAAGACTCCTCTGCTGATTGCTTTCAGATGCATTCGGTATCACAAGACCGATTTATGAAAAAGTTGGGGAGTATTGCTGATGTTGT
>JBAXWR010000312.1:0-8171 GCA_037128295.1 Mariniphaga sp.
TCGTGCCCAATCCGGTTACAACAACTCGTTTTAATTCCATAGTAAGCTTTTGAGCCCTTAATTAGTAAAATTCCGGATTACTTCGCGTTATCAGTGATGTAGTTGATTGCATCGCCTACTGTTCCGATTTTTTCAGCCTGATCATCAGGAATGGCAATATTGAACTCTTTTTCGAATTCCATGATTAATTCTACAGTGTCAAGAGAATCCGCACCTAAATCGTTGGTGAATGAAGCTGTTTCTGTAACTTCGCTTTCATCAACACCAAGTTTATCAACAATGATCGCAATTACTTTTGCTCTAATGTCAGACATGATTTTTTAATTTTTAAAGTGAATACTATTACTAAATTTACTCGCTGATTTTTCAATTAGCTCGTGCAAAGTAACAAAGAAAGAAATTTATCTTCCAAATTTTTATACAAAAATATGTTGTTTTGCACTACATAATTGATCATAATAATTTTATTTAAAATATTTGGGTCGAAAAGTCGAATTTTTAAAATCTTATAAAGTAATATAAATGAAGAATATAGCCCTGTTTGCCTCTGGTTCCGGCTCTAACGCTGAGAATATCATCAAATACTTCGAAAAACACCCTAATATAAGGGTAGATTCTGTCTGGTCCAATAAAAAGGCTGCTTTTGTCCTGCAAAGAGCCCTTAACCTGGGGGTCGAATCGCATTATTTTACGCGGACTGAGTTCATCGAAACAGACTTTTTGTTGAAAAAACTTCAAAAAAGGAAGATTGAATTGATCGTATTGGCCGGTTTTTTATGGCTGGTACCACCTGAATTTGTCGAAGCTTTCACCATAATCAATATTCATCCTGCCCTTTTACCTTTATATGGTGGAAAAGGAATGTATGGCTCTTTTGTTCATGAGGCAGTGTTGCAGAATAAAGAAAAGGAATCTGGAATTACGATACATTTGGTGAATAAGGATTATGATAAGGGGGATCATTTGGTACAGGTTAGGTGTCCAGTACTACCTGATGATTCCGTTGATACACTTTCAACCCGGATTCATGAACTCGAATATAAATATCTCCCTAAAGCTATTGAGGAATATTTGTGTCCTAAAACGAAATAAAAAATCAAATGAAACATCCAGCATACCTTAAACCGGGAGACAAAGTTTCAATTGTCTCCCCAGCCAGTAAAATAGATCGGCAAATTGTAGAACGAGGAGCCAAAATACTAGAGGACCAAGGATTTAAAGTGGAAATTGGTCAACATGCATTTGATATCGAAGATATGCAAGCCGGAACCGACCTAAACCGGGCCTTTGACTTGCAGAAAGCTTTGAACGATAAATCGATAAAGGCTGTGTTCTTCTCACGTGGCGGCTATGGTTCCATCCGCACATTTTCGCACATCAATTGGTCTTCGTTTTTTAAAAATCCGAAATGGCTGATTGGGTTCAGCGATATTACGGTTTTTCATGCGTATCTCACGAACCACAAGATACCTTCAGTTCATGGGGTGATGACAGCATGGTTCGAAAAAGATGGGGAACTTACTGATAGCTTTTTGAAATTGATGGAAGTTTTAAAAGGGGATAAACTCAATTACGATGTTCAGCCACATCCGTTTAATCGAAGTGGTAATGTTACGGGGATACTTACCGGTGGCAATTTAGCACTGATTCAAAGCATGAGGGGAACATCGCTTGATATTTCCCCAAAAGGTAAAATATTGTTTATCGAAGATATTGGCGAACAGCATTACAATATCGACCGTATGATGCAAAATCTTAAAGTAGGAAAGGTGCTGCAACAACTATCGGGTTTGATTGTAGGATATTATACCGATATGCGGGATGGCGAAACTCCTTTTGGCAAATCTGCCTATGAAATTATCCATGAGACAGTAGCACCTTATCGTTATCCCATTGTCTTTGGTTTTAATGCAGGTCATGAACTTCCACATTACCCCTTGGTTATGGGAAATCGAATATCATTGCATGTGACTGATAATCTGGCAAATATAAAACAATTATAATTTTTTCAAAATGACACCTCCAGATGAATTGGGAAAAAAAGGGGAAGAAATTGCTGCATCCTACCTTATAAATGAAGGTTACAAAATATTGGAGCGCAACTGGTTTTGGGATCATAAAGAAATCGATATTATTGCCCGACAGGGAGATGAGATTGTTATTGTAGAGGTGAAAACCAGGGAAGGCGATTATTTTGAGGAACCTTGGGAAGCAGTATCAAACAGGAAGATAAGAAACCTTGTTGTTGTTGCCGAAGCATATCTGATTAAATGGAACATCGATTATGAAACCCGGTTTGATGTGATTTCGATTATCTTTTCGGATGATGTGAATTATACATTGACTCATTTTCCAAATGCTTTTATATCTCCGGTTAACTGACAGGTCAGTTAACCAATCTTTTCTTAATTTTGACAAAAATATTAAAACAATAAAAAGCACTTTCAAAAATGAATATCGAAGAAGTCAGGTCGTATTGCCTCTCTTGTAAGGGAGCCATCGAAAGTTTCCCCTTTGACGATACGACCCTTGTAGTTAAAGTTGGGGGCAAAATATTTATTTTATTCAACCTTGAAGGAAGCATTTCTATTAACCTTAAATGTGACCCAGTTAAGGCAATTGAATTAAGGGAAGCTTATCCGGCAATTATTCCAGGTTACCACATGAATAAAAAGCACTGGAATACAGTATATATGGATGGTTCTATGCCGGATCATCTGATTCGGGAAATGATCGGGCACTCCTACCAGTTGGTGCTTCAATCCTTGCCTGGGAAAATAAGATCTGAAATTGAGCAAATTAATTTATAATCAGATGATTACATTTAACTTGGAAGGTGTCGAATATATTGAGTTAATCAAATTGTTAAAGTTTAAGCACTTTGCTGAATCAGGGGGCCATGCAAAAATGATGGTCGATTCGGGAGAGGTTAAACTGAATGGGAATGTCGAATTTCGCCGGCGGGCCAAATTAAGGATAGGAGATATCGTAGAAATAGCAGGAAAAAAAATATCCATTGAGGCGTGATCGAATAATCGGGTTTCAATCGTTTTTTAATTTTTATAGAGTTAATACTTAATTATTTATGAAAGCTGGATCTTTTCAGGTTTTTATCATCGCGCTTATAGCTGCCCTCGGTGGCTTTTTATTTGGATTCGATACAGCGGTAATTTCAGGAACTACGGCCGATTTGGAGCGGTTGTTCTCGCTGGATAAATTCGCCTTAGGTTTTACCGTCGCGATTGCTTTGATTGGCACGATCGTCGGAACAATTATTGTTGGTAAACCAGCCGACCTGTACGGAAGAAAGAAGGTATTAATTTATACTGCCGTAATTTATACAATTTCGGCTTTAGGCTGTGCCTTTTCCATGAGTTGGGAAACCTTACTTTTTGCCCGTTTTCTGGGAGGTATCGGTGTTGGGGTTGTTTCGGTAGTTGGCCCAATGTATATTGCCGAAATTGCACCTGCCGCAAAACGGGGCCGCTTGGTAGGCCTCTTCCAGTTTAATGTTGTGTTTGGGATACTCATGGCCTATTTCTCAAACTACATTGTCGGATTGTTTGACTTGGGTGACATTGAGTGGCGCTGGAAACTTGGTATTCAGGCTATTCCATCAATTATCTTTTTCTATGCACTGTTCTTTATTCCCCGTAGTCCAAGATGGTTGATGACAAAAGGTTATGTTGATGAAGCCCGTTCTGTACTTATAAGGGTTGGTGAGGAGCACGTTGAAGATGTTTTAAAGGAAATAGGCGACTCTATAAAAGCCGACCGTGGTTCAGGTGACACATTGCTTAACAAAAAATTCTCATATCCAATTTTTCTGGCCGTTTCGATAGCCGTGTTTAATCAGCTTTCGGGGATCAATGCCTTGCTTTATTACTTGAATAATATCTTCGCTCAGGCCGGATTTGACAAAGTATCAGGAGATCTTCAATCAGTTGCCGTGGGTGCAACCAATTTGCTTTTCACTATGATTGCCATGTCGATCATCGATAAAGTTGGACGCAAAACGCTTTTATTGGTTGGATCTATAGGAACGGCTGTTTGTATGGCTGGAGTATCAGTTATATTTTTTACTAACAGTTATCAGTATTTATTGGTTTATTTGCTAGTTGGTTATATCGCCTTTTTTGGCTTTTCGCAAGGAGCCGTGATCTGGGTTTACATCAGCGAGGTATTTCCAAATTCTGTGCGATCCAAAGGTCAGGCTTTAGGTAGCTTTACACATTGGGCAATGGCTGCAATTGTTTCATGGAGTTTCCCTGTACTTGCCGCACATTCAGGAGGCGTCCCGTTTGTCTTTTTCTGTGTCATGATGCTTGTGCAATTTGTGGTAGTATTCTTCTTCTATCCTGAAACAAAGGGAAAATCCTTGGAACAACTTCAGAAGGATTTGACCAGAGGTTGATTTTTTTAAGGATAGCCACATATTAACCCTGTGTTAAATAAATGGCCTCCGGTGTTCCCGGCAAGAATATTTTGTATTGGCCGAAGCAACTTCGGGGTATTTTTGACGTCTAATGTTTTTCATTAAACGATGAGGATGAACAGATTTTTTTTATCATTATTTATTATATTGGTTTTCAGTGTATTAAACCTAAAAGCACAAAAGACTGAAGTTTCTGGTAAAGTTACAGAAGCCGCTACAAATAATCCTATTCCATATGCGACCGTCGTTTTTAAGGGCACCTATATTGGTACCATGACGGATCTTAATGGGAATTATAACTTAAGTACAACGAAACCGATACCTGAAATCGAGATTTCTTCCATAGGTTTTAAAAAGCAGGTCGTTAAAATTAAATTAAACCAGGTTACAAAACTGGACATTGCCATGGAGGAAGAGGTTATTTCCATTGGGGAGATCTCTGTTAAGCCGGGCGAAAATCCGGCAATCCCATTATTTAAAAAAATTGTTGATCATAAACGTGAAAACAATCCATCCGATTTTCCTTCATGGCAATCAAGGCTTTATAGTAAAACAGAGATCGATATCAAAAATGTAAAAGGGTCATTAAAGAAGATGAAACTTTTAAAGCAGTTTGATTTTGTATTTAAATATATTGATTCACTTGAAATTGAAGGGAAAACTTTCCTGCCGGTTTTCTTTACCGAAACGATTTCTGAGTATTATCACAATAGTGTGACAAAAACAAACCATGAGGATATTATTGCCAACAAAGCCTCAGGAATGACTTCTGATATGATCACCCAATTTACTGGGAAGATGTATGAAGGGGTTAATCCATACGACAATTATATCATGATTTCCGACATAGGACTGGTTTCGCCTTTAAATTCATTGGGTCTGCAGTTTTACAGGTATTATTTGCTGGACAGCACCGTCGTAAATAAGAAGAAGATCTATGAAATTTCGTTTAAACCGCGACTACCACAGGAACCCACTTTTAGGGGAAAATTTTGGGTCGAGGATCAAAGTTTTGCACTGACAAAACTTGATATTCAGCTCTCAGAAAAAGCAAATGTCAATTTCCTGAACAATTTGAAATATTCGATCGAATATCAAAAAAGTGATGGTAGATGGGTACCACGAAATGAACAACTGATTGCCGATTTGGATATTCAGAAGGATAAAGACTCTGAGAAAATTGGTCTTATGGGCCGTAAAACCAATGTATATGAGAATTTTAAATTTAACGAGATTGTTTCGGAGACAGTAAAGAAGAAGAATGCCATCATTGTCAGCAAGGATGCAACAAAAAAAGATGAATCCTATTGGGAAAATTACAGACCCATCGAATTGCAACACAGGGAGCTGGGCATCTACAAAATGGTCGATTCCATAAAAAACGTACCCTTGTACAAGACGGTAGCCGAATATATCTACATGTTTTATTATGGATACCGCGACCTTGGAAAGATTGAGTTGGGTCCCTATTACTATCTGTTTAGTTCCAATAAGATTGAAGGTACGAGAATAAGATTGGGAGGGCGTACAACTGCCAAATTTAATCCCAACCTGAGACTGAATGGTTATGGAGCATATGGCTTCAATGATAAGGATTACAAATACGGAGGAGGGTTAGAGTACTTTTTCTCAAAGAAACCCCGAACCCTGTTCAGTCTTCAGGGACAACACGACTATGAGCTTTTGGGCAAAAGTTCGAATGCATTAATGGAGGACAATATCCTTACCTCGGTTCTGAGCAAACGTCCAAACACAAAGCTGAACATGGTTGATCGGGTGGAGGCCACTTTTGATAAAGAGTGGGTTACAGGGTTATCGAACCAACTTTCAGTGAATTCAACCAAGATTGCTTCAGGGATCTATGTCCCTTTTATCGATAATTCAGGAAACGTAGTTCCCTATTTACAAACCGGTGAAATCAAATTAAATACACGCTACACGACCGGGACTAACGTGATTCAGGATGGTTTTGAACGAACTACTTTCGGAAATTATGACCCTGTTTTGAATGTAGGTGTAACGGCCGGTATGAAAGGTTTTCTTGGAGGTCAGTATGATTACCTGAAAGTTGATTTTAACCTTTCTGATAAAATCGTTTTAAATCCCATTGGTTTCATGACTTACTACCTTCAGGCAGGGAAGATATGGGGAGATGTTCCGTTCCCCTTAATGAAAATCCATGAAGGAAATGAAACATACGCCTTTGATATGTATGCATTTAACCTAATGGATTATCAGGAATTTGTCAGCGATACCTATCTTAGTCTTTTTCTTGAACATCACTTTCAAGGATTTTTCCTTAATAAAGTCCCATTGTTCAGAAAACTAAAATGGAGGGAAGTTGTAGGGATGCGTTCATTAATTGGAAGTTACGATGAAACAATACATAAAGGGTTAGTTTTTCCAACAGGTATGAGAGCATTGCGCAGTACTCCTTATACTGAATTCTCTGCGGGAATTGAGAATATATTGAAAGTTATCAGGGTCGATGCTGTTTGGCGGTACAATTATAATGATGACCAGAAAATAAAACTTGGATTAATGTTCTCATTGCAGATAACGCTTTAGGTAACTATCTTTTTTTTAAAAAGAAACGTTTCAATAGTAAGGCACATTCGTTTTGAAGAATACCGCCCAATAATATTGTTTTAGGGTGAAGAGCATTTGGTGCAAATTTTCTGAATCCACGTTTTTCATCACTTGCACCATAAACAATGCGGCTGATTTGTGACCAGTTTAAGGCACCGGCACACATCGTACATGGCTCTAATGTTACATATAATGTACAATCTATCAAGTATTTACCTCCAATAAGATTTGTTGCTGCAGTGATTGCCTGCATTTCGGCGTGTGCAGTCACATCATTCAATGTTTCGGTGAGGTTATGTGCCCTTGAAATAATCCTGTTTTGACATACCACGATGGCACCAACGGGAACTTCACCTTCCGCAAAAGCCTGCTCTGCTTCGGCAAGGGCTCGCTTCATAAAATATTCATCATCAAACGGTTCAATCATGAATTTATTTTAACAGATCGTAAATTGAATCTAGTTTTTCTATTACCTCTGGTGATATTTCATCAATATCCATTAATGTTATTAACCGATAATAATCACGTTTATAGAAATTCATTGGCAAATCTAATTCCTTATAAAATGCTGGAAAGATATTGTTAAGCCATTCATCTGATAGTTTTGCATTATTCCACCAGTCATTGTGTAAATCGTTTAAATATGCTCGTAAGGTATAATCCTCAATAGCCTTATTCATAGATTGTTTCAATTGTTCAGTAGTATATTGTTCCTGTTCAGAATGAAGTAGTTTTGCAAATTTTTCAAGTAACAATGGACGGGCAAAATAATTCTCAAGTTCTCTTCGTTTCCAGCAAATTACCTTCAACGGTTTTATATCATCGATTTTTTTTTCAATTTTGTCGAATATGGCCATTCCTTTCAATTCCGGAAATATCTCCTTTAGAGCCACAAAATTCGATACTGCGGTATTTGGTACATTATCAGAAGTATAACTGACGTTGGCGAAACGCAGTAATGGTTCACATTTGTGTTTAAGTTTGTTTGCGAATGTAAGCAACATTTGCAAATCTGTTGAACCTTCTAGATATAAAACATGTCCTTTGGATTTTGCCAGATAATATTTTTCCCATCCAATTTCTGTCAATGCTTTTTTTATGTAACGAATAGATTGACTGTTTGTTGATGTATTCAATTCGAATGTCT
>JBAXWR010000313.1:0-8111 GCA_037128295.1 Mariniphaga sp.
GAAAGGAACAATGATAACAAACCGACCGTTGCAGGAATATTTTTGAAAAGATTAGAAATCTGAATGAAGATCGACGCAGACATAACCTTATGTTACGGACTCAAGACTTCATATACCTCATGTACTCCCGCAGTCATCGGAAGAAACGTAAATGACGCAAATAACAAATACAACACAAGAGCCGTTCGTTGATTACCACCGACAACTATTTGTAATCCTACACGAGAAAGTATCAATGCAGTCATGAATCCACAGGCTTCTGAGTATTTATATTACTTACACGACATGAAAGGAAATATCCATTACGGAAAGACACTTGAAGAACACAACGCAAACAAAGCGCAATATTTGTAGTAGATTTTACTATTTAAATTTTCATACCAATAGATTATGAACGATAATGTTTTAAACCGCCGTAGTTTTATAGGAAAGACCGCTGTTGGTTTGACAGGTGCGACTCTGGCTTCAAGTGCAGTATGTGCCATGAGTGCTTCGTCATACAACAGGATTATTGGATCGAATAACCGCATCAATATTGGATTTTTAGGCTGTGGTTCACGTAGTAAGGGGCATCAACGCATGGTAAAAATGTCGGCTAAAGATAAAAATCTTGGGGTGGTGGCTATTTGCGATTTATGGACCAATAACCGTGAGAAAACTGCAGCAAACTGCAAGGAACTATTTGGAGCAGAAGTGCAGAAATTCAAATATTCGGAAGATATGCTGAAGATGCCTGAGTTGGATGCAGTGATGATTGCCACCGGAGATTTCCAGCATGCAAAATTGTTGACTGAGGTTGTTAAAGCAGGTAAAGACTGCTATTGTGAAAAACCAATGTCGATCAGTGTGGAAGAGGCCAAACTTGCAAGGGAAGCCGTTCTCAACTCGAACCAGGTTGCCCAGATGGGTTCGCAGTGGGTCAGCGATCCGATCCAGATCAAAATCCGCGACATCGTACGCTCCGGCAAATTGGGTCAGATTACGAAAATCGAACAGGTTTGGAACGACAATGGTCCACGGTGGCACGACCCTAAAGATCCGGATATAGCGGCAATTAGGGAATCTGATACCGATTGGAAACGGTGGTTGCTTGGTAAACCCTATGTTCCGTTCGATCCTTATAAATATTTTGAATTCAGGATATTCCGTGAATATTCCGGTGGGATCACCTCCCAATGGATGAGCCATGGGATCAGCCTGGTTCATTTTTACACCGATACTGCCATTCCAGATTCAATGGTAGCCAATGGCGGGATATTTGGATGGCCCGATATGCGTCAGAATCCCGATACTTTCCAGGCTTTGGCAACCTATGACGATGCAAAATTCATGTATTCCTATACATCCAACTATGCAAGCAAGTTTGGTGATTATACCTGCATTCGCGGAAAAGAGGGGACGCTTTATGCACATGGTGGAGAAGGCTGTCCGCGGTGGTTTTTCATTCCCGAACATCTGGATCTTCCGGCAGGATTCGATTTTTATGAAGGGTTGAAAGAGGCAGTGAAATCAGGCAAAGCCGAAATGATTACCCATCAGGATTATGGGATGAAGCTTCCTCCGGTAGGATTGGACGATGACAGCAAATACCATCTTGACAATTGGGTGGATTGTATGCGCAGCAGAAATCCAAACACAAACGGGAATATCCACACTGGCTTCTGGCATTCAATCGGAACGATCATGGCAACACAGAGTTATCGCGAAGGGAAAAAATTGTATTGGGACAGGGAGAAGGAGGTAATTACTGAAAGGATATGAAACGAACTTCTTTAAACGATATCGCCACAAAGTTAGGGGTCTCAAAGACCCTTGTCTCATTCGTCCTTAACGGGAAAGGCAAGGAATTCCGGATCAACGAGGATATCTGCAAAAAAGTGCAGGATACGGCGAAGGAGATGAATTATCAGCCTAACCGCCTTGCCCAGGGACTCCGAACAGGAAAAACCAATACGATCGGACTGATCATCGCAGACATCGCTAATCCGTTTTTTGGGTTTCTGGGACGCGAAATCGAGCAGGAAGCTGCTAAAAGTGGATATCGAGTCATCTTCTGTAGCTCTGATGAAAATCCCGAGAAATCGAAGCAGCAGATTGCCATGTTGCAGCAAAGCCAGGTTGACGGGTACATTATTTCGCCTCCGATGTACAGTAGCGACCAGGTTCAGGCATTGGTAAAGAACAACATCCCTTTGGTACTGATTGACCGTTTTTTCCCGGAAATCGACTCCAACTATGTAGGAATCAATAATTTTGAGGCGGCATATAAGGCAACCAGCCATCTTATCAGATTAGGAAGAAAGCGGATTGCCTGTATCAGCGTGAACAAGGACATGATCAATATGAGGGAACGAACCGAGGGCTATAAACAGGCCCTTATTGATGCCGATTTGCCTGTAGATGAAAATCTTGTCAAAATTCTGACTTTCTCGCATGACAATAAGGAACTTGTAAAAGCTTTGAAAGACCTTTTCGGAAAAAAAGAGAACCGTAAAGCAGATGCCATCCTCTTTTCAACAAGCAAGCTTGGGATTATGGGAATTGAGTTTATCTCTTCATTAGGATTGAAAATCCCTGATGATATCGCAGTTGTAAGTTTCGACGATCCGGATGCCTATAAGATTTGTGTAAGTCCGGTTACAGTTGTTAATCAACCGCTTAAAGAAATTGGAAAAACTGCAGTTCAGGTATTGCTCAATAAAATTAAACATCCTGACGCTAAATCCCAACAAATTATCTTGAAAACGGAATTTATTATCCGAAAATCTTGTGGGTCGTAATTTTTTTATATTTTAGCTAAATCGTTTTAGTTACCAAATTAAGTACAAACATATGACAGTAAGCAATCAAAATCAGGGAGATATCTATTTAGGATTAGACATTGGAGGGACCAAATGCGCCGTAGTCGTTGGTAATGGATCGTTCGAGATCTTTGAGAAGGTGATGTTCGAGACAAAAACCGAGCGGGGTTGGGAAGTCATCCTCGAAGAATTCAAGACAAATATCAGATTTCTACTGGCGAAATATTCAGGTTATCAGCTAAAAAGGATAGGGATTAGCTGTGGTGGCCCGCTCGATTCCAAAACAGGAATGATCTATTCACCACCTAATCTACCAGGATGGGACAGCGTTCCGATTACAAAAATTTTTAGCGATGAATTTGGTGTGGAAACTGCTGTTCAGAATGATGCAAATGCCTGTGCTCTTGCCGAATGGTTGATGGGTGCCGGAAAAGGAACGTCAAACATGATCTTCCTGACTTTTGGAACAGGTATGGGTGGTGGATTGATCCTCAACAAAAGGCTCTACAGTGGCACTAATGACCTTGGCGGCGAAGTTGGCCATATGCGATTGGCAAAGACCGGTCCTATCGGTTTCGGGAAAGCTGGATCATTCGAAGGATTTTGCAGCGGCGGGGGTATTGCTCAACTGGCGAAAACCATAGTAACTGAAAAACTGAACAACAATGAACAAGTTGGGTTCTGCCCGACATTGGATATTGTGGATACGATTGATACAAAGATGGTTGCTGTTGCTGCCCAGACAGGTGATCCGGTTGCAAATGAGATTATTGGGATAGTTGGCGATTATCTTGGGCAGGGTCTGGCAATCCTTATTGATCTTTTAAACCCTGAATGCATAGTGATCGGAAGCATTTATGCCCGTAATGTCAATTTGTTCAAACCATTAATTGATAGGGTATTGCAGCAGGAGGCAATTCCATCGGCCCTGGAGGTTTGTCAAATCAAACCGGCAGAACTTGGTGAATCGATCGGCGATTTTGCCGCTTTGTGTGTCGCCATCTATGAAGATAAATTTTAAATCCCTTTAACGTGGAAAATAGAAAGTTGCTGGAAGAGTTATTGGAAAGGTATCCTCAACTTGAACCTGTTGGCTCAGAAATAGCCAATGCTGCCGAAAGCCTGATCCAATGTTTCGCAAAAGGGGGGAAGGTACTTGTATGTGGCAATGGCGGAAGTTGTTCCGATTCTGATCATATCGTTGGCGAGTTGATGAAAGGGTTTGAACACAAACGTCCACTTGGTGAGGAGATGAAGCAACAATTGGTTTCGATTGCCGGTGAGCGCGGGGCCTATCTTGCAGAAAAACTCCAGATGGCCTTGCCAACGATTTCATTGACAGCCCATAGTGCGTTGATCACGGCAGTGGCCAACGATACGGATGCCAATCTGATCTTTGCCCAACAAGTGATGGGATATGGAAATGTGGGTGATGTCCTGATTGGGATCAGCAGTTCAGGCAATTCACAGAATGTGATCGATGCCATGCTGACCGCCAAATTAAAAGGAATGACCGTGATCGGTCTGACCGGTGAGACGGGCGGAAAGATGAAACCACTCTGCGACATCCTGATAAACGTTCCAGGACGAAGAACAGCTTTTGTACAGGAATTTCATTTGCCTGTATATCACACACTTTGCCTGATAATCGAACATTTTTTTTTTCAATAGAAATACTAACAATTAATGATTAAATACATCCATACCATGCAGGAAAATATCAAACTTAAAGAGAAAAGCAGAATTTCAAGGCGTGCATTTATTGGAAATGCAGCAGCAGGAACGGCTATATTGGCTGTAGCTCCTGCCATCAATTTAATGGCCGAAGATTTTCAGCAGGCTTTGCCCTGGCCTGTCGATGCGCCACAGTATAAGTTCCATATGATCGGTCATGCACACATTGATCCCGTTTGGTTATGGCCATGGTCTGAGGGACTTGCAATTACGCACAGCACTTTTCAGTCGGCCCTCGACCGCATGAACGAAAATGCCGAATTTTGTTTTATCTCAAGTTCTGCCCAATTTTATGCATGGGTTGCAGAAAATGATCCAAAAATGATTGAACAGATCAAAAAACGGATCAACGAAGGACGTTGGAACATTATGGGTGGATGGTGGATCGAACCAGATGTGAACATCCCAAGCGGTGAGGCCATGGTTCGTCAGGGACTTTATGGGCAGTTAACCTTTCAGAAGTTGTTCGGTAGAAAGGCAACCATTGCATTTAATCCCGATTCATTTGGTCATACAAGTACTTTACCTCAGATCATTTCCAAACAGGGGATGGACACCTATATTTTCATGCGTCCAGGGCCACACGAAAAACCAATTGCGGATGATCTTTTCTGGTGGCAAGGAGCTGACGGAACCAAAGTATTGACATACAGGATTGAACAAAGCTATAACGATAGCGGTGATGTAAAGAACCGTTTGCCTAAAGTATTTGCTCAGGTTAAAGACAAACAACCCATAAAGAGTTTTCTCTATTTCTTCGGAGCCGGTGACCACGGAGGTGGCGCTACAAAGGAAAATATGCGTTCAATAGAAGAGATAAAAAAAGAAAAAGGAGCACCGGTTGTGATTTACAGTACACCGGAGCGGTATTTTAAAGAGATCCGCGCCGATAAATCAATTAAGCTCACAACAGTAAATGATGATCTTCAACACCATGCAGCGGGTTGTTATACCGGCGAAATGGAAATCAAGAAGGGGAATCGTCAATCTGAAGCAGCTCTAGTTTTGGCTGAAAAGGTAGCGGCAGTTGGTTCTTTTGCCTGGGGAGCCAGATATCCCAAAGCTGAATTGACAAAGGCATGGGAAAGGGTCCTCTTTATGCAATTCCACGACAGTATGGCTGGAACCTCACTTTGGGATCACTCAAAAACTGCGCGTGACGGTTACGGTCATGCTCTTGACGTAGCAAGTCAGGCCACTTATATGGCTATTCAGAAACTTGAATGGCAGATTGCCGCTGAAGATCCTGATTCATCATATATGGTTGTATTTAACCCTCATGCCTGGGACATCCAGGAATATGTGGAATACGACTTTAACTGGGGAACCAATCACAAAGGATCACGGGTTGAGGATGAAAAGGGGAATCCGCTCCCACACCAGTGGACAGCAGGCTCAACCGAGACAGGTAGCAGAAGGAAGATCATCGTCAACACACCGGTTCCAGCAATGGGTTACCGTCAGATCAGAATTCACGACGGCGAAGCAGGCGTTCCGGCAGGTCAGGTCAAGGCTGAGGAAAACCGGCTCGAAAATGAATATTACAGAATTAGCTTCTCTTCCAATGGCTCTTTAAGCATTTATGACAAAGAGAACAAAAAAGAGGTCTTTGCTGGTGGTCAGACAGGTTGCAAGGCAGTTGTGATTGACGATCCAAGCGATACCTGGAGCCACGACATCAAAACTTTCGACAAGGAGATCGGTCAGTTTGGAAAAGCTGACATCAAAATATTGGAGAATGGACCGGTTCGTGCCACTTTACGAGTAACCACAACATGGGGTGCCTCCTCTTTATCGATAGACTGGTCTTTGTGTTCAGGGTCCCGCGATATTGGCGCTAAAGTTACATTGGACTGGCACGAACATCTCAAGATGTTGAAATTCAGCTTCCCTGTTGATGTAGAGGCGCCGGTCCCAACTTATGAAACACCTTATGGCCATATCGTTCGTGAAGCCAATGGCAATGAAGATCCCGGACAACGTTGGATAGACGTCACAGGCAAAAGCTCTGGCAGCACCTATGGTTTAACGGTGATCAATGATGCCAAGTACGGTTACAATGTGAAAAACAACGACATGCGCATCTCTGTTGCCCGCTCTGCTGTTTATGCGCACCATAATCCGAAAGTACTCGATATGACTGCTGAACATCTTTGGATGGATCAGGGAATGTTTACCTTCAAAATGAAGCTGGTCCCTCATGCCGACACCTGGGTAAAAGCCAATGTGGTAAGGTTAGCCGAGCAGTTTGTTGAACCAGCACCTGCAATTTATCAGGGGATACATGGTGGCTCGCTTCCAAAATCAAATTCCTTCCTTTCGGTGGATGTGCCCAATGTGATCGTTTCATCAATTAAACAATCGGAAATTGGGGAAGATACAATTGTGCGTTGCATAGAAACTTCAGGTGCTGCTACAACAGCTAAACTCGATTTGAAGTTTGTCAAGAAACAGTGGTCCGGTAAATTTGGTGCTTTAGAAATCAAAACCCTCCGCATCAAGCGCGATGGTACAATCAAGGAGGTCAATCTACTCGAAGAGTAAATGAACTTAAATATGACACTTTTTACCGCAGAGAACCGCAAAGTTATCGCGGAGTGCCGCAAAGATTAGGTAATTACTTTGCGGTACTTTGCGAATTCATGGCGATCTTAGCGTTAAAACTTTAAAATATTATCAAGTTATTAATAATTAATACTTTAAATTGTGAACAATTCAAAATTCGGGCTTCAGAAATTGCTTCCGGTGTTTATGTCCTTTATCGTGATGGGCTTCATCGACATTATCGGAGTGGCTACAGGTTACATCAAGCAAGACTTTCAACTGACAGATTTTTATGCTCAGTTTCTTCCAATGATGGTTCTGTTGTGGTTCTTCGTCCTTTCAGTTCCCGTAGGTATTTTACAAGATAAATATGGAAAACGGAACATGCTGAATATCGGTATGTTATTGCAGGCAGTGGGTCTTTTGGTACCCTTTATTCACTACTCTTTTCCAATGATGTTTGCTTCATTTATTCTTCTCGGAATTGGAAATACGATCATACAGGTTTCTGCCAACCCATTGTTACAGGATGTTTCACCTTCTGACAAACTGGCCAGTTACATGAGTACTTCCCAGTTTGTTAAAGCCATTATCTCATTTTCCGGCCCGATCATCACCTCTTTTGTTGCCGGAGCTTTTGGCAATTGGAAATTGGTTTTTGCAATTTATGGGATCACCTCGATTCTTTCAGCGTTATGGTTATCCGCCACCCCAATCAAGGAATCAAAACCGGAACGCAAGCCGGCAACATTTGGATCCTGCTTTGCTCTGTTGAGTAATCCCTTTGTTGCTTTTATGGCCTTGTCGATCTTCCTGATTGTTGGGACAGAGGTCTCCATCAATACAAACATTGCCAATATCCTGATTGCCAAATACAATCTGGATCTTGGGAAAGCCGTTATCGGAATCAGCTGGTTCTTCGCCGGCGAGACTATCTCCCGATTCCTGGGTGCAGTGATCTTAAACTGGATTAAACCCCGTATTTTCCTTTTGCTGACAACTTTGGTATCATTGGCAGGTGTTCTCGGCGTA
>JBAXWR010000314.1:0-8076 GCA_037128295.1 Mariniphaga sp.
ATCCGCTTTTTTTTATACTGCGGCTGGCGACTGGCAACTGGCTACTGGCAAACCGCACGTGCTTGAAAGAAGGATCTATTTCAATGTATTTTAACTTATTTCAACCTATTTCTATGTATTTCAATCTATTTCCTTTGCAGCACCTATCATCGCAAGATAATTCTCAACCGGGACAAACGCCGGAATACTGTTGCCCGATCCGAGGGCATAACTTTTGGAACCGGTCATATTTAACAGATTATCAGCCCTTTGATGAATTGCTTCTGGTGTGCCCCTGACCAGGAAATCCATATCGATGCCACCCAAAATGGCAATCCGACTGCCCCACCTTTGCCACGCAGTCTCCACCGGACAAATCGCATCTTCCCACGAATGTTTGGCATCGTACCCAAGTTCGTCGATCAGATAATCCATTACAGTTTCAAGGTTTCCACAGGAGTGGAGGATGGCAGGTTTTCCATTGAGATGGATGGCATCGACAATTTTTTTGTGCCATGGAAAAACATATCTGTACATCGAGTCGGGATCGAGCATCGTTTGGGTCTTGAAACCCCAGTCATCGTTAACGATCAATGCACCAACAGGTTCCAACCCTGAAACAATTTCATAAAACCTTAATAACCTCGCCCCTACCCCATCAAAAATGTCCTGTGTCAATTGCTCATCATCGAAGAGTAGATAACACAACCTTTCGAAACCAACCAGGTCGATCACATTTTCGAGCACGCCACCTGGACCTGGAGCTACAAATTTCATGTTAGTTTTAAGGAAAGGAGCCACTCTGTTAAGCAGGTTAAAATCGCCCTTTTCAGGATCAGGCCACGGATAGGAATTGAATGTGGCGCGGTCCGTTATCAAAAATGAATCATTTTGAGAAACTGTTGATTTCTGTGCATGATCTGCAATGGTAAACCTCATCGCCCCATAATACCGCGACGGCAGGGATACATAATCGTAACCCGCATTGGTAAAGGCATCTATAATCAACCGGACCGATTCCTCAGGGTTTGTAGGATCCGTTACAGTTCGTCCGGCAAGAAATTCGTTCATAGGACCGTTCGTAAAATACTCGAACAACACTGGGCGGTCGGCCTTTTCGCGGCGAAGAACTTTCAACAATTGATTAAAATCGGGTTCGTATTTGCGGGTGATCATATCAAGTCAATTTACAACCGTAAAAATATCAAATTCCGTAAACGTTTCCGGTAATAAAATGCCCCGCAGATTCGCTTCGGTATCCATCATTATCTTATCTTTAAACCAAAACTAACAACGCGTACAATTGAATAAAAACGAAATTAAATCCTAAAATAATGAATTGTTACATATTGTTGATATTCAGATATTTAAAACATATCCCAGGTTTATTCCTTTTATTTTTCAGTTCTCCCCTTTTCTCCCAAAATCAAGCTCTTACAGCACCTACCCTCGAACAGGTTTTCGACAATCCTCCTGCATCGACCAAACCGCAGGTTTATTGGTACTGGATCAGCAACAATATCTCAAAGGAGGGAATCCGGAAAGACTTGGAGGCGATGGCCAAGGTTGGGATAGGTGGGGTAAAGCTGGCGCAGATCGGATACAAGGATTCTCCAATAGGGAAAGTACGCATGTTTAGCGATGAATGGTGGGATTGCATGACCTTTGCCATGGAGGAGGCTGCCCGTTTGGGAATCGAAGTCAACCTCTTCAACTCGCCGGGTTGGAGCGGAACAGGTGGCACATGGGTAAAACCGGAGCAAGCCATGCGGTATTTAGACATTCATGAATACCGCGTTAAGGGACCTCAAAAACTGGTGATGCAACTGCCCGATTACAAGTCAAATGACCGTGTTTCGCAGACTTCCTTGTCTTTTCAATATGATATTGACAAATCCAAGTTTAAGTTCCAACAGGTTGGTGTACAGGCATTTCCTGCACCAAAAGGAAGTAGCGACCTGATATCCAATCGGCAGTCGGTTATCACTTCAAATCCCAAAATAGATGGGATGGAGGCAATGTTCGATGGAAACGAAGCCACAAAAACTTCGATTTACGCATTGCCTGTCTCCATCGAATTGAGCGTGAAAGAACCGTTTACACTTCGTTCATTGGAAATCGTTCCTGCTGAGATAGCCTTCAATGCCTGGTGCGTCCTGGAATACAAGAATTCAAAAGGTGAATGGGAAAAAATGGTCTCGCGCAGGATCAATCGCGGTGAAACAAGGATTATCGCTTCCGGTTTTTTGCCATTTGCCCCTGTTTCCCAATCGTTTCCGGCAGTCAGTTCCCAATTTTTCCGGCTAACCTTTTCCGAAAATGAAACAGCCACTGCAACTGCCTCTGCTACAAGTGGTTCAAATAAAGTGGAAAAAGGTCGGATTTCGGAAATAAAACTTTGGGGAGCAGTCCGGGTCAATAATTATGGGGAAAAGCAATTGGGAAACAAAGCGGCTTACGATAAAAACCTTCCTGCTACTGTCCCTACAACCGAAATTGGTTATGCGGTAAAAAAGGACCAAATACTCGATCTTGCCCCCATGATTGATGCCAATGGATTATTGACCTGGGATGTTCCGGCTGGAGACTGGATCATTGAACACTCTGGTATGATCCAGACCGGTGTTCAGATTCATCCTGTCCCTTCAGAAGAGGTGATGGGTTTCTCGGCCGACGTTTTGAGCAAGGTGGCGATCCAATCAAGTTTTGATGCTTATATTGGTCAGATCCTGAAACATATCCCGCCCGAAAAGCGAAAAACACTCACCAAAATCGTGCTCGACAGTTATGAACAAGGCTCCGCCAATTGGACAAATGGTTTTGCCCAGAAATTCAAAGCTGTATTTGGTTATGATCCTATGCCATGGACACCTGTTTTAAAAGGGCATATCGTTGAAAGTCAGGAACAATCTGACAGGTTTCTGTGGGATTTGCGCAGGTTGGTTGCCGACATGATCCCTGAGAATTTCTCCGGCGCTATTCAGCAACGGAGCAGGCAAAATGGTTTGGCACTTTGGCATGAACCCTATGCTGGCCATGGCTTTCCGGGAGAATTTTTTAATCTTGGCAAATATACCGATGTTCCTGCCGGCGAATTCTGGTGGGCCGAAAAACCCGGAGCAGATTTCCCCCATTGCAGGGCAGCATCGTCGGTTGCCAGCGTTTATGGACGGAATATTGTTTCTGCCGAGGCGTTTACCTCAAGCGGGAACAATCTGTACAAGTTGGTGCCGAGGGATTTTAAGGTGTTGGGCGATTGGGCTTTTGCTCAGGGGATCAACCATTTTACCTTCCATGTTTCTGTACATCAACCCAATGATGCGAAACCGGGAATCAATACCTGGTATGGGACGGAGTTTAACCGAAACAACAACTGGTTCCAGGATGCCGGCACCTATGTCGATTGTATCAAACGGATTTCGGCATTGGTTCAAAGAGGGCAACGACAAACGGATATCGCCATTTATATTGGCGATGAGGTGCCTTGCGATAAACCTGCATTGCCCTATCCGATGCCGCAAGGTTACGACTTTGATTTTGTCAATTATGATGTGCTGATCAACCTAGCCAAAGTGGTAAATAGCCGTCTAATGTTTCCTTCCGGTGCTTCCTACTCTGTATTGATTCTTCCCAATATCAAGACAATGCGCCCCGAACTTCTCCAGAAAATGGAAGAGTTTGTAAATAAAGGACTTATCGTTTATGGTCCACGACCTGAGAAATCGCCAGGTTTAAAAGGTTATCCCGAATGTGACAAAATTGTACAAAACTTAGCCGGTTCGCTTTGGGGAAAAATTGACGGGAAATCTATTTTGATGAACAACCTTGGAGAAGGGAAAGTGTTTTTTGGGATGAGCCTGGCCGATCTTTTTGCCAAAGTTGGGTTAGCACCTGATTTAGAGATGCCTGCCGATTTTGTTTATACCCACAGAAAGGAAGCGGATACGGAACTTTACTTCATCGCCAACCAAAAAGACGAGCAGCGCAAATGTGAAATCTCTTTCAGGGTTGCAAACAAGCAGCCCGAACTTTGGGATCCACTAACCGGTGAACGGAGAAAACTCAACAACTTTATTGTAAAAGACGGACGGACAATTGTGCCACTTGAATTTTCAAGGGCTGGTTCCTGTTTTGTTGTGTTCAAAAAAAGTACTGATTCACAGGATATTACCAAGAATAATTTTCCGGTATATCTTGAGAAACAAATCATTACAGGAAAATGGGATGTTTTATTTTCAAGTCCTATAAATCCTCCCTTCAGCAAAACTTTTGAAAAGCTGGCAGACTGGACAACATTCGATGATAAAGCAATTCAATACTTCAGTGGCAGGGCGACTTATATGATCAACTTTGACTTTGCCGGAAAACTGCCGGGCAATTGGTTCCTTAATTTGGGTTCAGTGGAATCGTTGGCCAAAATTCGGCTCAATGGAAAAGATATCAATACTTTGTGGTGCTATCCATATAGGGTGAACGTGTCTGATTTCCTTGTTTCGGGAGTAAACAAGCTTGAAATTGAAATCGTCAACCAATGGTGGAACCAACTGATTGGGGACGAACAACCCGGGGCCATGCGCAAAAGCAACGTTTCTGCCCGCCTTTTCTGGAAAGCCAACGACAAGCTTGTTCCTGCGGGCTTATTGGGACCTGTCGTTTTGGAGACAGTTCAATAGTGCTGGAAATGGTTGACCACGAATTCACGAATTGGATGGTACTTATATTCTGCTATTTATAGATTTCCCTATGTACCTATGCGTTTTACCTCTTTCCCTATGTGTCTAAAAATCCAACACAATAGGTACATAGTTAAAAAATAGGCACATAAGTTAGTATTTAAGGTTATTAATTAATTCTCTCTATTGCTTTTCTCAACCAATCTAATTGACCTGTATACTGAGGTATAGGAGTCTGTAAACACAATTTTTCAATAATAGGTAATGCAAAACTATATTCCTTTTTTGCATTGAAATTATCTTCCATTTTTTCATAAATCCAACCTAACCAAATATATGAAGTAGCCAAACCAAAAGCTAAAGATGCACTTTTGGGATTTGCTTCGTAAAGTTCTTTAAACAAATCGATTTCTAAATTATAGTATTCCAAAGCTTTGTCCAAATCTCCCAGAGACTGATAAATTTCCCCTAATTTTTCGTACGAAATCGCCAACCCGTTTTTCAGGTTCTCACTTTTGGGATTTGCTTCGTAAAGTTCTTGCATTAATTCATGTTCTAAATAAAAGTATTCCAAAGCTTTGTCCAAATCGCCGAGCGACTGATAAATAACCCCTAATTTTTCGTACGAAATCGCCAGATTATTTTTCATTTCCTCACTTTTGGGATTTGCCTCGTAAAGTTCTTTTTCTAATCGGTTATAATCATTATAGAATTCCAAAGCTTTGACTGTATTACCTTTTGCCAAATAATTATTTCCGAGATAATTAAACGAAATCGCCAACCCATTTTTCAGTTTCTCACTTTTGGGATTTGCTTCGTAAAGTTCTTTTTCTATTCGGTTATAATCATTAAAGTATTCCAAAGCTTTGTCCAAATTGCCGAGCGACAGATAAATTTCCCCCAATTTACAGTACGAAATCGCCAACCCGTTTTTCAGTTTCTCACTTTTGGGATTTGCTTCGTAAAGTTCCTTAAACAAATCGGTTTCTAAATTAAAGAATTCCAAAGCTTTGTCCATATCGCCTGTTTTCAGGAGGTAATTTCCAAGCCGTTCGGTGAGTACGGATAAGCTATAATTGGCAGCACCAAAACTTTTTACAACTGCTTCGGTATAATGGGCAAATATTGAAGCTTCCTGATAGTTTGAGTTGATAAGGGCAATACCATCGTAATCTAATTTTTCAATCAATACATCAATAATCGTTTCGCAATCGTCTGGGGTTTTTGGGTTTTTCTTTTTGGCAATTTCCTGAACCAAAGGGTTACATTTATATTCGTTGGCGGGTTTGTTTTTTTCTATCCAACCTTTCTGTGCTAATGCATTTACATTGTTGCTTAAAGTTATCCTGTTGGCTGTCAGGATTTTTAGCATGGCATAATCGATGGCTTCGGCAGGAAGAATGGCAAACAGATAAAGCAAATCTTTTTCGTCATCGTTTAGTTCGCTTAAATCGTACATCGCCGCTACGATGGCTTCCGGCTTTTCTTCGCGCATTTTGCCATCGGTTGCATGGTAATCGGTGGTTATCTTTTCGCTTGTTTGTAAGTTGAGTATTCCTTTCGATTGCAAATCGGCAAGCAGGTTGCCGAGCGTGTAATTGGCTTCGTTGCTGTTTACTAAACTTAAATATTTGGCCAACAACTCTACAACCAACGTGTTGCCACCAATGGCCTTATGGATCTGCTCAAAGAGTTGGTTTTCTGATTCGGAATGTTTGGGGTAATACTTTTTAAACAATAGTAGGGCTTTGTCATAAGGTAACCCATCAATATGGTAATATTCAGCTAGTTCAAAATGGTTTACACGGCTCGTGATCAGCAAATGGAAATTGGGGCAACGGCGCAGGGCTTGGTAGTTTTGTTTCAGGTCGTCTATTTCGTTGGCATTGTCGATTACCAACAAGCAGGGTTTTGGAAGGGCTGCCATGGCTATCAGCAATTTTTTGAGCCGTTCTGCGGTTGGCAGTGTGGGTTCAAAAGTTAGTTGGAGCGATCCAGCCAGGGTCAACAAGGCGTTGCAGATACTCTTCTGGCTTAGCACCCACGCAACATGGGCATATTCATCCTTATACAAATCGTAATATTTTGCGGCGAGCGAGGTTTTTCCCACGCCTCCGTTCCCGTTTACCAACAGCAAAAGATTGTCGCCAGCAAACAATTTTTTCTTAATTTCCAGTAAATTAGCTTCCCTGCCAAGAAAGACTTCGGGAATAAATGGGGGTTCGGTAAGGAATTTCGGAATTTCAGGCTTTGGATTTGAAGTGGTATTCTGAGTATGTTCCTGATCATCTGGTTTAAAAACACCTTCCGCCAGCATTTTTTCCAATTGCCCGTTGAAATCCAATTTCAACGTGTCAATATTTTTGTACTTTGAACAAAAATGACCTAAACTATCCAGTTTAGCTTGAAAAGCCCAAAGACTATTCATATCTTCCTTATTGATAGCATCTAAATCAACATTAGCCGCTTTGAAGTATGTATATATCAGAGGTTTATTTGTCTTTTTAAATTGTTGGAATGCTTTTTCAAATTCCTCGTCTGTGTATTTGCCAACTTTGGTACAGAACAACATCACAAAAACATCACAACCTACAATTGCTTTGTTGTATTTGTCCTGCAAACGGGTTTGCGACATGGCATCAAGAAAATCTTCCCATACGATCAATTCAAGAAAAATGCCCTTTTCGTGCCATTCATTATTTTTGCGGTTGATAAAAATCTCAAACTCTTTGCGGTCATCCAAAAGTTCGGATGATGATGCCAGAAACAGACGGTTTTTTTTCATAGGTTAACTGCTGATTGTTGCAACTTTACAGACTGCAAAATAACGAATTGTTTTATAATTTCATTTGCAATACCAAAGAAAAAGAAATTTCTTTGCTCCTATTTGTTTTACCTCTTTTCCTATGTGTCTAAAAATCAAACACAATAGGTACATAGGACTTTCACAATAGGCACATCGGGTCAATATTCAATAATCTACATATCTTAATATTATACAGATAGTTATAATTTTTGAGCCACAAAGCCTTATAACGAAAACCAATAATTCAATTTGACCATAAACACATTGTTGGCCTTCAATCCACTGATACCCCCAAAGCTGTTGCCGATAGAGCTGTTGTAATTGTTCTCATACAAAGAGCGGGTGTTGGTCCAGACGAGGTAGAGCGTCGAACCGGGACTGAATTCCCAGCGGCCTACGAGGTTGGAACGGAACTCCTGAAAATTAAAATCGGGTTTTTGCATTTGAAAATCCGGAAAATGGTCGCCATTGTTGTCCATGGAATAGTTGTTGGCCACTTCGTTCAGAACAGTAACAGGGGCATATCTCTGGTTCATGTTGCGGCTCGAAGCATTGGCCACGCGGCGGAAATCGTCATACTTACCAATTGATGCATAGGGACTTCCATAATATTGGAAC
>JBAXWR010000315.1:0-8071 GCA_037128295.1 Mariniphaga sp.
ATATTTGGCTTGATGGATGACCATAAGCTAACAGTCGCATTGTTGGTACCCTCAATCTTGCATTGTTTGAGGCCTTATTTTGGCGAAATTGAGTTGCCATCAATGCGGTATTGTCTATTTTGTGGAGAAGCTTTACATTTGGATATCACTTCAGAGTGGGTGAAATGTGTCCCATCAGCAATAATTGACAATGTCTATGGTCCAACGGAGAACACAATTTTCTGTTCCTATTATCGGTACAATCGGAATGGGCACAATAAACATTTCAACGGAGCGATTTCGATAGGAAAACCAATGACAGGTGTAGAAATGAAAATTTTTGATGAGAATAATAACAAAACCTGTGTTGGTGAATTGGGTGAATTGTGCTTATCTGGTGATCAGCTGACACCTGGATATTTGAATAATGATAAAAAAAACCAGAAGGTTTTTTTTATCAAGGACCAAGTCCGTTGGTATAAAACTGGCGATAAATGCTTCTTCGATTCGGATGGTGATATTATGTTCTTAGGAAGATTGGACAATCAGGCAAAAATACAGGGATATAGGGTTGAATTGGGAGAAATTGAATATTATGCTAAAGAATTCTTAAAAGATAGGAATGCTGTGGCAATTGTTTTTGATAACCAGGCAAATCTCACAGAAATAGCCTTAATAATCGAATCCGGGTGTTTTGTTTCTGACAGTTTGTTAAGGTATATGCATTCAAAATTGCCATCGTATATGATACCATCAAAAATTCTATTCACACCAGCTCTTCCGTTAAATATCAATGGCAAGATAGATCGTAACCATTTAAAGGAATTGATAAAATGAACGATTTTTTTGTTAAAATATTAAAACCGGTAATCGACAATATTGAAAAATATTCAGATAGGAATGCTTTTTGTATAGACGGCACGTTTTTTAAATATTCAGATTTTGGGAAAGCTATTTCGAAGATACGCCAGGAAGTAAAAAAAATTGACAAGGATGTTAAGCGTATTGGTGTAGTAGGCAATGATGACCTGGAGACTTATGCTTCTTTTTTTGCATTGTGGCTTGAAAACAAATGTTACGTACCATTAAGTCCAATGGAACCAATTTCTCGATGTTTGCAAATTATAGATGAGGTTTCTGTCCCTATTATTTTAGATTCTTCTCATTTATCCGTTTATCCGGAAAATCTGATTGTGCCAACCAATCAATTGGCCTTTAGTATAACCGATTATGTTTATGAGAATAAGGGTTCTGATGATGACTTAGCATATATCTTGTTTACTTCAGGTAGTACAGGAATACCCAAAGCAGTTCCAATTTCACGAAATAATCTACTAAGATTTATTGAATCGATGGTTAATGAAGCCTATAAATTAACCTTTGAGGATAAATGTTTACAATGCAATAATTTGAATTTTGATGTTTCTCTTCAGGCTTATTTATATCCATTATTGTTTGGGGCCTGCATCTATACCGTTCCTCACAATCAGATAGGTTATAGTTACATTTATGATTTGTTGGAGAATCACAAATTAACAAATGCAATTATTTCGCCTTCAGTAATCAGATATTTACGTCCCTATTTTAATGAAATTTACCTTCCGGCATTAAAATATTGTTCCTTAGGTGGTGAAGGGTTGCCTATGGATTTATTAAATGAATGGGCAAAGTGTATTCCAAATGCGATAATTGAAAATCTTTATGGCCCAACAGAAATTACCATTTATTGTATATTTGCCAGATACAATAGGTCAGATATTTCGGCGAATAAGGCCTACAATGGTATTTTCCATATTGGAAAACCTTTTGCTCAAATAAAAAAACTGATTGTAGATTCAGAAAATAATGAATTACCTATTGGGATACACGGGGAATTATGTCTTGCCGGAAATCAACTAACCCAGGGATATTTGAATAATGATGAGAAAAATGCGGATTCATTTTTTTTAAATGAAGGTATAAGATATTATAAAACAGGGGATATTTGTTTTATTGACGAAGAGGGGGATATCATGTTTGTGGGTAGAATGGATTCACAGGTACAAATTTATGGTATTAGGGTAGAATTGGGCGAGATCGAATTTTATGCCAGAAAATTGTTAGATTGCCTTAATATTTATGCAATGGCTGTTGAGAACTCCATTGGGAATATGGAGGTAGTATTGATTATTGAAAGTGAACCTTTTGACGCAAACCCTTTTACTAAAGGCCTACGTCAATTGTTACCATCGCATATGGTTCCAAGAAAAATACTTTTTGTGTCTCAATTTCCACTGAATAACAATGGAAAAATTGACAGGAAGAAATTAATCGCTTTAATAAAACGATAATGAATATTAAACTAAAATGATTATGCAAAAAAAAGAAATTGTCGAAAAACTCACATTGATCTTTAGGGATACCTTTGGTCAGCCTACTATGGACTTAAGGGACGATCTGACCGCAGACGATGTTGAAAACTGGGACTCATTAACACATATGCTGTTGATTACCAAAGTTGAAAATCAATTTGGTTTCAGGTTCAAATTAAAGGACTTGAACAAAATGAAACAGGTTGGGGACATGATCACTTTAATCGAAAGTAAAATAGATTCCCAGATTTTATGACTTTCACCTCGTTGAATTTTCTGCTTTTTTTTCCTGTTGTTGTCTTTTTATTTAATCTGATTCCACAGGTGCGAAGAGTTTGGTTTTTATTGATTGCCAGCTATTTTTTTTATATTAATCTTATGCCGGTCTTTGCCATACTTTTAGCCTTGGTGACTGGGTGTACATATTTGTTTACCAGAAGAATAGCTACTTCAAACTCCGAAATTGGAAAATATAGATTGTTGGTTTTGGGAATTATTGTGATTCTCTCACCCTTATTATTTTTTAAATATTTTGGTTTTGTCAACCATGTTATTGCAGCTTTGCTAATTCGTTGTGGACTTCATGTCTCCCCGCCAACCATTTCATTTATGCTACCAATCGGTATCTCCTTTTATACCTTTATGGCAATTGGTTATTTGATTGATGTATATAATGAGGATATCGAATATGAAGGAAGCATTGGAAGAGTAGGATTGTTTTTGGCTTTTTTCCCTATCATTCTTTCGGGTCCAATAGAACGTGCAGGCAATCTATTCCCACAATTTAAAAAATTGCAGCAAAGCACCTATTACGATCTGGTGGCAGGTGCGAAAATGGTGCTTTGGGGATATTTTTTAAAACTCTGTATCGCAGATCGGTTAGGGCTTTATATTGATCTTGTTTTTAATAACATTCTTTTGAGCAATGGAATTACGCTACTTTTCGCTACATTATTATATCCATTTCAATTGTATACAGATCTAGGTGGGTATTCGTTGATTGCAATAGGTATTGCCCGCTGTTTGGGTATAACAGTAATACCCAACTTTAAACGGCCTTTTTTTGCCATGTCAGTGTCAGAGTTCTGGCGTAGATGGCACATGTCATTTATTCAATGGTTGACTATTTTTATCTATACTCCACTTTCATTCGGGTTAAGAAGATGGAAAACGAGGGGTATGGTAACTGCATTGATGCTGACGTTTATAATAAGTGGTATGTGGCATGGTGCAGAATTGACGTATTTTGTTTGGGGGCTTATACAAGGGGTTTATTTGAGTATTGAGGCTATTACGCAGAAAAAAAGATCGA
Source organism: Mariniphaga sp. (assembly GCA_037128295.1). Classification (GTDB taxonomy): domain Bacteria; phylum Bacteroidota; class Bacteroidia; order Bacteroidales; family Prolixibacteraceae; genus JAAFHB01. Next base: position 3,643 of record JBAXWR010000315.1, read on the forward strand.
AGTTCGAACAAAAATTCAGCTTGGGTAAAAAACCCTGGTTTATTTTAATCAGTTGTGTTTGGGTTTTTGTTCTGTTCTCTTTTTCCCAGATTTTCACCAAATGTGACAGTATTCGGGATGCTTTTTATGTGCTTGGAAAAATTTTAAATGTGCATGGGAAAATAGAAGGAATAATAACACCCCTTTACCTTGGATTATTTTCACTGGCTCTACTGTTTATAAAAGACTTTATGGATGAATACCATCCAAAAAAATTACTTCTTTTTGAAAACAAAAACCTAATTGTACGACATCTTTCTTATGCATTTATTCTTATTCTAGTGTTGACAATGGGTGTATTCAATTCAGGACAATTTATCTATTTCCAATTCTAAACTGCAAATAAAATGCACTTGAAACTATTCGTAATTAAAATACTTGCATTCGTTACCTTTATCGTCCTTATGGATTTTACTTCAGGGTATTTATTTCGCTATTTGGAAACAAAAGCACTAAACAATAATCCATTTGGCATGGTTGCTGAGTTCACGATGTGGAAAGCAGAAGACGATATAATTATATTTGGTTCTTCGGAGGTTCGTTACGGTCTTATTCCCAGTCTGATAAAAAATAAAATGGGAATGTCGGTATCCAATTGTGCCAATAGCAATGTACCCTTCTACTATCAATATTGTATGATAAATAGTGTTTTGGAAAGGAAAAAGCCTAAGGTGATTATATGGAGCATTCAAACTTGTTACTTAAGTACCCCGAATGAAAAGCAAAAAAATGCTTTGTCTGCTTTAAATCCATTCTATAATACAAACGACTATTGCAAAAGAATTATAAATAAGAAAAGCAAATATGAGTATTTAAAGATGGAGTCCAATTTTTATCGGTACAATTCATGCATATTTAATTTGATTGACAATATATTTTTTAAAACAGAAACCGATATGGGATATTTGGCATTTAGTAATAGTGGAAATAATTATCCTACATTTTATACAAGTTCAGAGGAGTGTTTAATAGACTCAGAAATCTCAAATTTATTTATAGAAGTTATCCAAAAATGTAAAGCCTCAAATGTTGAATTGATTTTAATTGTTACACCAAAATTTGAAAATATCAATAACGATAATAATAGTAGTTATAAGCATCTGATTGAAATTTGTGCCAAAAATGATGTTCCACTAATAAATGAATTCTATAATTCTCCGGTATTTTTAAGTGATTCAACTTTATTTCATGATAATACTCATTTAAATGATAAGGGAGCCCGATTATTTACAACTTTACTTTTTGATAAAATAAAACAAATAAGAGACACTAAACAAGCTCATTAACAAAGCCTTAATTCTATTGGTATTCAATAGACTTACATCTTCCCCTCCAAATAACTATTCAAGCTCCTTACCTGTTCCGGCGAACCAAGCACAAACAATTGATCTTTAGTGCTTAATGGATAATCAACCCCGGGATTAAAGACATACTTACCATCGCCATTTTTTAGGCCTATGATGGTGGTACCTGTTACACTTGCCATTTTTAGTTCGCCAATCGTTTTGCCAAGATTGCTTTCGGAAATTTTGCGGCAATGTACTTCATGTATGCTCACATCACGGTTGCGTTGCAAAAGGATATACTCCATAAACTCCACAACATCTGGTTGGGTTACCAAACGGGCCATACGTTGCCCACCCATCCTTTCGGGCATAATCACATTTGTGGCACCGGCCCTTCTAAACTTGGAGTCAGAACCAATCTCCGACGCACGGCTGATAATGGTCAGGTTGGGGTTCATACTGCGGGCGGTCATTACCACAAACATATTATCGGCATCATTGGGTGTGGTGGCAATCAGGGCGCGTGCATGGTCGATACCGGCAGTCCGCAAAACTTCTTCATTCGTTGCATCACCCTGAATATACAGAAGGTTGGGATCCTCCTGGATACGGACAATTACATTCTCCCTCCGTTCGATGATTACAAACGGTTGGTTATTATCGGCCAGTTCAAGAGCGGCCTGTTCGCCATTCCTGCCATAACCACAAATGATCACATGATCAGTTAATCTTTCAATCCTCTTGCTCAACCTTTTATTTTTTAAGTTCTTTACAAATTCCCCATCCAAAAAAAACCTTACAACGCTCGATCCCACAAAGGTAAAACTTCCAAGGCTAAAGAGTATCAAAAAAGAAACAAATAACTTCCCTTGCGGAGAAAGTGGCCTCACAACCTCAAAACCGACAGTTGACACGGAAAGCACAGTCATGTACAAGGAGTCAATAAAATTGTACCCTTCGATGAAATGAAAACCAAGCAGTCCGCCAACAAACAAAGAGATTACCAAAGTAATCGCAATTCTGAAAGTGGAGAATGTCTGTTGTTCAAACCAATTCATGAGTTATAATTTTATGTCCAATCGTGCAGTCAAGACATCTTTTCTGCTCACAATAATTACGTTGCAATTGCAGTAATCCCTGCGATTCCAGCGCATTAGTAGCGGTGATCCCAGCTTTTCCCCAACGTGTGATGGCACCGTTGTTTTCGGCTGGAAGCTGTTCAAGAATCTCCAATGCCCTATCCTTCAAAATTAGTTTATTTTGGTTATCTCCAAAAAGAAAATAGAAGGGAACAACAACATTTATCAAAATAAGGTTAAAAATCTGGTTGCCAAAAACTTTTTTTTGAATAACCGATGGTTTGTTAAAACTATAGTGGGTGTCCCAATAGCTTGAGGCCGTCAGTGAGAATAGTTTTTTTAGGTCGTCAAGGTTATTGGCCTCCATTACTGCACTAAAAAGACCTCGGGAGTGATGCACAAGTGCTGCAAACTGTGCCAACCTGAGGGTGGGAAAATTGCCGGGGTGCATTCGCATAAATTTCCACAAATGACCTTCAATAGGCTTCAAACTGTATTTACCGGCCAGGAAGTAATACTCGCTTCTCAATTCAATATAGTAATCATCACCAAAAAGTTCATCACCAAGCAAACCTGCCTGTCCGAATAGGAGTGCCTCAATCTGAAAAAGCGAATCGTGGTGGCGTGCTAGTACCGATTGGGGCAAAGAGCGGGCAACCATCTCAAAAGGAAGAGCGTTCTCGCGCAAGCCAAAATTCCGGGCCAACATGCAATAAAAGGTTTCGCCCCAATCTTGTTTGGTATCGGCAAGCAAAACCTGGATGTTTTCAATCTTAGCCTTTAACCGCTCAACGACAATGCCATTCAGGAAAAATTTAATCCTGAAAGGGTCCACCTGATACAATTTTGAAGCGCAACTGATCCAGTCGTGACTGATGATCAGCAATTCATAATTGCGTTCGATCCATTCCGGCCATTTGATAACCACTTCAGGAATCGCACTCCCCATATCGTTAAAAATTTGAATATCGGGTGTTGCAACTACATGGAGAATTGTGTTCCGGTAAACAGGGTCGGTTTGGTGCCCATGTTTGTTCCAATCGGAAGCTTTAAGGTGGATTTCAATATTTCCGGCCCAAAATGTATCCCCAATCTTGATCCTGGCGTCAAAAAAATCGGGACCAGCGTGCGAGTTGTGCCTTCCAGGATTAAAAATTCGTAACGGTTCCCCGTCTTCGGTGAGTAGGGAATCTTTCTGAAAAAGCTGGTGCTTCCAGATAAAATGAAGAAATTCCTCTTTCATATCCTTCTTAATTTAGGTAAATGTAAGATACGAAAAATCGGACAGAAAAGGGATAAAAAATGTGATAATCTAATCTGAAATTTTCCTAAGAACAGTCATCCCATCACGGATGGGGATCATAAACGTTTCAACCCGTGGATCTGCTTTGACAAAATCATTGAATTGCATCACCCCTTTTGTTTGCTCGTCGGACCTAACGACCTTCTCAACAATCTTACCAGCCCATAAAGTATTGTCTGCGATGATAATACCGCCAATTTTTATTTTTGGGAATATCAGATTATAGTGGGCTAAATATTTCCGTTTGTCGGCATCGATAAAAACAAGGTCAAACAATTCATCCAATTGAGGGACAATCTCCTCCGCATCGCCAATATGATGAATGATTCTTTCGGACATCCCAGCCTCTTCAAAAAACTCGGCGGCAAATTGCTCGAACTCTTCATTGATTTCGATAGTATGAAGCAATCCATTGTCTGATAGACCTTTAACGAGACATAGGGCAGAATATCCAGTATAAGTCCCAATCTCTAGGATTATGGCTGGCCGGATGAGCTTGCTCAATAGAGTGAGCAATGAACCTTCTCAAGAATCACTTCATGCACAACTGAATCAAGATGATGAATATGTAGCATTGAAAAACTTCTTCATGTGGTGTTGTTTAAATCCAAGAGCTGAAGTGGCACATGAGCTATATAGATTCTTAAGTGAGAATTCTTTTAGAATCACTAGACAAGGATTTGTTGTAGCATTGAGAAATGTTGTAACTCTTCATGGTTCTC
>JBAXWR010000316.1:0-8058 GCA_037128295.1 Mariniphaga sp.
TTTGAGGCGATTGCGTTATCGCCTGCAACTGAATGCTGATGGCAAATGCCATAAGGAACACGATGATTCTTGTTCGTTTTGTTTTCATAATGATTGATTTTTAGTTTGTTATTGTATTGATAATGTATTATTTACTGTTTCCCGTATATGCTTGTCAAATTCTTTTTTTGTCGAATTTTTCAGCATCACATCCAAACGATAGGTTTGTAGGATGGTTTCATACCTGCAAATTTCGAGCGAGTAGGAAAGGACAATAATTTTGGAGGTGGGGAAGCTATTCGAATAGTTGAGCATAATTTCAATGCCCCGGGTTTCGATATATTCAAAATCGAGGAAAAGAATGTCGATCTGTCCAGTAATGAGAAATTTCAGAAAGTCCGAATGATTGTCCGTGTCGAACACGACCCGAAAGTCGGGTATCTGATTGAGCAATATTTTGAGGCTTTCGCGGTAGGGTTTGCTCTGTTCAACGATGGCTATGTTCATATCTTTTGCGTATGATCAAGAATTTGAACAAATTTAGGGATTGGTTAAGCACCGTGTATGAGGGGAAACCTGTATTTGGTCTAAGGGTAAACCCCTAATTTAGGTTCATTTTTTAGGAAGTCGGTCGTTTTGAGCAAACCCTCAAGGTTTTTGTGTTACGGGGTACGTTTTGTCCAGGTACCGCCTCCTGGAGCACTATCGGCAGGAGCTGCAGGAGCTCCACTCGCCTGTGCCTGCTTGTGAACACTTAGCAACATCATTGTCGTTGCTGCCGAAATGGCCAAAAAACCCGCCTTGCTGATGGCCTGTTTGCGGGTCATCGTTTTTTTGCCGGTGGCACCATTGGCCAAAATTTCTTCTGTGTTCGTTTTCATAATTATAGAATCTGTATTTAAAAGTATGCGTGTATTAATTTTGGAATTTCTATGTGCCTATTTGTTTTTTCTATGTGTCTATGTGTTAGATTTTTAAACACATAGGAACATAGGTTAAAAAATAGGCACATAGTTGGTTTTTTATGAATTTTTAAATTTTCAAATCATCTCATTTTCAAATTCTCCCATTCTCCCTTTCTCCCATTCTCACCCTCTCCGCATCATTTCCTCACCATCACCTTAATTGTCTGTGGCGTGCCTTTGTCGATGATATTCAACAAATAAACACCGCTACTTAGGTTGTTGGGGAGGCCAATGATATTTAAACTTCCGGCATCCAATATCTTCGATAGCACCACCTTCCCCAAACCATTGAACAACGTAGCAACCGCACCTTCGCCAACTTCGCCAATTAAACGGATTTCGGTATTGCCTCTCGCATAGGCAGTTAGCTTTCCTGGCAGCACATGATCTTCAACGCCGCTGATAATGTCGCCTGTGTGGAGGTAGAACCTTCCGGTCCCGGCAGTGTTGGCAACAATAGCAGCTTTGTAGCTGTTTTTGGAAAGATCTGTGAATGTGTTAGTTAGCTTATCTTCAAGGATTACCTTACAATCTTGGACCAATTGGACGGTTTCGACAGAGAAGACAATTTCACCACCTACCTTGGAATCGATGCCTATCGGGATGACCAGATTTTCGTAACCGGTTGGTGGAAGGCACTGCAACTGAAAGTCAACGCCATTGTCCTCGACAAGTTTGGTGTAGAGGGCAATCGGCTGATCGGCTTTAAACACGCCGGCATCGTAACCAACATCCAGCCCGTTGGTGGTCCCATCGATAAATTTGATGATTGTCGAGGCACTTCCGGCACTGCTTCCGGCGATCAGCTTAATTTGCGGAGTTGGGGCGGTGGCTGCCTTAAATGGGGCACTTCCCTGATGTACCTGGATGGAAGAGGTAAAGTTCAAATTGCCGGCAACAGCTTTTACAAAGAACCCCTGGCCAACCTGGGCATAAGTTGCATCGCCCGAATTGTTGACAACCTGATATTCGGTGGTCGATTTTGTTTCGTCCCAGACATAGATTGCCGCATAACTACCTGTCAATGTGGCCGGATTTGCATCAATAAAGTTGTCCGCACCTGCTCCCGAATTGATGCTGATTGCAGAAGTAAACGGGTTGCCAACCAGGTTCCATCCCGATATTACCGGTACGCTGGTTCCTATCGGCAAGGTATTTAGTGCACCTTCAAAATAGGCAATCTTTGAAACTGTAGGGCCTACGGTGCGGACCAAATAACCTTTTCCTGTCCCAAAAAGGTCCCCGGTCGATTTCCCATCCTTAAAATATTCGGTGATCCAACCGGACCCATCTTCCTTGTAATTCTTCATTGCGTAGGTATAAGGTGCCGTGGCGGGCGTGGCGGCAATGTCGGTGTTGTAATTCAGAAAATTGATGATCGGCTGGTTGGCCGTTGGTGAAGAGATCAGGTGCCAAACATCGGGTGCCATATACCGTTCCACCTTTGCCGATCCTGAAACGCTTCCCAAAATCTTTAACGAACCTGTGCCAATGTCGCCCAAAGTGAGGTCGCCCGATTTGATGACCAAACCTGTTGTTCCGGCCTGGTTGTTTAAATTCCCATTGATTGTAAGTGCTTTACCGGCAGCAATTGTAAGGGCAGCACCCGACTGAATGGTCATGCTGTTGCAAATTGCGGCGGTCGCAGAAGCCTCATTGACAATTGGTTCGTTCGTTTTATCAGGAATTATTACACCATAGTTGGCAGTAGGTACAACATTGGAGTTCCAGTTGTCTGCTGTGTTCCAGTCGGTGTCGAAGTCACCAGTCCAGGTGGCACAATTGTAACTTGAAGTAGCATCCTTGTTTGTCCAGTTGGTTGTTGACCAGGCAGCATTATCAACCTCAATACAGGTTAAAACGGGATTGCCTGTCGCATTAAATGCATTCATGTGGATATTGTTTCCGTTTTGTACATTCAAGCTTGTCAATGAATTATTGAAACAATTCAAAAGCGTAAGCGATGAATTTAACGAAACATCCAAACTTGTCAGCTTATTGTCGTTACAGTCAAGCTGATAAATATCAACAACTTCGGAAACATTCAAACTCGTCAATAAATTGTGGCCACAAAAGAAATTTGCGATATAAAAATTGTTTGAGACATCTAAAGAAGAAAGTTGGTTGTTGGTACAATTCAGGGTTGTCATATTTACTGCACCTGAAACATTCAAACTTGTCAATAAATTGTCGTCACACCGGAAATCGTCAAGTGCGGTATTTGTTGAAACATCCAAAGATGCAAGACGGTTGGTCTGGCAGTAGAACGTTAACAAGGAAGTTAGCCCGGCAACATTTAGGCTTGATATCAGGTTGTCGTTACAGTAAATCTCAGAAAGCGATGTGAAACCTGCAACAGTCAAAGTTGATAATTGATTATGGGAGCAATCCAGGATTGAAAGGGACGTAAGACCGGAAATATTCAAAGTCGTCAATGCATTGGAAGCACAATTCAAATTCTCAAGCTTAGTATTTGACGAAACATCTAAAGCAGTGAGTTGATTCGAGCTACAGTTCAATAATGTAATCTTTGTAAAAGCTTCAATACCAGTTAAATCAGCAATGCTTTTGCCAGTTGCGTTAATTTCACCATTAAAAGCTTCCGCTTCGGTACATTGGATTTCGCCATCGCCATTTGTATTGATTTCTGTATTTGCCACTAATACCGCTTTAAAATTGGCATCGGGTATGATTACAATGCAGCTTGTCCGAAAACCTGCACCAGCATCTTTATTTGTCCAGTGGGCGGTTGACCATGTAGCGTCATCAACCTGAATACAAGCTAATTCGGGATTGCCTGTTGCATTAAAAGTACTAAAGTGTGTATTGTTTCCGTTTTTTACGTTCAAACCTGTCAATGAATTGTTATGACAATCCAAACTTGTCAAAGCCGTATTCGCGGATAAATCCAAATCTGAAAGTTGGTTTTCGAAACAGTCAATTTCAGTAAGAGATGTTTGACCTGAAACGTCTAAAACCATTAGTTGATTGTTGGAGCAGTCAAAGGTTGAAAGGGAAGTAAGGCCCGTAACTTTCAAAGCCGTCAATAAATTATTACTGCAATGCAAATTCTGAAGCAAAGTATTTTTGGAAACATCTAAAGTTTTCAGTTCATTGTTGCCGCAGTAAAGCCCAATAAGGGACGTAAGGGAGGAAACATCCAACGCGTTTAAATAAATATTGCCGCTGCAATCTAAATAGGATAGTTTTTTATTGGATGAAACGTTCATCGTTGTCAATGAATTGCCACCACAATCCAAATGGGTTATTTTTGTAAAGGCTTCTATACCAGTTAAATCCTCAATACCTTTATCATTTACGTTAATTTCACCAGTGAATGCGGCGGCTTCCGTACATTGAATTTCCTCATCACTATTGGTATTAAGTTCTGATATTGCTATTAATGCTGCTTTAAAGTATTCATCGGGAATGTTTACGGCACAGGCGCTGCAATCTGTATCATAACTTGCTGTGGCATCTTTGTTCGTCCAGTTAGTCGTTGAATATGCAGCATCATCGACCTGAATACAAGTTAAATCGGGATTGCCTTTTGCATTAAATGCTTTCGTGTTGGTATTGTTTCCGTTTTTTACATTCAAACTTGTCAATGAATTGTTGGAACAATTAAGATACTCAAGCGAAGAATTTGAAGAAACATCCAAACTTGGCAACTTATTGTCGTTGCAATCAAGACTATAAAGGGTAGCAACTTCGGAAACGTCCAAACCGGTCAGTACATTGTGGCTACAATATAAATTCTCAATAATGGTATTTGATACAACATTTATGGTTGAGAGTTGATTGTTCGTGCAATTCAAAATTCTGATATTTGTTGCACCGGAAACGGTTAAACTTGTCAATAAATTGTCGTCACAACGGAAATCGTCAAGTGCCGTATTCGTTGACACATTTAGGGCTGTAAGATGATTGGAATAGCAATAAAATGTCAAAAGAGAAGTAAGGCCTGAAACATTCAGGGTTGTTAATAAATTGGTGTGGCAATACAAATTTTCCAAAGCTGTATTTGTGGAAAAATCCAAACTTGAAAATTGATTGTTGTTACAATAAATCTCAGAAAGAGATGTAAAACCGGCAACATTCAGGCCGGATAATTGATTATGAGAGCAATCAATGTAAGATAGGGAAGTAAGACCCGTAATATTCAAACCCGTTAATAGGTTATTGTTGCAGTATAATTTCTCAAGTGAGGTATTGGTAGAAACATTTAAAGTTGCCAGTTGATTGTTGTCGCAATAACTTTCAATAAGAGAAGTAAGGCCTGAAACATTTAAAGTTGTCAGTAAATTCGAGCTGCAATACAAATATTGCAGTGAAGTACTAGCAGAAACATCTAAGGCAGTTAATTGATTGTGACTGCAATTTAATGATACAATATTCGTAAAAGCCTCTATTCCAGCTAAATCAGCAATACTTTTGTTCTCAACATTAATTACATCATCATAAGCTTCAGCTTCGGTACATTGAATTTTGCCATCGTTATTTGCGTCAAGCCCGGGAATTGCTAGTAATGCGGCTTTAAAGTTTGCATCGGGAATATTTACAACACAAGGGCTGCAATCTGTACCATAACTTGCCGTAGCATCTTTATCTGTCCAGTTGGTAGTTGAATATGCAGTGTTATCAACCTGAATACAAGTTAAATTGGGGTTGTTAGTTGCGTCAAAAAAACTAAAATTGGTATTGTTCCCGTTTTTCACATTCAAACTTGTTAATGCATTGTTGTTACAATCCAAATAAGTCAGTTTTGTATTCGATGAAACATCCAAATTGCTTATTTTATTGCCATTACAATCCAAATGGGTAATTCCCGTAAATGCTTCTATACCTGTCATATCAAAAATATCTTTGCCTGATACATTAACATCACGGCTATAAGCAGCGGCTTCGGAACATTGAATTTTGCCATCGCCATTTTTATCAAGTGCGTCCATTTCAACCAATGCCGCCTTAAATTTTGCATCGGGGATGTTTACAAGGCAAGAAATATTAAATTCGTGGTCGAGGTACCTAAATCTTGTTCGAGTACCGTCATTAATTTTGGAATAAACATAGTACATTGTTCCATGTGTCAATCCGTTAACAGTCCAGTCTATGGTAGATTGGGTTATTGTAGGACCAGTTGCCGACAAATTTTGTGATCCTATAGTTGCAACATTATTGTCGTTGTACGGATTTCTGTCAATATCAACATAAAAAATTGTAGCACTAGCATTTGCATAACTTCGGTATTTATAATTTATTTGCAATACTTCGCCGGAGGATAAAGTTTGGGATCCTGATGTCAATTCGGTGGAGCTTCTTAAAGCCGATGAAACAATTACGTTTGGCCAAACAGCACTTGTCCACGTCGTGATACTTTGTCTTGTACCCGAACCGCCTAGAAGAGTATTGTTATGGTATCCGGCAATAATCGCATCGCCGCTTACAACAGGTATATCTGTACTTTTTCTGTTTCCCCTTACAATACGGCTATATTTGAAACCTGTGTTTTCGCCGACATATTCAAATTCATTGTACCAGGCCCTTTCCGTATCGTCCATCGTGGCTTCACCGTTTGTTGTTGGTTTTACCTGATCAACAGTTCCGTGGTAAGCGAGAATAATATTCATATGGTCGGAGAAGTCGTAATTATCATATCCTATTGTGTAGGTATAGCCAGTTTCGTTATGGTATCCGCCCGGTAGCGATGTCCAACAACGGTTATATGCCCCAGTTAAATATTGTCCGGTCGGCTGTTCAATTGTTTGATAATAATTATCGACGAAAAGTATATTTTCATACAATTGAATCGGAGTATCAATAGTATTTGCTTCCTCAAAAGGTTGTGGGTCTTCACTGGTAAGCGGGTGTGGGTCAAGTGCCGTAACATGTTCAACTTCTATACCTTGCAATCCAAGTAAACGAGCAATTTCAAAGACCATCCCACCTCCACGGCTATGCCCTATCAAATGAATTGGAAGTTCGGATAAAGCAGGTTGTGAGTTTTGGCTTTGATATATTTTAGGAGCTACAGATGCGGCTACTTCCTGTGCCGTAATACTTGAATTTAGATGATTGGCAACGCTCGTCCAATTAACAAGAACGACAATTTCGCCCGAAGCTGCTGAAGCTAAATTAAAATTCCAATCGCTGCAAGTAGAGGTAAGGCTGCCTTTGGTGCCGGTAACCGTAATTGTCGCGATTTGACCTGAACCTCCGGAACGTTCAATAATTGCATTTGCCATTGATGTCATCCATGCAGGTTGCTTATCATCGGGGTTCCAGCCGTGTATAATAATTGTAACTCCGGCACCATGTTTGTCAAATATTTGCGAAAAGCCGAATACTGTTACAAACAAGAAAAGCAATGTAATGACAAACTTTGTTTTCATAATGCCTACTAATTAATTGTTATTGGATTGATAATGTTTGATTTGCAGCCTCTCTAATATGATATTCGAAGACTTTTTTTGTCGAATTTTTCAGCATCACATCCAATCGGTAGGTTTGAAGGATGGTTTCATACCTGCAAATTTCGAGCGAGGAGGAAAGGACAATAATTTTGGAGGTAGGGAAGCTATTCGAATAGTTGAGCATAATTTCAGTGTTCCCAGTTTCGATATATTCAAAATCGAGGAAAAGAATGTCGATCTGTCCAGTAATGAGAAATTTCAGAAAGTCCGAATGATTGTCCGTGTCGAACACGACCCGAAAGTCGGGTATCTGATTGAGCAATATTTTGAGGCTTTCGCGGTAGGGTTTGCTCTGTTCAACGATGGCTATGTTCATATCTTTTGCGTATGATCAAGAATTTGAACAAATTTAGGGATTGGTTAAGCACCGTGTATGAGGGGAAACCTGTATTTGGTCTAAGGGTAAACCCCTAATTTAGGTTCATTTTTTAGGAAGTCGGTCGTTTTGAGCAAACCCTCAAGGTTTTTGTGTTACGGGGTACGTTTTGTCCAGGTACCGCCTCCTGGAGCACTATCGGCAGGAGCTGCAGGAGCTCCACTCGCCTGTGCCTGCTTGTGAACACTTAGCAACATCATTGTCGTTGCTGCCGAAATGGCCAAAAAACCCGCCTTGCTGATGGCCTGTTTGCGGGTCATCGTTT
>JBAXWR010000317.1:0-7986 GCA_037128295.1 Mariniphaga sp.
ACCGGTTCCTACCTGATAACCAATTTCCCTTAAAAGTTGCAGGCAGTTCATGCGGTTCTCAAAGTTATGAAGCTCATTGTCAGGATGGATTTTTTGATAAAGCGTAGGATTGGAAGTTTCTATTCTCAACAGGTAGCGGTGGGCACCGGCTTCAAACCAACGGCGATAAACTGATTCAGTCTGCTCCCCAACCGACAAGGTGATTCCCAAACGGTTATTGCTCAGATGCTTAATTTGTCGGATTAAATTTTCGATCCGGTCGGCAAAAGCAGGAGACCCATTCTCGCCCGATTGTAAAACCACTGAACCAAAATTACTTTCGTCCGCAAACCTTGCTGCATTTAGTATCTCATTATCGTTCAGGTTATAACGTTTAACCTGATCATTTGATTTCCGGATACCGCAATAGAAGCAATCCTTATCGCAAACATTCGAAAATTCGATTAATCCCCTGAAAAAGACCTTCTTCCCTATATACAAATCTTTAATTTCCGCAGCTTTCCTGAACAACAAAGTTTTCTCCTCCCCTTCGCATAGAAGGAGCTTTTCCAGATCTTTCTGCGAAAAAGAGGTCTTATCCAATATGTCATAAACTGATGCCATCCAAAATATAAAATGCTTATTTTGTAAAAATACCAATTAAAAAAAACAATATCGTTTCCAATTTAGTAAATTCGCAAAAAGCATTAAAACATGGAAACGTCCCTTTTCTATAAAACATTTGATGATGGCAATGTAAAATGCCAGCTTTGCCCGCATGGTTGTTTGATAGGAAACAACGAACATGGATTTTGCAATACAAAGATCAACCACGATGGCCATCTTTACAGCGAAACCTTTGGAAAAATAACAGCCATATCACTTGATCCCATTGAGAAAAAGCCGCTTTACCATTTTTATCCCGGGACCAAAATCCTCTCCATCGGATCATTCGGATGCACATTGAAATGCAGCTTTTGTCAAAATTACGGAATATCTCAGGTGCTGCCAGGGAATTTAAATCAGTACGCAAACTATAATCCCGAAACCGTTGTAAGATTGGCTTTAGGTAAACCCGGAAATATCGGGATCGCTTTTACCTATAACGAACCGACCACATTTTACGAATTCATGTTGAAAACATCGAATAATGCTGTAATCCAAGGACTTAAAACTGTCATGGTCACAAATGGGTACATCAACCCTAAACCTCTGGAAATGTTGCTTCCCTTTGTGGATGCGTTCAATGTTGATCTCAAGGCATTCTCTGATAGTTTTTATCGGTCAGTGACGCAGTCAAAGTTGGGGTCTGTAAAAAAAGCAATCAAACAGATCGCCGATTCTAAAAAGCACCTCGAAATTACGAACCTTGTCATTCCGGGCCTCAACGACAATGTTTATGAATTTGAGGAGATGGTCCGTTGGATTGCCGGCGAAACAGGTGACCGGACAGTTTTGCACCTTTCGAGGTACTTCCCAAACTATCAGATGGAAATATCGCCAACACCCATCCATGAGTTGCATGAACTTTACGAAATTGCCAAAAAGCATTTAAAATATGTTTATCTTGGAAATGTAATTGATACAGAGCGGAATACAACTTATTGTGATGAATGTGGCAATAAATTGATTGTAAGGGAGTTAGCCAACACTGATATTTTGGGTCTTGATCAGCAGGGGAAGTGCAGAAAATGTGGGAATCACATTCTTAAAAATTCTGATCTTAAAACTATCTAAAGATTTTAATGGTTTTAAGGCTTCTTATTTTGACACTTCAAAAGAATTCCTAACCCTGATGTATTTCTTTTTTAAATGGGATTTTGACTCTGAATTTTTACTTTTCTCAATTTTAGGAAAATCCTTTTCCACAAATTCAAGATTGAACTTATCTGGCAAATTATTTATAATATCTTGATTGTCAATTAAATAATCAACAAGGTCAAAGGTTAATCCAATATTACGTTCCACAGCTTCCTTGTTTGTCATTTTGAGTTACTTTTTAATTTTTTAATAAATCTTTCTTTGTACCACTCCCACCGGTCTTTTATATCCTGTCTGCATAGCGTGAAGCATCTTTCAGGTTTTCGATCTCGATCAATTGTTTCTCTTTGTCCCCATTGGGTTTCATTGTATCGCGATGAAAATATCCATGGGCACAGTCATATCTTACTATAGGATACCATTTACTATCAATAAAAGACTCATATTGAAAAACCACATCTTTTAAAAGACCGTTCTCAAGTTTTAATCTGACCCTTAATCTTTCAATACCACTTTTATCTAAATAGGTTTCAAACTCCTTCTCTTTCATTTTTTCCAAAGTTTGATGTTAAGCAAAGATACTAATTATTAACTTGCCGCCTTTCAAATATTACAAAATTTATCCTTTATTTACAGGAAAATTTACGTAACTTACAAACGAAAAAATATTTCCCATGGCCTTAGGTTGGAACGAAATAAAAGAACGTGCCTTAAAATTCTCGAACGAATGGAGGGATGCCAGCAATGAAGAGGCTGATGCCAAACCGTTTTTGATCGAATTTTTTGAAGTGTTTGGTATTTCCAGACGAAAGGTGGCTACCTTCGAGCACAAAGTCAAAAAACTGGGGGACTCGGATGGGTTTATAGACCTGCTTTGGAAAGGGACAATACTGATCGAGATGAAAAGCCGTTGGAAGAATCTCGATAAAGCTTTTCAGCAAGCCAAAGATTATCTGCCGGGATTGAAGGACCATGAGCTGCCAAGGTATATCCTTGTTTCAGATTTTGAGAATATGCGGTTGTATGACCTGGAAGAAGAGACTCAACTTGATTTTAAACTTGCAGATCTTGCCAATAACGTGCAGGCATTTGGATTTATCGCGGGTTACCAGAAAAAGATCTATAAAGCTGAGGATCCTGTAAACATAGAGGCAGCATACCGCATGGGAAAACTGCACGATGCATTGAAAGATGCCGGATATGAAGGGCACGAGCTGGAAAAATACCTTGTCAGGTTATTGTTTTGTTTGTTTGCAGAGGATACCTCCATCTTTGAAAAGCGATCATTCCAGGAATACATCGAAATAAAGACCAATGAGGATGGCACTGATTTAGGATTGCATCTCGCCCAGATATTTGAAGTATTGAATACTCCACCTGAAAGACGGCAGCGGACACTCGATGAAAGCCTGACCTGGTTCCCTTATGTGAATGGTCAACTATTTGCCGAACATCTGTCGTTTGCTGCATTTAATAGTCGGATGAGGCAGGCACTTTTAGAGTGTTGCTACCTCGACTGGAGTAAAATTTCGCCAGCCATTTTTGGTTCCATGTTCCAAAGCGTGATGGATGTCAATCAACGCCGCAACCTTGGTGCACACTATACGAGCGAAAAGAACATCCTTAAAGTAATTAAGCCTCTTTTCCTCGATAAACTTTGGGAAGAATTTGAAGGAATCAAAACTAACCTCCAGAAACTTAAAGCTTTTCATCAAAAAATAGCTTCACTGAGGTTTCTTGATCCGGCTTGCGGCTGTGGGAACTTCCTTATCATTACCTACCGTGAAATACGTTTGCTTGAGTTTGCCATCCTAAAAATGCAATTGAAAGGGCAGATGGTATTACGGCTGAAAGACCATATACAATGTGATGTTGACCGCTTTTATGGCATTGAATATGAGGAGTTCCCTGCCCAGATCGCACAGGTGGCACTTTGGCTGACAGACCATCAGATGAACATGTTGTTTTCGCAGGAGTTTGGGGATTATTTTGCACGGCTACCATTGAATTCAACTGCCAAAATTGTTAACGGCAATGCATTAAGAATTGATTGGGACTCACTTCTAAATCCTGAAAGGTCAGTTGTGATTTATGCCGATAGGCTCAATTATATCGAAATAAAGGAAAAAACAGCAGAACCTGAAGCCTATTACAAAATATTGAATGTTGTTACAAAGAATATAAAAAAAGTTGAACAATTCCCCGATGAACATCAAGAATCACAGTATATTAAATACGATTATATATTAGGAAACCCACCCTTTATCGGAAAGCAACTTCAGAATGTCCAGCAAAAGGAAGATATGGGACGCATCTTCGGAAATGTGAAAGGTGCCGGGGTGCTTGATTATGTAACTGCCTGGTATCTAAAAGCTGCCCAATACCTCGAAAAGCACAATACCGATGATCTGAACAAAGATTCAAAAACCTGTGTCGCTTTTGTTTCGACCAATTCGATTTCCCAGGGCGAACAGGTTGGTGTTTTATGGAACGAACTGTACAACAGGTATAAAATAAAGCTCCATTTTGCACATCGGACTTTTAAATGGGGAAATGAAGGAAAGTCCAATGCCGCAGTTCATGTCATTATTATCGGGTTTTCAAATTTCGATATTTCGGAAAAATTGATTTATGAATACGAAGATATTAATGGTGAACCTCAGGAGTTAAAAGTTCCAAATATAAATCCCTATTTGGTTCAAAGTAAGGATGTTTGTGTCCATTCAAGAAATAAACCGTTTCAAGTTGTTCCTGAAATGCTTGCCGGGAACAAAGCAATTGATGGAGGCAATTTTATTTTTACCGATGATGAAAAGAACCAATTCATTAGAAATGAACCATATGCAGCTGGATTGTTTAAACAGTTTATAGGTTCAGAAGAATACATCCATGGTAAAAGTAGATGGTGCTTGTGGCTTGTCAACATTTCTCCTAAAGAATTGAAATCAATGCCCAATGTTCTGGAAAGAATTAAAAATGTAAAAACGCTCAGGGAAAAAAGTCCAGATAAACAAGCACGTCAACTTTCTGCCTATCCCGCAACTTTCCGCGACAAGCATAATCCTGAAAATGCCATTATTGTCCCTTTGGTTTCGTCAGAATTAAGAAAATATATCCCATTTGGATTTATTGATTTCAATACTGTTCCAAGCAATTTATGTTCATTTATCCCAAATGCTACATTATTTCATTTTGGTATTTTGACCTCAATTATGCATATGACATGGGTTAAATTTGTTTGTGGCAGATTGGAGAGCCGCCTACGATATTCCAATTCAATTGTTTATAACAATTACCCATGGCCAGAAAACCCAACCGACAAACAAAAAGAAGCCATCGAAAAAGCAGCCCAGGGAGTATTGGATGCAAGGATTCTATTTCCAGAAAGCTGTCTGGCAGACCTATACGATCAGTTATCGATGCCCCCTGTATTGGTAAATGCACACAATGACCTTGATAAGGCAGTGGATTTGGCTTACAGGCCGCAACCGTACACCAGCGAAACAAAACGTATTGAGTTTCTGTTTGATTTGTACGATAAATACACCTCCGGATTATTTTCTGAAAGTAAAAAGAAAAAGCAACCTAAATATTGAATGATAAACTATTAATGTACTCAACCACTTTAAAAACGTAAAATATGGAACTTACGATAGGTTATCTTAAAATCATATCGAGCAGCGTAGCAGTTTACCTGTTCATGGTCGTTGCAATCAGGCTATTTGGAAAGAAAGAGCTGGCTCAATTGTCAATTACTGACCTGGTTTTTATTTTGTTGATCAGCAACTCGGTACAAAATGCGATGGTGGGATCCGACTCTACTTTATCCGGTGGATTGGTTGCAGCCTCTTCGCTGTTTATTGTCAATTACTTGTTCAAATACCTTTTGTACCGTTTCCCAAATTTAGGAACGATGGTACAAGGAGCTGATATGATGCTGATTTACAAAGGACAGGTGAATCTGGTCAACCTGGGAAAAGCACGGATTACAATGGGGGAATTGATTGAAGCAGTGAGGGAGCACGGTGTTGCCGAAATCCGTGATGTGGATCTGGCTGTTC
Organism: Mariniphaga sp.; assembly: GCA_037128295.1. Taxonomy (GTDB): domain Bacteria; phylum Bacteroidota; class Bacteroidia; order Bacteroidales; family Prolixibacteraceae; genus JAAFHB01. Next base: position 5,802 of record JBAXWR010000317.1, read on the forward strand.
TTGAAGCAGATGGCAACATCAGTATCATCTCAGGCGAATACAAACACCACACTCTAAAAAAACGAAAAGCAAAGAAATTTCAGGAAGCTTAATGTTATTTCAGCATATTTCCATTTATTTCAATTCAATTTCCATTTTCCAATTTCCAATTTCTAATTTCCAATTTCCACATTATATCCGAGGTACTTTAATCCGATAACTCGTCGTCACTTTACCTTTCGAAATATCAGATAATTTTCCTTTCAGGATGCGTCTTTTAAAAGGAGTACAATAATCAACAAACATAATCCCGTCAAGATGGTCGTATTCGTGTTGCAGGACCCTTGCCGTAAAACCAGTAAAAACAACATCATGCTCCTCCCAGTTCAGGTCGGAATACTTCATTCGGATTGTGCTGTAACGGAGCACGTCCTCTCGCAGTCCCGGAATGCTGAGACAACCTTCGTCCATCAATATCCTTTCGCCCTCTTTTTCAATGATATGCGGATTGATGAATGCCTTTTTAAAATCCTTCAATTCAGGGTGGTCCTCTCCAAGTGGTGAAAGGTCAACAACGAAAATCCGGATTGGCAGTCCGATCTGAGGAGCTGCAAGGCCAACACCATCAGCATTGTGCATGGTCTCAAACATATCATCGGCAAGCTTTTCGAGCCCTTGGTAATTTTGGTCTATATCGGTGGCTATTTTTCGAAGTACAGGGTCGCCAAATACCGTAATTGGATAAATCATTCTGTTTACTTTAAAAATTTTTGTTCTTCAAGATACGATTGCAATATAATTGTAGCACTAACACCATCAATCGTCTCTTTGTTTTGTCTGTCTTTCTTTTTAACACCAGCATCTATCATAGCCTGGAATGCCATCTTGGATGTAAAACGCTCATCCATAAGCTTTAAAGGTATATTTTTATAAACCATTTGAAATTTTTTGAGAAATGGGTTGATGTACCTGATAGCCTCCGAAGGTTCGTTGTTCAATTGCCTTGGGTAACCCACCAAGACAAGTTCCACCTCCTCCCGGCCAAAATAGTCGGAAAGAAATACCCAAATATCATTGGTTGCAACTGTTGTCAGCCTTGTTGCTATAATTTTCAGTGGATCTGTAACTGCAAGACCAACCCGTTTATTTCCGTAATCGATGGATAAAATCCTTCCCACACCTTATATTTTAATTAAAATGCAAAGATAATGGTTTTATTCATTTGGGATTTCCCTAAATTTACACCGTTCTTAATTAACAATCTTTATGAAATCAATTACAATTTTCATTTTTTGTATCTCGTTCTTTCTTACCTCCTTTGCCCAAAAAGGAAAGGTGATCGAAAGTATTGTTTTTAAAAGCAATATAGTTTCTTATCCGGTCAAATATTCGGTTTACCTTCCGGCAGATTACGAAACTTCACAACGCCAATATCCTGTGCTTTACCTGCTTCATGGTTATTCGGATGACGAAACAGGATGGATACAGTTTGGGGAGGCGGCCCAGATTGCAGATAAAGGAATCGAAGAAGGGGCATTTCCCTCCTGTATTATTATCATTCCCGATGGAAAAGTAACATGGTATTGCAATTCTGCCGATGGAAAAGACCGATGGGAAGATATGTTTATTACAGAATTTATTCCGGCAATTGAAAAAACCTACCGTATTAGGGCAAAAAAAGAGTTTAGGGCAATTGCAGGTTTGTCGATGGGTGGTTATGGCGCACTTAAACTTTCGATGCGCAATCCTGACATATTCTCCACTTGTGTTGCATTAAGCAGTGGCACATTTTCTGATGAGGAAATCGTCAAACAGCCAGACAAAACTTATACAATGTTTTTCAAAGACTTGTTTGGAAAAGACTTGAAAGGCGAGGCAAGATTAACGGAAGCCTGGAAAGCCAATAGTCCGTTGCACCTTATCCAAACTGTTGCCGCTGATAAGTTAAAAGGAATCAGGTTTTACATAGATTGCGGTGACGATGATTTCTTGTATAAGGGCAACTCATTACTACACATTGGGATGCGCGACCTGAACATTCCACATGAATATCGCACACGAAATGGTGCCCACGAATGGTCGTACTGGCGAACCGGATTGTATGACGGATTGAAATTTATCGGCGAAAAATTCCACAGGTAAAGCCGATGTTTCCGCTGATTCCATATAAAATAATGGAGCGAGTACTATATTGTTTTGTTACTAT
>JBAXWR010000318.1:0-7976 GCA_037128295.1 Mariniphaga sp.
TCAGCCTGGTGCTTCTTATTGTCTTGTAAACCTGAACACCAAAGATTTCAATTCCTTAAATACAACCGTTCAGGAGATAAAAGCAGAGGCGGCCAAGCTCTCCCCCTCATTTCCGGTCGAGGTTACCTTTTTTGACCAGGCAGTCGGGAAAATGTATCAATCGGAAATTCAATTTCGCCAGACTTTTTCCCTTTTTGCCGGGTGCGCCATTGTGATCAGTTGTCTTGGAATTTTGGCCTTGTCGCTGTTTGCCTGCCAGCGCCGTATCAAGGAGATTGGCATCCGAAAGGTAAACGGGGCAAGAATTAAAGAGGTCATTGTGATGCTGAATAAAGATTTTGTATGGTGGGTAGCGGTAGCATTTGTAATTGCTTCACCCATTTCGTGGTACGCCATGAACAAATGGCTTGAAAGCTTTGCCTATAAAACTGATTTAAGTTGGTGGATCTTTGCCTTAGCGGGAATAATAGCTTTTATAATTGCCTTAATCACTGTGAGTTGGCAAAGTTGGAAAGCAGCGACGAGGAATCCTGTCGAAGCTCTCCGATATGAGTAATGAGTAGAGGCGAGATCCCGATGCATTTTTCGTAGAATTTTGAGGCATGAAAAATTCACAGAAAAAGCAATCGGGATGGAAGCGTTGAAGTATGAATAAATATTATTATAAATAAAAACCCTGATTATGTTCTGGATAAATATAGTAATATCCTATCGTAATGCCATAAAAAACAAATACATAAGTTTGTTAAATATCTTTGGTTTGAGTGTTGGACTGGCTTGTTCAATGGTATTGCTATCATGGGTTTCGTATGAATTTAGTTTTGATGGTTTTTTTAAAAATAAGGAAAATATTTACAGGTTAAATCTCACTTCTTCAAGAAACAATGATTTACAAAAGGGACCTTGGAGCCATCAGGGAATTGGACCAGAAGCTTTTTTCGTTTTTCCTGAAGTCAAAAACTTTACCCGCATCATTGACCAGCACAGAATCTCTTGCAAGATTGCGAATGACCAGTTTTATATAGATAAAGGGTATGCTGCCGATTCAACTTTTTTTTCTGTTTTTTCTTTTAATGCTAAAGAGGGATTCTTATCTAAATCACTAAATAGGAAAGACTTAGTTGTTATTGATGAATACCTGGCCAAAAAATGCTTTGGAACGAAAAATGCTTTAGGAGAGACAATCGATATAGGTAACCATGTCTATACGGTAAGTGCAGTTATAAAGAATGTTCCGGAAAACTCACATCTTCAATTTCATTATCTTATCCCTATATTGAACCAACCTACTTCCTGGTTGGATAATAAATGGGGTAGCGATAATTGTATCCAGTATTTAGTACTGGAACAAAATGTAAATAAAGTAGAATTTGAAAATAAATTAACACAATTGCTTTATAGTAAGAGGGATACATGGAAAGAGTTAAAAGTAAACCTTATTATCCAACCACTTAAAGAGATTCATTTCGGAAGAGGTTTTATAAATGATGATGCGGCTAAAGGCAACCTACAAAACGTTTATATTCTTATTTCAGTGGCCTTTCTGATTTTATTAATTGCATGTATTAATTTCATCAACATGTTTATATCTACCTCTCTCAATAGGATTAAATCAACAGGCGTGAAAATTGTATCCGGTGCCTCAAAAGTATCAATATTCAGAGAGTTTTCAATTGAAGTTTTGGCGTTTGTAGTAACTTCATTTATTATTTCTATCGTGCTGGTAAAAACAGCTTTGCCGGTTTTAAATAGTTTATTAAACACAGGTATTGAGATAAAATTTTTCAGTCTCAATTTTATTTTCATAAGCCTACCGATAATTGCTACAACCTTGCTGCTGTCCAGTTTATTCCCTGGTTATTACATTACACGGTTCAACCCTGTTGAAATACTCAAATCAAGGGTTTCTGGATTACCTGGAAGGAGAATCTCCTTCCAAAACGGTTTGCTCACTTTGCAATTCGTGATTACAATCCTGTTAATCATTTCTGTAATTGCAATCAATAAGCAGGTCAATTTTATCAACTCAAAGAAATTAGGTTTTGATCGTGAAAACATTGCATATATTAGCACTGTCGGGGAGTTCAGTCAGCAGCAAAACATACAAAGCCTAAAGAATGAATTGATTAAAAGCCCCAATATTTCAAACATTTCATCAGTCAGCAGTTTGCCAACAATAAGGAATATTGGAGGAATACTGTACACACGCGAAAACAATGAAAACAAGGTACTTAGTGAAAGGATTTCGATAAGTGAAGGCTATTTCGAATTGATGAAAATCAAATTCATTGAAGGTGAAAATGAACTGAATAATGCAAATGGAGAAATTCAAAATTGCATCATCAACGAGATAGCTGCAAAAAAACTAAATCTTATTCCCCCTTATGCAGGGCAACTAATATTTGACATGAATTCGAATAGGTACCTTACAATAAAAGGTGTTATCGGGGATGTAAATACAAAATCACTATGTGTTGACGTAGAGCCCACCTTATATACCCAAGCAAGAAATTATGATGACATGGGTATCATTCTTTTCAAATTAGGTGGTGATTATGAGGGTGCTATCAACAACATAAAAAATTATTGTCAAAAAAATAACAATAAAATTCCCTTTGAATTTCATTTTCTGGATATGGATTATGATAATTTATATGTAAATGAACTTAGGTTGCAAAAAACACTTGGTTGGTTTTCGCTTGTGTCTATTATTTTAGCCTCAGTTGGATTGCTTGCAATGGCCTATTTTGTTTCTGAAAACAAAACCAAAGAAATTGGCATCCGCAAAATAAACGGAGCCAAAGTATCCGAAGTAATGACCATGCTCAATCGCGATTTTGTAAAATGGGTAGTTATTGCCATTATAATTGCCATGCCAATTGCATATTACGCCATGGTCAAATGGCTAGAAAACTTTGCCTATAAAACCGACCTGAGCTGGTGGATATTTGCTTTGGCAGGCTTTATAGTTTTGGCAATAGCCTTAATCACTGTAAGTTGGCAAAGTTGGAAAGCGTCAACAAGGAACCCGGTTGAGGCTCTCCGATACGAATAGCCTGTAGAGACGCACAGCTGTGCGTCTCACTGCTGTGCGTCTCAGAAGAGATAGTATGATTTTTATATAAACTGATTGGATATGTTCAGGAATTTTTTCACGATTGCTTTTCGATACCTGTGGCGCAACAAGACCTACAGTCTGCTCAATTACGTTTGTCTCACTTTTGGATTGACTTGCGCATTGGTTTCAGTCCTTTTTATTCTCAATGTCCTGAGCTTCGACAAGCTTCAAAAAAACTATGACAGGCTCTATTCTGCGGAGGCGTATGTGACGTTTTTTAATGGGGACCGTTTTCCAAAACAATACCTTTCTGCCTCATTGGCAGATCAGTTAAAAGTTCAAGCTCCTGAAATAGAAACCATGACAAGGGTGGCAGGATGCAACTATTCTTTTGTAAACGGGGAGAAGACCTTTACAGAGGAAGGATTTTACGCCGATGACAATTTCTTCGATTTGTTTTCATTTCCTTTGGTTCTGAATGGCCGTAAACAGTTGTTGGATGTGAATTCCATTCTGATTTCCGAACCTATGGCCCTAAGGTTTTTTGGGAGCAACAACTGTGTTGGCAAATCGCTTGTATTGAAAGAGGAGGGAAAGACTGAAATTTTTAAAGTTGCTGGCTTATTTCGCAAAGTCCCCAGGCAATCTACCCTTCAATTCGATTTTGTGATCCCGTTTGCGAACTTCTTATCAGCCAACAAATGGGCAATCGATGGTGGCGCCACTGCTTGTCAAACCTGGGTCCTGCTTAGATATGGGATTGACTTCAGGTCAGTTACAAATAAAATCAAAAACCTGCTCAGTAAACAGGAGACGACCCTGAATCAGGAACTCTTTCTGTTTCCGCTTAGCGAAAAAGTACTTTATGGGTATGCCGGAGGGAAACGGATCTGGAAAGAGATGCAAAATGTGGTCATGGTTGGAGCCATTGGTTTGGCCATTCTCCTGATTGCCTGCTTCAATTTTATAAATCTGGCTATTGCATTAAATTTCAGGAGGTATCGTGAAGCAGGGATCAAAAAGGTGGTAGGGTCGGACAGGTCGGTCATCGTCCTGCAATTTCTGGGAGAGATCTTTATTGTTGTGCTGGCAAGCCTGATAAGTGCGGTTATTCTGGTCAGAATGTCATTAGCCGGATTCAATACATTGTTTAACAATGATATTCAGTTTCAGTTGTTAGATTTCAGGATGGTCATGTTTTTCATTGGAATCACCCTTTTTACCGGCCTTGCTTCTGGCCTGCTTCCGGCATTATACCTTGCCTCATCCAATCCGGTCGATGTGCTGAAAGGAAAAATTATTACAAGTCATAGCTTTAGCAGCTTCCGGCAAGGCCTGATCATTTTTCAGTTTGTCATCCCTATTGTTCTGATCATTGTCATGATGGTCATCAAAACACAGGACAATTACATGGAACACTACAATGTAGGAGTTGGCAGGGATCAACTCATCGTGCTTGACAATTCCCAAAATATCCAAAAGCACATCGAGAGTGTAAGGTCCGATTTGCTTGCTGTACCCGGAATCAGTGCGGTCAGTGCGACCAACTGCATTCCCACGAGGGGAACCCGGCCCACCAGCGAAGTGAACTGGGAGGGAAAGGATGTGACCCAAGTGCCCCTTTTCTGGTGCATCAATGTTGATTTTGATTACAACAAAGCTATAGATGTTAAACTGACTGAGGGGAGATTTTTTAACGCCTCCTTTTCTGCCGATTCGGCTAACTATCTTATCAACGATGTGGCTGCACACCTCATGAACATCAAAAATCCTGTTGGCTCTGTCATTACGATCGAAGGCAAAAAAGGGACTGTTATCGGAACTTTTAAAGATTTCCATGTAATCGACCTAGCTGGCCCTATCGTTCCCACTTTGATGCGAATCAATTCACCTGAAAAACCAATTTTATTGATAAAATATGGAATGGGAAGTTATGCTGAATTGACCGATAAGATAAGGAGAGTGGTTCAACATTATAACCCGTATGTACTGGTTCAGCCCACATTGTTCCGCGACCTGCCTTCGTATGCCCAACTGAGCCTGCCGACAAACCTGGCAGGATTGGCATTTGTCATCGCCCTTTTCCTGGCCTGCCTGGGTTTCTTTGGTCTTGCCTCCTTTACAGCAGAAAGCCGGACCAAAGAAATCGGAATCCGAAAAGCAAATGGTGCAACTATTCAATCAATTATGTATCTGTTACTTGCGAATTACACAAAATGGGTGACGGTTGCATTCGTCCTCGCGGTACCTGTGGCCTATTCCATGGGATTGACTTTTTTGGGGAGATTCAACTTCCATCCACCAATACCGGTTTGGGCTTTTATATTTGGTCCACTGGTTACGTATGGAATTGCTTTATTGACTGTGAGTTGGAAAAGTTGGAGGGCGGCAGCACGAAATCCGGTGGAAGCTTTGCGGTATGAATAGCATTGAGCTTGGGGCAAGAGGCTTGGGAGATGGAGAGACTTGAAAAAAGGAGAACGTAAACAGGAGAAAGAAGACCGGAAATTTGAAAAATAGAATAAGTATTTGAATTAGAATAATATAAATATTAAAATATGGTTTTGCACAATATTAAATTAGTCATCAGGAACCTGAAACGGCAAAGGCTCTATAGCTTTTTAAGCATAACCGGATTTTCGGTGGGGTTTGCCGTCTCGATTTTTATTGCCTTGTTCATCTACAACGAATTGTCGATGGACAACTGCTTCCCAAATTCTGGAAATATCGTCAGGGTCTTTGACCCAAAGGAAAACAATTGCAGCCTTGATATGACCTTAACTCAGGATTTTAAGGAAAAATATCCAGAAATTGGGGCTGCCTGTCAATTGCAACAAATCAGTGATATGGATATTTCGGCAAAAAGCGACAAGAATTTCACGAAGTTCAGGGGACTGATCTCCACCACAAACGATTTTTTCAACATTTTCCCCGTCAAGATTATTGCCGCATCTGCAAGGCTCCCTTTTGACGGATCCGAGTCAATCCTGATTACCAAATCGATGGCTGAAATTCTGTTTCCTGGTGAAGATCCATTGGGAAAGTCAATTGTAATTTGGGATTTTATGAAAGGACAAGTTACCGCTGTCATAGAAGATTTTCCTGATCATTCATCGATACAGGCGAATGTCCTGATCAATGCTGAGAATAAGGATTTCAGGTTGGCTCAAAATTGCAACAATGGAAGGTGTTGGGAACCTGCCAGCCATTTTTTGATGTTAAAACCAAATTCCAACAGAGAGGCACTCATCGCAAAAATGAATACCCTTATTCCAAAAGACCATATCGAAATCAAATCACTGGGGCTTCAAAAACTGGGTGATATTTATCTTTCCACACCCATAGATGGTAACGGAAATATTGTTGGGAACCTGCCATTGCTTTGGATTTTCCTTTCTGTCGGGATCGTCATCTTGTTACTTTCAGTGATCAACTTTCTAAATTTTTATATCTCATTGCAATACAAAAAGTTGAAGGAAATTGGTATCAAAAAGATTAATGGGGCAGGATTGGGCAACCTGTTGCGTTTTTCACTGGTTGAGGTCACGGTAAGTATTTTGATCTCTATCGTGCTGGCATTGATCTTGTTCCGGATTTTTCTCCCCTATGCAAACAGGCTATTCGAACGGAACCTGAAGGCCGGGTGGTTGCTCGACCCTTCATTGCTGTTTGTACTTCTAACCATAACCGGGGCTATTATCGTAATCAACAGTATTGCACCCATTTACATCCTCTCAAAATTCAATACAAGTTCGTTTCTTACAAAACTTAAAGTTGGGGGCCAGCAACAAATTGGTAGAAGGGTTCTTACCTTAATTCAACTATCAGCCTCGATTGTATTGTTGATAGTCGTATTTTCGCTACAGAAGCAGGTCAATTATGCAAAACATGCCGATCTTGGCTTTAACAAAGAGCACCTGATCAGGCTCAATTTACCGCAATCCTTTAAAAATCAGGATGCATTGAAACAAAAGCTGAAAGAATACCCGTTTTGCGAAAGTGTAGCTTTGAGCCGTGGTGCCCCTGGTGCCATCAATCTGATGATGGGGGATGGCAAAGCAGGAAGTACGGTGATGCTTAAAACGATGTATGTCGATGAAGATTTCATTTCAACATTAGGCATTCAGCTTAAATCGGGCCGTTCATTTTTGTCGGGCGATATCGGGAATGGCTGTTTATTGAATGAAGAGGCCATGAAGCAATATGGTTGGACCGATTTTGAAGGACAGAAATTTGCCAACGGTCGTGAGGGTGGTTACAATGTGGTTGGGATTACGAACAACTTTCACGTGGAGTCGATGTACAATAAGATCCAACCGGTGTGCCTTCTCTCTGCTGAAACCGGTAAGCACAATGAACTGAAAACAGTCAGTATCATGCTTGCTCCTGGTGAATTGACAAGGCAAATGGCGGAGCTAAATAAAGTATGGAAATCGTTTATTCCTGACGAGCCAATGAATTATACCTTTTATGATCAACATTTTGCGGCCATGTATGGCAAAGACGAGCGACTGGGTGAAGCCATTGGGTTAATTTCAATCATTGCCCTCGTTTTGACTTTTATGGGGATTTTGGGCCAGGTGTTCCAGATCAGCCTGAACCGCACAAAAGAAATTGGTATACGCAAAGTAAACGGTGCTACGATTGCCGATATCCTTGCCGATATGAACAAGGAATTCCTGATCTGGGTATTCGTTTCACTTGTAATCGCCATTCCATTGGCTTATTCGATTATCGATAAGTGGCTTCAGAGTTTTGCCTATCGGACGCAGATCGGTTGGTGGACCTATTTAATCGCTGGATTGATCATGCTTGTAACAGTGGCTGTAACAGTTACCCTTCAAAGCTGGAAAGCGGCAACGAGCCAGAAGGGCTTTTTAGAGCAATCCAAATAGCGTGGACGACCCTGAATAAGTTC
>JBAXWR010000319.1:0-7899 GCA_037128295.1 Mariniphaga sp.
GAATATAAAGTTTATAATCAGAAAACATTTTTCCTTTTCCCCAAACCTTATTACCACCAGACAAATAAGCTACCCAAGCCACGCATTCAGTATTTTCAAAATTACCAAAATTAGCATTGGCCACCAAGTTTCAAGAGTTGCATGAAGATACCAAACAACATAACAGCACTTTCACACTAAAGACCTGTCATTGCGCGGAGTGCGGCACAAACTGAATTTGAAGGATAATTTTGTGCACGACAAAGCAATCCCAAGCTAAGAAGCACTATCCAAAAAACAATATCCTGGATTGCGCTTCAAACATGGGATTGCCTCCCGATTCGTAAAATCTCGGGACACGCCACCAAACATCTTGATTCTGCTAAAAATTTAATATAAAGTCGTTTGGTTACCAATGACAGTTTCTGGAGGTAGATCGTCCTAATGAATAAAGTGCTAACCATTTAATTTCTTAATGACTTGTTCGTCTAGACTGTTTCAAAATTTTGGTTTGCACCACAGACTTTTATGGGTGTTGCCTGTTCCGTCCGAAGGGAGATTAGCTCTTTTCCGAACCTTTGATCGCAGACAGTTTTTTTGCCGCACCATTTCCCCTGGGTTGTGCAGTTCCTTTTCCCAGGGTGGCGCGGTTTCTTTCCCCGGGTAGGCGGTCCAGATATCCCGATATCTTTGAAGGAGCTTTGCTTGGGACCGCTTACCCGGGGTTATTATTGGGCTTCCCATACAGGGAAGCAAGCGAAGTAGGATTTGAAACGATTCCAAAAATCGAAAGCAACATAACCCATGGTAGTGAAGTGATCGAACGTGAATAACCTAGGGAAAGGGGCACAACCCCAAACCCGTCCGTGCTCGAAGGTTCGGAAAAGAGCGGATCTCCAATGGGACGGGGATGAATAGCCTTTTTGAACATTGATGGGGCAATTCAAAATTTTGCAAAATCTTCCTTTTGAAAATATAACCGCTTGCACGGTTTTTACCGTCAACTACCAATAAGATCCTAAAAGACCTGTTTTTTCACAAATGCCTGACCTTTAACAACAAATCATTCACAAAATCCTTGTCACACTCTTTTGGAAGTCCTGAATTCGCAAACAACTCTTCAAGGGTCAAAAGGTCAACTTCGGCTTGTTCAATAATCGAATCAAGGGGGACTTCGCCACGTCGTATCGACAATAGATAATCTGCATTTGGCCGCCTTACATGGATCGTTTTTTCGGTCGCGATTTCGATGGCCATATCGAGCAACCTGCGGCAATGCAAAAGGTTCTTGCCATCAATCTGTTGGTTATGTCCTTTAATATCAACATATCGCTGGGTATTACGGTTTTGTAGCCAAAGTTCATAGTCCCTGTAATCTTTGCAATGCATCGAGTAGCCGTCCTGATTAAAATAGACAATCGTTTCGGGAACCATCCCTTTCGGAACCGAACTTAACCTGACCGTATTGCTGTCGTCGGAGATGATCCCCCTAAAGCCTAAAGGTGTAATATTTTCCGTTTCCGTATTTATACCCTGGGCATCATAGTCATAATACAAGGCATAGCAATCTTTGAAATGGTCGAGTGCCACAAGCCCACAATTTTCCTGGTTTTTGCCTTCTTTTAAAAGCCAATTTTCCACAGGCATGGTTTTCCCGTCCTTGTATGCATAAACAAAGTCAATCGGTGTTTTTCGTTCGACGCGGTCTTTTTCCCAATTCATTTTTTTGTCGAGCCCTTTTGCTTTTTTGATTTGGGCAATGGCATATCCTCCAAAAGATAGCAAACACTTTTGAGTTAGAAATTTATCCCTATGATCAACAATGAGTTCAAATTGTGGACTTGTTTGGATAATGCAATCTTCCGGGCTAAAAAGCAATTCCAAAACAGTCGGGTTTGCCGATTGCAACAACTGGATGAACCGCCTTACTTCATAGTAACATTCGTCTTTCGAAACATCAACCTGTTCCTGATAACCAAATGTAATCAATTCATTCACAGTCTGCATGTAAACTCCCTTGTAGTCGATATCAGACGAGGGGGTCGAGGTGCCATAAGATTGGCTTCCAACGATTGCTTTGAAAATTAATCGGTCCATTTTTATAACCTGTTTTAAAAATGTAATTTTAGCCTTTTAATTTACGATATGAAAAAAACTGCTTTATTTTTTAATTTGCTTATATTAAGTGCATTAACTGTATTTTCGCAACCTTTGTCATCTGTTGCGATTGATCAATTGGTGGAACGGACAATGAAAACATTCCAGGTCCCCGGAATTGCAGTGGCGATTGTCAAGGATGGGAAGGTTGTCCATTCAAAAGGATATGGAGTAACTTCGTTGAAAACGGGAGAAAAAGTGGACGAAAATACCTTGTTCGGGATCGCCTCCAACAGCAAAGCCTTTTGTACCGCAACCCTCGGTATTTTGGTGGACGAAAAGAAACTGGGCTGGAACGATAAGGTGATCAATTATATCCCTGAATTCAGGTTATACAATCCTTATGTTACCGAAGATTTTACAATCAAAGACCTGATTACCCACCGAAGCGGATTGGGAATGGGTGCCGGCGACCTGATGGTGTGGCCCGATTCATCCGACTTTACAATCAACGATATTATCCACAACCTGAGGTATTTAAAGCAGTCCACACCTTTCAGGACCAAATACGACTACGACAATTTATTGTACATGGTTGCAGGAGAGGTTGTTGCACGTGTTTCGGGAATGACGTGGGAACAGTTTGCCGAGGAGAGGATTATGGCCCCGCTAGGTATGGCTCGTTCGGCGACTTCGTTTGCACGGCTCAAAGATAAATCCAATGCAATCGACGGCCATACGGTTATCGACAAAGTACTTCAGGTCGTGCCACGGCACGATGTAAAAATCTGGCAATGTTCGGCAGCCGGGATTTATTCAAGCATCAGCGACATGAGCAAATGGATGATCTGTCAACTCGACAATGGCAAATATGGCCAGGATCCTGTCAAACAGTTGTTTAGTCCTGCTGCCCAAAAAGAGATGTGGAGCCCGCAAACCATCCTTCCAACCAGAACCGACAAGTATAACAGCCATTTTAGTGCCTATGGACTGGGGTGGAACCTGACCGATGTGAAAGGGACCAAACAGGTTTCGCATACGGGAGGAATGGAAGGAATGGTTACTCAGGTGACTTTATTGCCCGAATTGAAATTGGGGATTGTCGTACTGACCAACCAGGAATCGGGTGCTGCTTTTAGTTCGATCACCAACACAATTAAAGACAGTTACCTTGGATTGGCTTCAGAAGATTGGGTGCTACATTACGATACGATCGTATCGAAGTCGGACAAAGAGGATGCTGAATTGGTACAAAAAATTGATGATGAGATCAATGCAGTGATCAAAGCCAACAAGGTTAAAGTAAATCCGGAAGATTTTTCAGGTACCTACAAAGATGATTGGTTGGGTGAGGTAAAGATTTCGGGAATCAACGGAAAGCTTTGGTTCCAATCGGTCCGTTCCCCACAGTTGAGGGGCGAAATGAAACTTTACAAAGGGAATACCTTTGCGGTGAAAGGGGTCATGAGGAGCATGAAAGCCGATGCTTTTGTGATTTTCAATCTGGGGACCGAAGGCAAAGCGTCCGGGTTTAAAATGAAACCCATTTCCCCTGCCACAGATTTCAGCTACGATTTTCAGGATTTGAATTTTGTAAGGAAATGATATGAACGTTTGTTTTTTCAAAACGCCTGAAGAATTCCGTAATTGGCTGGGATTCAATTCTGAAACGATGAATGAAATATGGGTTGGATATTACAAAATATCAACCGGAAAACCTTCGGTTAATTATTCAAATGCTCTTGAAGAAGCACTTTGTTACGGATGGATCGATGGACTAAGGAGATCAATTGACGAATCCAGTTATTGCATCCGGTTTACGCCACGAAAACCAAGGAGCATCTGGAGCGAGGTCAACATTAAAAAAGTGGAAGAATTGATCACTCAGGGAAGAATGAAGCCCTCCGGTTTGGCAGCTTTTGAAAAACGGAAGGATGTGCGTTCAGGAATTTATAGTTACGAAAACCGACCCGAAACATTGGAAGAATGGCTTGAAAACCAATTTAAGGAGCACCCGAAAGCCTGGGAGTTTTATATGGCCCAGTCACTTTCATATAAAAAAACAACGATGTTTTTTGTGATGAGCGGAAAACAGCAGGCCACAAAGATTTCACGTCTGGGAAAATTGATTGAAGCTTGTGAAAAAGGTAAACGATTATTTTAGAAATGATAGGTCTTGATTTTATTATTAATAACATTGTATATCAATATTTTATGTCATCCCTTAAGGGATTTGATTAATTGTCGTTTATCCTGTTCTACCAATATTAGGTCCCTGGCGGGACATTTTCTTTAATAAATGAGTACACTCCGAAAAGTTAAAAACAAAAAAGGCCACTAAGACACTAAGACTCTAAGGTTTCACAAAGATTTAAATATCAATACTATCGCCTTAGTGAAGTCTTTGTGACTTAGTGTCTTTGTGGCAGAAGACGTCTTTTCGGAGTGGACTCACAAATTATGATTTTAAAGACAAAATTGACATAATGGACAATTTCCAAATATTTGTAAAACCGGTCGGGGCGCAATGCAACCTCGCTTGTGGTTATTGTTATTACCTTGAAAAACAGAATCTATATCCCGACAATAAAAACTTGCGTATGTCGGATGAGTTGCTGGAAGAGTATATCATTCAGCATATTCGGGCATCTGAGGGACCTGAAATCTTTTTCTCGTGGCATGGTGGCGAACCAACAATGGCCGGATTGAAGTTTTATCGACAAGTGGTCGCATTTCAAAAGAAACACCTTCCCAAGAATTTCAGGTTGCTCAATGGTATGCAAACCAATGGGACTTTACTCGATGACGAATGGTGCCGATTCCTGAAAAAAGAGAATTTTATCGTTGGGATCAGCCTCGATGGACCAGAGGAATACCATTCGGTACATCGTTCCAAAAGGGATGGAAAATCAAGTTTTTCAGAGGTCATCCGGGGTTTTCAATTGTTGAAAAAATACAATGTCCCCTGCGAAATACTTTGTGTCGTCAATTCCACAAATGTCAGGTATCCCCTTGAAGTCTATCGTTTTTTCAAATCATTGAATGTCAGGTTTATGACTTTTCTCCCCTTGGTCGAAAAACAACTTTCAATTGACACCATAATTTCAGAACGCTCTGTGCCGACAAAAGCGTTTGGGGAATTCCTTTGCACAATCTTCGATGAATGGGAGTCTTCCGACATCGGGAATGTGAAGATACAAATCGTTGAAGAGGCACTTCGGACTGCTTTCGGTCTGGAACACTCCCTTTGCATTTTCAAAAGCACATGTGGCGAAGTCCCTGTTGTGGAAAGCAATGGTGATTTTTACTCCTGCGACCATTATGTCGATCAGGAACACCTTGTTGGGAATATCACCCAAACTTCTTTGGATCAATTGCTTGAAAGTGACCAACAGAGAGAATTCGGCAATGCCAAACGTGTTTCCCTTCCTGACTATTGTCGTAGTTGTGAGGTGCTTGCAATGTGCAATGGTGCTTGTCCCAAAGACCGTTTCCTATCCACACCAGACGGTGAACAAGGATTGAATTATTTATGCGAAGGGTACAAACTGTTTTTCAATCATTGCAAACCTTTTGTGGAACAAGTTGCGGAGGCTTGGAAGAATAACAGCAAAAGATAACTTACTTTTACAAACGCTGACAGGACTATCGACGCTGTCAGGTTTGAGAAGATATAACAATTTTATTATTTTTGTAATAAAAAATGACAACAACTATGTTATTCACAAAAATTAATTCATTGCCACCATCATTGAAAAAAGAGGTAGATGATTTTGTCGAATTTCTTAAGGCAAAGAAGAGAAAAAATAGGATTAAAGAGAGGAAATTTGGTTGCGCTAAAGGATTGATTGTCATGCATGATGATTTCGATGCACCATTAGAAGATTTTAAAGAGTTTATGTAATAGCCCCAATAAGGGATTACTTCGACTCCGCTCAGTAATCATAAGGTTGGTACCTTGGGGAATTTATTATGTTATTAAGTTTTTTTAAGAAAAATAAGGTTAAAAAATGCTATTTCAATGCTAAAAACCTTATTTTAAAATCTTTAACCTTAGTAACTCAAAATACACTACCACCTATAACCTTATTCCCTTATTATTCTGGCCACACTTGGTAGTGAAATTAGTAGTCACCACCAAATATGATACCCCCCCTAAAAGCCAAAACTGTTTAGGATAAATAATATTCATACCCAAACAGTTTTAAATCAATACTTTCCGAATTATATCGCTTTAATAAAAAGTCGATATTGAGACCCTCAATCTCCGCTTTTCGCTATTTCAACTTTTCCTTAAAAAACGCAATTGTCCGTTTCCAAGCCAGATCGGCGGCCTCCTTGTTGTACCGTTCTGGATTTGAATCGTTGTTAAAGGCATGTTGCGCCCCTTCGTACATAAACAACTGATATTCTTTTTTTGATGCTTTTAAGGCTGTTTCAAAATCGGGGATTCCCTTGTTGATCCGATCGTCGTTGCCGGCATAATGCAGAAGCAAAGGGGCTTTTATTTTGGCAACCTCTTCCGCTTTAGGTTGACTTCCATAATATGGAACAGCGGCATCGAGGTCAGGAGCGTTTACAGCGACAAAATTGGTCATCGCACCGCCCCAGCAAAAACCGGTACATCCCACTTTGCCGGTAGTCTGAGGGTTGGTTTTTAAATATGCAACGGCTGCCGTAAAGTCTTTTTTCGTGGTTTCATAATCCAACTTTTGAAACATTGGGATCGCTTCCTCCTGTTTTTCAGGTGTCCCACCCAACGGAGATAAAGCATCAGGTGCAAGCGCAACGAACCCTTCGAGTGCAATCCTTCTTGCAACATCTTTAATATGAGGTTGTAAACCACGGTTTTCGTGAATAACGATTACGGCAGGATGTTTCTTTTTCCCTTTTGGCCTGGCAAGGTAAGCAATCATCTGACCACTTGCCCCGGCATAATGGATCGTTTCGGTAACCAGGGCGGGATCATCCGATTTGGTGATCTCACCAAATAAAACGGCAGGACCACCTGCAAAAAGTACGGATACACCTGCAACTGCAGCACTTTGCTTTAAAAACTCACGGCGACGGGTCTTGTTGCCATTTTCAATTTCTGGTTTTTGATTCTTTGATTCCATTTTGCCTATTTTTATAAGTTCATTTTTGATGGATTTCCATCTAAAACAGATGGATTAAAACAACAACCAAAACTACAAATAATTACCTACATTTTGCAAGAATTGATAAATTTGCATTATTCTTATTATCGTAAAATGAAAGATATATCAATTCATCGAAATCGGATCCTGATCCTTATTTTGATTTTTGTTTTCAGACAAGAATCAAATGCCCAACCGTATATTTTTTCACATTATTCGGTAAACAATGGATTATCGCAAAGCGTGATCAAATGTATTTTTCAGGACAGCAAAGGGTTCATCTGGTTTGGCACACAACAAGGACTAAATAAATTCAATGGCTATTCGTTTGATAATTATTTGAACAATCCTTCCGACACCAATTCTATTTCAGATAATTGGATTTACTCCATTGCTGAAGACCATGACGGCAATATTTGGATCGGTACCCGTAATGGATTGAACAAATACGACCCTAAAACCGGGTACTTTAAGCAATACCTTTTCAATGCTTACGAAACCAATAGCATATCAGGAAATTATATCTATGGGCTTGCTGTTGATGCAAACGGTAACCTACTTGTCAATACAGCGTTAGCCTTTAATATCTTCAATCCAAAAACAGGTGAAGTCAAAAAATATGCTTATCCCACTTTAAATAGTAGCGAAATCAGTGACGAAGGGAGGCCAATCGTCCAAACGCGGG
>JBAXWR010000032.1:0-41550 GCA_037128295.1 Mariniphaga sp.
CTGCACCCGACCGGAAAGAGATGTACTGAAACATTCCCAATCCCGGAATGTCCCAATCTTTTAAAAGCTGATACAAATGGTAAAACATAGCTTCGTATTTTAATTGTTTCCGAATAGTTCGTTGATCACTTCCTTATCGTCAAAATGATATTTCACCCCTTTAATTTCCTGGTAATCTTCGTGCCCTTTTCCGGCAACAAGGATAATATCTCCGGGTTTGGCCAGCATGATAGCGGTTTTGATGGCTTCCCGGCGGTTTACGATCGACAGTACTTTATGCTTTTGATGTGCTTCGATGCCTTGATTTTTTCAATCTCCTTGATTAATTGTTCGATGCTTGCACCAGACCGTTGATGGTTGTTATCTTTATCGAACTTCAATAATCCGAAATATTTAGAGTTCCATACTTCAATGTTCGTATCGAAGAAATTCCAGAAAGCAATTACACCAAAGTAAGCATTGGGGAAAAGACTCTTGATTTGTATTTCGCGTTCGATCAGATGGGGAAGCATCGTTCCACCTTTCCATCCGTCACTCACTTTTAATTCGATGGCGGCTACCAATTGGTTGTCTTTCCAAATCGAAATATCAGGGCGAATGACTGATCCTTTTGTGATATTCCTTTCAGAAAGCACTTTTATTCCATGCTGTTTTTCAAAATAGCTTTTTAAAAACAACAAGCAGGTTTCAGTAAAAAAATCGGCAGATGTCGTATTGATTTCCCTCCCCAGGATTTCTTTGTTGTTTCTCACATTGAAAAACCAAAAGGCCATCATACGATCGATGATGGCATCTGTAATCTCCGTTTTCGATAGGTCAAAAGGATAATCTACCAGTTGGTTCTTTACACTTTGCTGGATTTCAAATAAACCTCTGTAATGGTTGGTAAAGGCTGCATCAATTGTTTGTAAGTTTTGTTTCATATCATATTTCATTTTTTACATTTCCACCCTTACCTCCCCACTCATCAACTTCGGTATTAAGGTGTCTCAAGGGCTGTTTGTCTATCCCGTTATCGTGTACAGACTTCCTTCATAAATGTCTGAACAGGATTTCAAGATTACAAATTTATACGATTTCTGCTGATACAAATTTCATTTTTAAAATATTCTGCTGCGAATCAACAATATCCACCTTTTGCTTCATTAATCTTGCCTATCCCGTAATCCCGTAATCGTGTTCTGACTTCTTTGTTTATTCCGAATTAAAAGTTTAGCTTTACCCTTGAAAAACCAAATTACAAGATATGCAACCGATTCTTCCTTTTGCGGCAGCCCTTTCAGTGCTTGGTGCCTGTTCCCCGGTTTTCAGTGCCCAGCCGGCAAAGCCTGTTAACTTTGTTGTGATTTACCTCGATGATATGGGTTATGGCGATCTTACGATCACAGGGGCAACAGGTTACCGCACACCAAATCTCGACAGGTTGGCAAAAAAAGGGATTTTCTTTACGCAATACCATTCGCCCCAGGCTGTATGCAGTGCATCGAGAATTGGTTTGCTTACAGGATGTTACCCGAACAGGGTCGGTTTTGCGGGAGCATTGGATCATTCTGCAAAGATCGGGATCAACAGTGAGGAAGAAACAATTGCAGAGGTGCTTAAGAAAAAAGGTTATGCCACTGCAGCTTTCGGGAAATGGCATTTGGGATGCCAACCTCAGTTTTTACCTACCCACAATGGGTTTGATGAGTTTTTTGGGATACCTTATTCCCACGATATGTGGCCAAACCATCCGACAGGAAAAAACTATTATCCGCCATTGCCATTGATCGAAGGGGATAAAGTGGTCGCCACAAATCCCGACAATACGCAGTTCACGACACAATTCACAGAAAGGGCTGTTCATTTTATCCAGCAAAATAAGTCGAATCCGTTTTTTCTTTATCTGGCACATCCCCTGCCTCATGTTCCGCTGGCCGTTTCGGATAAATTCAAGGGCAAATCACAACAAGGTTTATATGGCGATGTGATGATGGAGATCGACTGGAGCGTTGGGCAGGTTTTGGATGTACTTGAAGAGATGAAGATCGAAAACAACACACTTGTTATCTTTA
The DNA here is from genome assembly GCA_037128295.1 of Mariniphaga sp. Lineage (GTDB taxonomy): Bacteria > Bacteroidota > Bacteroidia > Bacteroidales > Prolixibacteraceae > JAAFHB01. The sequence goes on from JBAXWR010000032.1 coordinate 2,055, forward strand.
CTTCCGATAACGGTCCCTGGCTCAATTATGGCAACCATGCCGGTAGTTCTGGCGGATTGCGCGAAGGAAAAGGGACAAGTTTTGAGGGTGGGCAACGTGTACCATGCCTCATGTACTGGAAAGGGGTGATTCCGGAAGGGATTGTCTGTAATAAATTGATTGCCGGTATGGATATCCTACCTACCATAGCAGGAATTGCCGGAGCCCCATTACCTGAGCGTAAGATTGACGGGGTCAACATTATCGAACTGATGAAAGGGAATATGGATGCCACTCCACGAAAAAGTCTCCTCTACTATTATCGCAAAAACAGCCTCGAAGCGGTCAGCAACGGGAACTGGAAATTGGTTTTTCCCCATCCGGGACGTACTTACGAAGGTTTTGCCCCTGGAAAAGATGGGATGCCCGGACAAAATAATGAAAACTTCAATTTTGAAGGAGGATTATACGACATCAGACGCGATCCGGGGGAGCGTTACAATGTGAAGGAGACCTATCCCGAAATTGTTGCCGAATTGGAAAAGATTGCTGCCGAAGCGCGTGAAGATCTTGGCGATGATTTGACAAAGAACCCCGGTAAAAACCGCAGGGAACCCGGAAAACTAAATTGAGTTTTACATTCACATTACTCAGATCATAAATGGCAAAATCAATTCTAGGGGTTCTTATTTTTAGTTTACTGGCAGTTTTGTTGGTCGGCTGTAAAACAACCAGTTGTATTTATCAACCACAACCTGTTGATTTGGAGGTTTATAATATAGATGGACGAGTTCATGTAAAGGGAACGTCTGTCTTTCAGTTGCCCGACAGTTTTGTTTGGTGCGGCAGTCCGCTTCGCATCAAGGATCAATATTTCCTTTTTTACTCCGCATGGGAATCGGGACCCAAAGTACCGCCATTTACAGATAGCTGGGTCCTGAATTCTAAAATTGGCTGTGCCGTTTCAGACTCACCTTACGGGGATTTTCGCCAACTTAAGCTCGTTTTGAAAGGGAGAAAAGAACAGGGTGATTCAACAGCATGGGATGCCCAAATGACTCACAATCCATTGATCAAGACTTTCGATGGGAAATATTACCTCTATTTTGTTTCAGGAAAAGATCCTGGAATTCAACCTGTTGGCTCCACAGGCGAACATTTAAACAAGAGAAACCGTGTTCAGCAGGAACAGAAAATCGGGGTGATTGAATTTGCCACTGTTGAGGATTTGCTGAATGGCCGATTTATAAGGTCCGACAAACCACTTCTTTCTCCCCGGACACGTGTTAAAAACAACGATGTAATAGACCCTTCCCCGGCAGGGACTATTGCCAAACCTGATAACCTAATTGTCACCAATCCTGCAATTGTGTACCGGCCATCGGACAAGAAGTATCTGTTGTATTTTAAAGGGAATATTTATGATCCGGAGTGGAGAGGAGTACATGGTGTTGCAATTGGAGATTCACCGATTGGCCCGTTTACAACAACTGACGATTTTGTTTTTGATATCATGGATAATCAGGGCCAAAAAGTCTCTGCCGAGGATCCTTTTGTGTGGTATCACAAGCATGATCAACGTTTTTATGCAGTTGTGAAGGATTTTAATGGAAAACTGACAGGTAGTGAACCGGGTCTGGCACTTATGCAATCGCAGGATGGGATCAAATGGGTACCTGCAGCTTCGCCACTTTTCATGAAGAAGGAACTGATCCTGAAAGATGGCACCCATTTAAAGGTTGACCGACTGGAAAGGCCGCAGCTTCTTTTGGATAAAAATGATGACCCAATCGTTTTATTTGCAGCGTGTTCGGTCGATAATGCAAATCCAAAGCAAGATGGCGGGACATTTAATGTTCAAATCCCATTGAAAAAAATAAAACGTTAATTATCTATCATTCAATATATTAAATATATAATTATCAACAACCATTTTTTAACTATACAGAATGAAAACAATTGTAAGCATCCTTTTTATTGCACTGCTGGTTTTTGGCCTGTCAAGTCATCTTATTGGTCAGCCACGTTTTGTTGAGAACATCAATAACGATTGGAATTTTAAAGGGTTTTCCTATTTGGGCGATTCGATCAACGAAATGGTCAACCTTCCGCATACCTGGAACAGCAAGGATGCCCAGTCCGGTTTCGAATACTACAGGGGAGTTGGCACCTATTCCAAAAAATTGATCATCGACAAAAAATACCTTGGGAAACGGTTGTTCCTTAAATTCGAGGGTGTGCATACGGTTGCCGACGTTTTTCTGAATGGCGTCCATCTGGGACAACACCGTGGGGGTTATTCGGCGTTTGCGTATGAAATAACCTCAATGGCAAAGGTTTGCGAAGAAAATTCCCTTGTCGTTCAAGTTGACAACCTCAAACATGACGATATTTTGCCTTTGGGTGGCGACTTTAACCAATATGGCGGAATTTACCGTCCGTTACATTTACTTGTAACAGAACCAATATGTATTACGCCTCTCGATTATGCTTCACCGGGAGTTTACATCAAACAGGAGAAGGTTGCACCCGCTGAAGCCAGTCTTGAAATTACAGGTAAATTGAGCAATGGAAGTGTTAAAGATGAGAATATTACTGTTCAAGCTTCGGTATTCGACAAGGAAGGAAATCTGGTTGCAAAACAAAATTCAGAATTTACTATCCCGGCAGGAAAGGATACCGATGGTCTGCAAAAGATAACAATCTCCAATCCCAAATTGTGGAACGGAACCGCATCACCCTATTTGTACCTGGTAAAAGTTCAGTTATTTTCAGGTGTTAAATTAATTGATGAGGTTGTACAATCCATTGGATTGCGAAGTTTTAATGTCGATCCTGACAAAGGCTTCTTTCTGAACAACATTCATTTGGCTTTACATGGTGTCAGCAGGCATCAGGATAAAAAAGATAAGGGATCGGCATTATCCGAAGAAGACCATCGCATTGATATGCAATTAATTAAAGAGATGGGTGTCAACTCATTGAGGCTGGCCCATTATCAACAATCCGATTATTTCTATTCTCTTTGCGATTCTGCAGGAATGGTTGTCTGGGCTGAAATTCCATTTGTGGGGAGCATGATCGGTGGTTATTCGAACACCCCGCAATTCGATGACAATGCTAAACAACAGTTGAAGGAGCTGATCCGCCAAAACTACAACCACCCTTCCATCTGTTTCTGGGGCGTGTTCAACGAACTCAGCAATCCCAAAGTCGGAAGTCCTACTCCTTTGGTAAAAGAATTGGTCACGTTGGCAAAAAAGGAAGACCCGACCCGGTTGATTACCGCTGCCTCCCTTCTGCCCGATAAAGACGAATTGAACTTTCAGACAGACGTGATGGCCTGGAACAAATATTTTGGCTGGTATTATGGAACTCCCGACGATCTGGGAAAATGGACAGACCAGTTGCATAAAAAATATCCGCGCCTCCCCATAGCCATTAGCGAATACGGTGCAGGTGCCAGCATCCGCCAGCACGAATACCGTCCGGTAAGGCCTTTTCCGATGTTCCATCCATGGCACCCCGAGGAGTGGCAGGCCCAATATCATGAACAAAGCTGGAAGATCATTAACGAACGTCCCTATATCTGGGGCACCTTCGTCTGGAACATGTTTGACTTTAGTGCCGATTTCCGCAACGAAGGCGATGAAGCCGGGATGAACGACAAAGGAATGGTGACCTATGACCGGCAGACGAAAAAAGATGCTTTTTATCTCTACAAAGTCAACTGGAATCCGGAACCGATGGTCCATCTCAACGACAAACGTTTTAAAATGCACGAAGAAGGTTTAGCAGATGTGACGGTATATTCCAATTTGACATCCGTCGAGTTGTTTGTCAATGAGAAATCGATGGGGTCATTGACTTCCAATGATAAGATATTCAAATGGAAAGCTGTGAAGTTGACAAAAGGGAACAATAAGATTAAAGCTGTTGGCAAAGGCAACGACAAAACGTTAGTTGACCAATGTGTCTGGATTTACCCTGCAAATAGTTGGATCAAACCATTGATCTGGTTTTTCCGTATCGGGATTATTCCATTCTGCATAATTTGTGTGATCAGTTTGCCTTTCTTGTTTATCCAGTCTTTTAAACGCAAAAGGACTGGGTGGACTAAATTTGGGTTCAGGTTTTTGTTGTTCGTGATTGCCCTGATTGTTATCGCATTAATGGTTGTCAACATCATCACCATGCAAAATGGGGTCAATATTTTTGAATATTCGATACTTTAAAATCAATTAGTTAGCAATGAGCATGATAAGAAGGTTTTTATTATTGGTCTTTATCTTTTCAGGATTTTTATCCGGGTATGCACAACCCAAAATTGATCCAGTTGACCAGAAAGAAAAGATGCAGTGGTTTGCCGATGCCAAATTGGGGATATTTATCCATGCAGGGATTTATGCTGTCGATGGGATTGATGAATCGTGGAGCTTTTACAACAAGAAAATCAGTCATAACGATTACATGAAACAGCTCAATGGGTTCACCCTGAAGAAGTACGACCCTGCTTTCTGGGCCGACCTGATCAAGGAAAGTGGTGCACGCTACTCAGTTATAACAACTAAACACCACGATGGAGTGGCGATGTACGATACAAAAATGAACAACCTGAGCATCGTCAAGGCCACACCTGCCAAACGCGATATGATCAAACCTTTTTTTGAAGAGTTGCGAAAACGGAACATCAAATGTGGTGCCTACTTTTCGCTGATCGACTGGACCGACCCCAATTATCCCGGCTTTCTGAAGGACAGTTCAAAGTACAAACTTGAAGCAGATTATGACCGTTGGAACCATTTCAGGGCTTTTTGTCAGGGGCAAATCAAAGAGATCAATACAATGTTCAAACCCGATTTGTGGTGGTTCGATGGCGACTGGGAGCATAGTGCGGAAGAGTGGGAAGCCGGGAAAATCCGCAGGATCATTTTGAAGGACAATCCCAAAGCCATTATCAACAGTCGGTTACAGGGATATGGCGATTATGAGACACCCGAACAGAATTTCCCCGTATCCAAACCAAAATTCAACTGGTGGGAATTGTGCATGACGACCAACGACAACTGGGGATTCCACCACGACAACAACTGGAAAACACCTTATGAAGTAATCACGATTTTTGTGGATGCGGTATCGAATGGAGGAAATCTACTGCTCGACATGGGACCCAAAGAAGATGGGACGATTCCCGGGGAACAAATCAATGTTTTAAAAGAATTGGGAGCCTGGAATAAGAAAAATGGGGAGGCCATCTTTAATACAGTTGCCGGACTTCCACAAGGCCACTTTTATGGTCCGACCACACTTTCAAAAGATTCCACAACACTCTATTTGTTCCTGCATGATAAAACAAGTGGGAGAGTTATGCTAAAAGGACTGATCAACAAGATTGAAAACATTACGGTTGTGGGGAATGGCACCCAATTGACACCCAAAGTTGTGGGCAAGATTTCGTGGAGCCCTGTTCCCGGCCTTGTCTATATCGATGTTCCCGTGAATGTCCTCGACAAATATGTTACCGTTTTAAAATTGAAATTAACCGGGCCATTGCAACTTTACCGTGGCCATGGTGGATTGAATTAAAAAAGAGGATTGATCATTATTTTGTCCACGACTGGAGCAAGGTGCCAGAAGCCATTAGCCAGTTGCTCATTTAAATATGTAAATCTCATAAAATGAATAATTTAATTGGAATCGCCACTCTCCCTTTATTATCTTTTATGGCAATGGGGATACCAACAGAAAAGAAGCAAATGCCAAACCTGTTGTTTGTCTTTCCCGATCAGATGCGGGCGCAGACCCTTGGTTTTCTAGGTCAGGAAAAGGTGCGAACACCTGTTCTTGACCGCTTTGCATCACAGGGTGTTTATTTTTCAAATGCGATCAGCAACTATCCGGTAAGTTCGCCAACAAGGGCGATGATCATGAGCGGCCAATATCCGCACCACAACAAAGTCGTGTCAAATTGCACCAACTTATCCGAAAAGATTGGGTGCGAATTGCCAAAATCAACCCGTTGCTGGTCGGATGTATTAAAGGAGCAAGGATACTCACTGGGGTATATTGGGAAGTGGCACCTTGATTCGCCACGCGAGCCATTTATCAATACAAGCAACAATGCAGGCGAAGTCAAATGGAACGAATGGTGCTCCCCCGACCGTCGCCATGGGTTTACCTATTGGCATGCCTATGGAACATATGACCAGCATCTACGACCCATGTATTGGGATACCAACTCATCGAGAGAAGATTTTCAATATTACAATGAGTGGGGTCCGGAACACGAAGCCAACAAGGCCATTGATTTCTTCAAAGATAAATCTGGCACGATCAGGGAAAAAGGGAAACCGTTTGCACTGGTCATCTCAATGAACCCGCCCCATACAGGTTATAGCTTTGTGCCGCAAAAGTATAAAGACATTTATAAGGATGTGCCATTGGAATCGTTGACCGATAAGCCCAATATTCCACCGGCAGGGACAAAATGGGGCGACCATTACAGGAAAAATATCAAAGATTATTACGCTGCGATAACCGGTGTGGATGAGCAATTTGGCCGGATTCTACAAGCCCTGGAAGATGAAGGTCTTGCTGACAATACTATAGTTGTATTTACCTCAGATCATGGCGATTGTCTTGGAATTCACGAGGAGGTCACGAAGAACAACTGGTACGAAGAGGCGATGCGTGTTCCGCTGATCATCAGATATCCCGGCAAATTGAAACCTCATCATGATGATATTTTATTGTCCACAATAGATCTTTACCCGACAATGCTGGGGCTGATGGGATTTGCCGCTTCAATTCCTGCAGAAGTGGATGGCCAAAACTTTGAGAACTATCTTGTTACAGGAAAAGGTGAGAAGCCTGGTTTGCAATGGTATATGAGGGTGGACAACGAAAAGCCAGATTTTGGTTTGAGAGGGGTAAGAACAGACCGTTACACTTTCGTGATTGACCATCCTGAATCAAAAACAGAAACAATGATGCTATACGACAGAAAGACAGATCCTTATGAGATGACAAACATCGCCGGTGAAAACCTTGGTCTGGTTGAGGAATTGAGCCAAAAACTGAAAACCACGCTAAGAAAGTACAATGATCCATGGTTGACTCACAGAAGATTATAATTAATTTATTTTATGTCTCCATCAATGAAAATAGTTACGCTTCTACTTTTTGTTCTCTTTTTTTACAACTCATCTTCGGCTAAATTGCCTAAAACAACAATTCCCGATAAATTGGTTGTGCTTACTTTTGACGATGCCACTGCAAGCCAATATAGCATCGTTGCCCCTCTGTTGAAAAAATTCGGGTTTGGGGCAACTTTCTTTATCTGTGAATTTCCACCCAATTTTGCCGATACTTCAAAATACATGAACTGGCGGCAGATCAAGCAACTGGATCTGATGGGCTTCGAAATTGCCAATCATACCCGGTTGCACAAAGGCCCAACGAAACTTACTGCCGATCAATTTAAAGCGGAATTGGAGTATATCGAAAACAAATGCGATTCTATGAAAATTCCACATCCGGTTACTTTTGCCTATCCTGGCTATGATCTTAATATACAAGCAATTGAAGCATTAAGAAAAAAAGGGTATCTTTTTGCCCGTGCTGGTGGTGGGCGACCCTATGATCCTTTGGTTGACCATCCAATGCTGATACCAAGTTGGGCGATGAATTCGGAAAATAAAGCCCTGGTGATGGAATCATTCGCTGAGGCAAAAGAAGGCAAGGTGGTAGTTCTTACGATTCATGGGGTTCCCGATATTGAACATCCTTGGGTAAATACCCCTCCTGAGCTTTTTGCTTCCTATTTGCAATACCTTTCGGATAACCATTTTAAAGTGATTGCGCTTAGGGATCTTTCAAAATATGTCGATTCAAAAAAAGCATTGGAACAAATGGTTCCCGATCTGAGCAAGAAGCTGAAAAATTGAAAGAGTAGTCGATCAGGCAATTTCCGCTGATATTCGCTGACGTTTAAATTTGGATTATTAAAGAATCAAAGTGTTAACAATTAGTAAATTAATATGAAAAAAACATTTATTCTTGGATTGATTTTATCAGCTTTGGGTTTGAATGCACAGCAAACCATCCCACTTTATAAGGGTGAAATTCCTAATTCAATCCCCAATTCCATGAAGGAGATCAAAATGGAGAACAATGAGACACTTGTTGGTTATCGGAGCATATCCGAACCAACTTTGGCAGTTTACCTGCCCGAGGCCTCTAAAACTTCAGGTGCTGCTGTAATCATTTGTCCTGGTGGTGGATATGGCATGGAGAGTTACCGGCTCGAAGGGACAATCATCGCCAATGCTTTTTTGCAGAAAGGAATTGCAGCATTTATTCTGAAATACAGGTTGCCAAGCGACTCCATCATGAAGGATAAATCAATTGGTTCTTTGCAGGATGCACAACAGGCAATCAAAACTGTAAGAGAGCGGGCAAAGGAGTGGAACATCGATCCCGGGAAAATTGGGATAATGGGCTTTTCAGCAGGAGGACACCTTGCTTCGACTGCCGGCACCCATTTTGAAAAGGCGTATATTCCTAACAGTGAGAATACCAGCCTTCGTCCTGATTTTCTGATCTTGATTTATCCCGTTATCAGTATGACTGATGGGTTAACCCATGGCGGTTCACGAAAAAACTTATTGGGGCCAAGCCCTTCGTTTGACCAGATTAACTTATTCTCCAATGAGTTACAGGTCAATGAAAAAACACCACCAACCTGGCTCACCCACACCGGTGATGATTCTGTCGTGCCTGTTGACAACAGCATCCGTTTTTACCAGGCCTTGGTTCACAACAAAGTTCCGGCAGAAATGCATCTATATCCTTCAGGAAATCACGGCTTCGTACTCAAAAAACCTACGGATGAATGGATGGAACCTTTATTCAAATGGATAAAAACAACAACAAATTTGGAAATTGTATTCTAAGTGTACCTATCAAATTATAAAATATCAAGAACATTAATATACTTCCGATTATAAATGAAAAAATTCGTACAGAATTCTTTACTTACCATTCTTGGATTGATGATCATAGGAGGCATTGTTGAATATTTTTTACGCCATATTCCTAACGATTACCAATATAAAAAGGAATTTTTAGACAATAATTCTGATAGTATAAGGGTTCTTTTTTTAGGGAATTCCAGTGCTATCTGTGCAATCAACCCTGCATTGATTAGTAAGAAAAGTTTTAATGCTTGTCATAATTCTGAAACAATAGACTATGATTTTGAGATTCTGAAAAAATATGGTAATAGATTAAAAAGCTTGGAGTGTATTGCCATCACAATATCTAATTACACCTTATATAAGAAATTAGAAACAATGGATCCCTCGAAAATAAAAAATTATACCATTTATTATGGGATTAACACTTCCCGAAAAATTTCAGATTATTCAGAAGTACTAAGTATTAAAGGCATTACAAATATAAAACGACTCTACGATTATTATGTTCAAAACAGATCAAGCATCACCTGCTATGATTTGGGTTATTTCATCTTTTCAGATCTAAAATTCCATTATGATTTGATCGAAACAGGACGGATAAGTGCATTGCGACATGCCTCAAAAGATGATAGGTACTTTGACGAGAACTTAAACACAATAAAAGCAATTATTGAATTTGCGGAGAAAAAAGGAATAAAAGTGTTTTTTTATACGGTACCAGCTTATCGCACATTTGTAGAGAATTTGGATAGCATGCAACTTAAAAGAACAATTAACACACTTAATGATCTTGAAAAAAAGTACAACAATGTTGTTTATCGGAATTATCTTGAGGATAAGTCTTATTCGGAAGATGATTTCTTTGATGCAGATCATTTGAATGAAATGGGCGCTACGAAATTCACACTTAAAATTGACAGCCTGATCAATCTAAACTCTGAATTAACCTGGAGTAAGTTGCATCTTTCCACCAAGCTGCGAGAAATTTAAAACTTGAAATAGATGAATTGATCCTCAACCGTAGAACCAAACAAAATAATTGCTAATATTATTGTATAATACAAAACCGCATACAATACCTGATTATTATCTTCACGATCTGTTTGTAAGGCATGATTTTTTTCTCGCTGGAACCACTCCGCAATAAACATGACTACGATAAAAAACAAGGTAATTAAACCATTCAATCTCCCGGTTGGCAATGCCGGCAGAGAAAAAATGGAAAAAGAGCATAGACGAAAATAATAATGATAAGCCTGATCTAAATTATCGGATCTAAACAAAATAAAAGTAAGCATTACAAGAGTAAACGTACCAAACATATTTATAAACTCAATTAGTCCGCTTTTTGCAGTTTTCTCCTGTTTATGCATCTTTCCCCTGAGTATAAGCGGAATAAAATAGCAACCGTGTAAAATCCCAAAAAGAAGATAAGTCCAATTGGCTCCGTGCCAAATTCCGATAACGATGAAATTAATAAGAACAGCTAAGATTAGTCCAAAATTGTTATAATCCCTAAAGGCGATATTCAATGGAATAAACACATATTCAGTCATCCAGGATGTTAATGAGATATGCCATTTCCTCCAAAACTCTGCGATATTTTGACTGAAGAATGGAAAATCAAAATTCTTCGTTATATTAAATCCTATAAGCCTTGAAAAACCAATTGCCATATCTGAATAACCCGAAAAATCTGCATAGATCTGAATCGTAAATAGGAAAGCTGCAAAAAGCAAATTGCTTCCTGGCAGGATTTGATAATTGTCGAATGTTTGGGTTGTTATGATTGCACAATTATCTGCAATGACAACTTTTTTAAATAGGCCCCATACAATCTGGCGCACTCCATCAGTAGCCTGGTTGTAATCAAATTCCCGCTTCCTTTCTAACTGTGGGACAAACAGTTTCGCTTTATCAATAGGCCCTGACAATAAAGATGGAAAGAAAGAAACGTAATTAAAAAATACTAACCAGTCTTTTGTAGCTTTAATTTTCCCTTTCTCAACATCTAAAATATAACCAATAGTACGGAAGGTGAAAAAACTAATCCCCAAAGGAATCGCAATATTAAGAATTTGTAAATGCAAGTTTACATTCAATGATTGGAAGAGATCATTAAACGAAGTAATAAAAAAGTTAAAATACTTGAAAAAGGCCAATCCGCCAATTCCTTGAATTAGTCCAATATAAAGGAACAATCGTTTATATCTAGTTTCCTTTTCAATATAAATTCCCAGAAGAAAATTAATCGTAGAAACTCCGATTAAAAAAGACAAAAACCGCCAATCCGCCCAGGCGTAAAAGAAGTAACTACCAAATAATAGAAATAAATTTTGATATTTTACTCCCTTATTAAATACAAACCAATAAAGGAAAAAAAATAATATGAAATAAATCAAGAATACAAGGGAATTAAATATCATAATTCATTTTTGCTTTGATTAAATCAAGATGACCATAAGGAAATTATCGAAAAGCTATTTTATATTGCCGAATAAGATACGGACAGCAACTCCAACATGATGCAATTTCAATAATGTCATCCAGCTTTAAATTTTAACTCGATACTATTCAACATCTCACCAACATTATTCCAACTTTGAATTTCTTTTGAAGTAAAACGTATCTTAAAATGTTTTTCTGTAGCGACAACCAATTGAATATGAGTTAAAGAATCCCATTCCTTAACTTCAGTGGCAGTTGTTGTCTCTTCAATTACCAGATCTTGATTATCCAGTATATCAGTAAAAATGGTGTTGATCTGTTTTAATAGTTCATTTCTGTCCATGATTGATTATTTTTATTGATATGTGATTTTTCCTTGGTTTATACTGTTTTAAGTATAATACCCAATACCCATTTTGCTTTTCAAAATCAAGGCTAACATAGTGATTTTTAACTATTTCATTTTTTGCTGTCGGTATATATTCACCTTTGATAACGGTAAATGAATTTCTTTTGGCAAAGTTAACCAATGTATTTATAACAAAGTCTTCCATTCCACGATTTAAAACCCTGCAACTCATAAACCAATTCTCAATGAATAGGATATCGCTATTTTCAATTTTTAATACGACCACACAGATTAAACCACTATCTCCAAATTTGTCCTCCAAGGTAAACGCAAAGGTAAAATGGTCTTCAGAGATTCCAAGGTTTTCAATGTCAGAATCCGTATAACGAATCGTTCTTAGATTGAACTGGTTGGATCGTTGGGATAGTTGCGCTACTCTTGGCGTATTGAATTTATTGAATGGTTCTACCAGGGAAAGCATATTTAAACTAATCAGGTAATCATCTTCATTGGTGAATTTTTGTTGAACAATTGCTCTTTGCACTTCAATTTGGTATAGGTTGGTTCTTTCAGTATCTTCCGTTGTAAATGTTACTGTTTCAAATAGATTCAGGTTATATAAATATTCCAAATATTCAGCTGGGTCTTCCGGCAATTCCGGGACACAAATTTGGGGGATATTTTCCCTTACCAGGTTTCTTTCAAAAGGATTATCATCTAAAAATACCATCGAATCAAAACTAATGTTCAAAACACTTTGTATTTGTCGGATATTATCTGCTTTGTTTTCCCAATTGGCAATGAAAACTGAAATGTCTTCTAAATGCAATACCATATCTGGATGCTTTTCAAATGGTTCTTTAGCAATTACTTCACTATTCTTGCTACAAACTGCGATAATTATACCTCTGGCTTTTAATTTTTTGACCCAATATTGAAACTCTGAGAAAGCTTTTCCAATTCCCAAATTACCGATTTGAATATTTTCTATTCCATCATCTCCAATAGATCCGCCCCAAATTGTATTGTCTAAATCAAGAATCAGGCATTTTTTTAACTTCCCGTTTAAGGTGTTGATTAAATCAATTGTTTTCGAGGCTACTTTGGGAAGTACATCAATACTCAAAACCATTTCTGTATTGATGTAAACAGAAGGTTGAAAGAACAATGACTTCCCGACCTGGTTTTGAATAGAAGAAATGTCGCACAAAAATAAATTTGCTTTTTGTGATGCCAACACCATTAATTCAAAATTGAGTTTTCGTATCTGAAATAAGAACGATGACTCGGTCTTATTGGCATAGTTTCCAAAAACAGAATCATCTATCTCTGTATAATTATAATATATTACTTTGGTATTGCGATTGTTCGTTAAATTTGCATAAATGTTTTCTACTGCTCCCAATTCGTTTGATGAAAACATTGTCTGTTGGTATGGCTTTAGTTTATTGTATTTACATAACAATTTATGTGACGATTGAAATATAAGTACGATTTCAGACTCAGTTTCATACAATTCAGAAGAAAGGTCATATACTTGCTTTTCTATTTGATCGAAATCGGCCTCCCATATTTCGAGATTAAGACCATTGTCATAGCCCAAACCTCTCAAAGCTTGTGTTAAGAATTGGGTCGAAGTATCTCCTAAAATTGCAATCTTAATTGTTCTTAGGCAAGAAAAGTCCTTTTTTAAATTTTTTTTCAGTTCAGAAAAATCTTTCATTGATAGTCTCATCATAAGTCTTGGGTCATTTCAGCATTCTGGACTTCAAAAATAGGCAAAAAACTTTTAAGTTGAATATCTTTGCATTTGATGAAGAATATTTTTGACATAGTTCGATTGAACCTTGAAGAGATTGAAAAAATCATCTCTGAACCGGATATTCCTCATCATCATGATTATGAAGAGTTGATTATTGGGATGGAAGGGGCGGTGGAACATTTCATCGATTTTAAATCACAGACATTCAGCTCGCCCTATATCTCATTTGTCACAAAAGGCAAGTTGCACCGGGTTTTTCCGCAGGTAGTTGAAAACAAGTGCAGTATGTGGGTTATTCGGTTCAAAAGCGAATTTATACCCGAAATTACCTTTCGATTGTATTCGTATTATCACGACCATGCAAATATTCAGATGGAGGTGGGCAATTGTTTCGACCGGATGGTGTTGCTGTGTGAGATGATGTTTTCCGAAAAAAAGGAGGCTGTCCCTGATTATTCAATCATAAGGCATCTGCTCAGTGCATTGTTCACAATGATCGAGTCACAAAGAAGGAAACAACAGCCAAAAGAGATCAGTTCTCAAAAGAATCAAAACGTAACCTTCAGAAATTTTTTAATGATCCTTGAGGAGAATTTCCGCAGGGCAGAAGGGGCAGAATTTTATGCCGAAAAATTGTTTATGTCTTCACGAAACCTGAACCTGATCTGCCAGAATATCCTTCAGCAAAGTGTGACCGAAATTATCGAAACCAGGAAACTCATCGAAGCAAAAAATCTTTTAACTTCCACGTATAAAACGATTTCTGAGATTGGATATGATCTGGGATTCAACGAAAAAGCTTATTTTTCTTCTGTTTTTAAAAAGAAAACAGGACAAACTCCCTCCGAGTTCCGCGAAGAAATGGGCCGTCTTATTTCCTGAATTCACAACTAATTTTCCTAATCCTGTTACCCGCCGACCTTGGGGAGGGTGTATTTTTGCACTTGAAATTTATAATTCAAGTAATGAAAAAAGTAACAATTCGTTTTAGGATTTTAGTCACATTTTTAGTCGTTGCAACTGTCGCCGTTTCTGCCATTGCACAGGCTCCGGCAAAAAAAGCATCAGCCGATCAAACGGAAATCGCAGCCCTTCGCAAACAGATCAAAGATCTTACAGATGGCAACAAAATGGTTGAAAAATATCTTGTTAAATTTGACACCCTCGATTATACAGTGTTCAGTAACCAGGAGTGGGTAAGATTGCACGAAAGCCATTCAAAAGATATCATAGTACACTGGCCAGACGGGCATTTTACAACCGGTATTCAAAAACACATTGAAGATCTTTCTGCCATGTTCGTTTATGCGCCAAACACTGCAATCAAGCAGCATCCGATCCGTTTTGGGTCCCAAAATTTTACTTGTGTGACCGGAATTATGACCGGGTCATTTACAAAACCGATGCCGATTGGCGGTGGCAAATTTATTGAGCCTACCGGAAAGTCCTTTTCACTTCCGATGTGTACCGTAGGGATATGGAAAGACGGCGTGATGACAGAAGAATATCTGTTCTGGGACAACCAGACTTATATGAACCAATTGGGACTGGGAAAATAGTGGCTATAAAATTAAATGAGGTAATTTGCCTGTATCATCATTATTCTTTGTAATTTTAAAGAATGTCTTTGGTAAGGCAAAAACAAGATTAACAGTTCAGTATTTTTATTATAAACAATCTAAAAAGAGAAATTATGGAACCAAAAATTGCTCAGAAAGCACCTTACGTTGTAGAATTGGAAGAAGGGAAAGCATACCATTGGTGTGCATGTGGTCAAAGCAAAAATCAGCCTTTTTGCGATGGTTCGCATCATGGAACAGAGTTTAAGCCTTTGGCATTCAATGCTAAAGAAACTGGTAAAGCCTATTTATGCGGATGCAAACAGTCTAAAAATGCACCATTTTGTGATGGTACACACAGAAGTTTGTAGTTAATTTTATTTGTGCTGAATCATGACCATTGATGGATTCAATCGAAGGTCATGATTTTTTTTATAAGATGAAGCGAAAATATTTTTTAAGGACGATCGCCCTTGCTGCCTTGGCAGGATCGGTGATGAAATTGAAAGGATTAAATATGTTTACGAAAGATTTGGGCAATACGGAAAAAATGCCGGTATTATTTATTGGTCACGGCAGCCCGATGAACGCCATTGAGGAGAATGAATTTGTGACAGGTTGGCGAAATGTACGAACTACCCTTCCAAAACCGAAGGCTATTTTATGCATTTCTGCCCATTGGGAAACAAGGGGGACGTTTGTCACGGCTATGGAAAAACCAACTACCATCCACGATTTTGGCGGTTTCCCAAAAGAGTTGTTCGATGTCCAGTATCCGGCACCGGGAAGTCAGGAACTCGCCAAAGAGACTAAGGATACAGTTAAAAAAACAGAAGTTGGGCTGGATGAAAAATGGGGTCTGGACCATGGAGCGTGGAGCATCATCAGAAGGTTATACCCCAATGCCGATATCCCTGTTGTCCAGTTGAGCCTCGATTATTACCAGTCGCCACAATATCATTACGAATTGGGCAAAGAATTGGCTTCGCTGCGAAACAAGGGTGTTTTAATTATGGGCAGCGGAAACCTTGTACACAACCTGAGAATGGTGGCCTGGGATAAATTGAATACAATTGGTTTTGGGTTCGACTGGGCAATAGAGGCCGATCAGAAAATGAAAAAGTTTATCCTTGACGGAAATCATCAGGAATTGATCAATTATAAATCGCAGGGAAGTGCGTTCAACCTTGCAATTCCAACCCCTGAACACTTCCTGCCATTGCTTTATATCCTCGCATTACAAGAAAAGAATGAGAAACTAAGCATATTCAACGATAAAGCTGTCGCAGGCTCGCTGACCATGACATCGGTCAAAATTGGCTAATAACCTAATATATAGGTATTTACAATGATAATCAGCGCAACAAATTAATAGGAATAAATTTTATAAAAATTTTTTTATTTATATGTTGCAACATACATTGTTTTGACATATATTTGCACAACATTAAAATTTAAAAATTGGAACAAATGGAAATCGTAAACGCATTTAAAGAAAGACGCTCAGTCAATTTTTTTGATAAAACAAAAAAGCTGGAAATACAATTGGTCAAGGAAATAATTGACCTGGCTGTTTTGGCCCCCTCCGCATTTAACCTGCAACCCTGGAGAATCATCGTTGTTGAGAGCGAAAGCGGAAAAGAGAAGTTGAAAAAGTTATCCAATAATCAGGACAAAGTAACCGAAGCTGCTGTAACACTTATCCTGATTGGCAATAAGAATGGCTGGAACGACAACAATCCGGTTTGGGCCGAGATGTTGCAATCGGTTGGTGGCAATCAGCAAATGGTTGATGGGGCAAAAGGCGCTGCTGCTTATTTATACGGTACAAGTGAAGACCGGAAATTGAAATTTGCAGAAAGCAATACAGGTTTGTTGGCAATGGCAATTATGATGGCTGCAACAGAATATGGTGTCGATACACATCCAATGAGCGGAATCGACTTTGATGGGATCAAGGCTGAATTCTCGCTGGCAGAAAGCGAGACTGTTGTGATGACGATTACAATGGGATATTTTGACCAGAGCAAATCCCTTTATCCGCGCCGTCCAAGGCTTGGTTTTGACCAGATTGCTTCGGTTGTGTAACCATGGAAGCAAATACCCCCATAATAATTGAACCTTTTATACTTTGACGAACTGGAACGCAAACTCGCAGAAAAATAGTAAAACATTCAATCAATCAATTAATTCTTTTATATTATGAACACAGAAATCAGCAAAACAAGAAAAATCGCAGGATGGGTCATTGCAAGTTTATTGACAGCCCTTTACCTGTTTAGCGCATATGGCAAATTCGCAAGTCCGGAACAAATGAACGCTTTAAAATTAACCGATTGGTGTGTGATCATAGCCATTGGCGAAATTGCTTCGGCACTTATTTTCCTATATCCCAAAACAAATATTTTCGGCACACTATTACTGAGTTCCTATATGGGTGGTGCGATCATCATACACATGACAGGAGGAATAAGCATTGTCATGCCAAGTGTGGTACTTATTCTTGTTTGGGTTGTTGGCTTTATAAGAAATCCGGAATTGCTCGCAAAATTCACAGGTAAATGAAAATCGACGAGGAGATAAAAGGGCGCTTTCGGAACGATTACCATCGTGGGATCATCAATTTGACATATACTGTGAACCAGTTAAGTTACCAGTTTTTGCAACATCTTAAAAAACACAAGGTAACAGAACCACAATACAATGTTTTAAGGGTTTTGCGCGGTTTTCGTTCCGAAGGACCTGTTTCGATAGGATTTTTGAAAGACCGTATGTTGGATAAAAATTCGGATGTCAGTCGGATAGTCGATAAATTATTCGAAAAAGGGTTTGTTGCAAGAAATGAAAATGCAATGGACCGTAGGCAGAAAGATGTTGAAATTACCAGTACCGGACTTGCCTTTATAGAAGCGATGTTTGATTGTGAAAAGAAAACGGACACGCTCTTGCAGAACCTAACTTTGGAAGAGGTACAGGAATTAAATCGGATCCTTGACAAAATAAGGGGTTAACCATATAACTTAGGATGCTGCTGGTTTTGATTATATTTGCACATCAAAGATATCAGAAGTCGGATTTCAAAATGCCAGGTCATATGAATCACATAATCATCACATTAATATTCCTTTTTTTCCTGACGGGGCTTTCAGGACAAACGGGTAAGTCTAATCTGAAAATCTCTCACCTTACCGGTGATTTTTATGTTTATACCACATATAAAGACTTGAACGGCAATCTGTATCCTTCAAACAGCATGTACCTGGTAACCACAAAAGGGGTCGTACTTTTCGATACACCATGGGACTCCACCCAATTTCAGCCTCTCCTTGATAGCATCAGGATTCGGCATAACAAAAAGGTTATATTTTGTATATCAACACATTATCACAATGATAGAACCGCCGGTCTTGAGTTCTTAAGTACTAAAGGCGTAAGAACCTATTCGTCGAAACAGACCTGGGATTTGTGCAAGGAATTCAACGAAAAACAAGCACAATATTATTTTTTGAATGATACAACATTTACTGTTGGAAACCATAGGTTTGAAACCTATTATCCCGGCGAAGGTCATACCAAAGACAATATTGTCGTCTGGTTTGACAGCGAAAAAATTCTTTATGGCGGTTGTTTCATTAAAAGTACTGAAAGCCAAGACCTTGGGAATTTAGCCGATGCAAATCCCGGCCAATGGGGACAATCGGTCAAAAATGTCCTGAAAAGATATCCCTCGCCCAAATATGTTATCCCTGGTCATATGGGGTGGGATAATAATAAAGGGTTGCAACATACGCTTAAGCTTTTACAGCACATACTTCGCCACTAATGGCATCTTCCTGCCAAATCCGAAAGCTTTTGATGAAACCCGCAGTATGGGAGGTGCCTGAAAACGCTTGTATTCGTTCCTGTTCACCATCAACACCGTGCGATGTACTGTTTTTTCGTCAAATCCCATGGCAATGATCTCTTCCGGACTTTTGGCCAACTCGATATAATCAAACAATACTTTATCAAGTACGTCATATTCAGGTAGTGAATCTGAATCCTTCTGGTCGGGCCGCAACTCTGCTGATGGAGGTTTGATGATCGTATTAATCGGGATGACCTCCGTTTCGCGGTTGATGTACCTGGCCAATCCGAAAACATCGGTCTTGTAAACATCCCCCAAAACAGACAACCCACCATTCATATCGCCATACAAAGTTCCATAACCAACGGCGGCCTCGCTCTTGTTCGAGGTATTGAGCAGGATATGCCCAAACTTGTTCGATAGGGCCATTAGTAAAGAACCCCTAACGCGGGCTTGAATGTTCTCCTCAGCCAAATCGGGCGCACGATCCTCAAATACAGGGCTTAATGTCAGATCAAAAGCCTCCACGATATCGTGAATTTTGACAATATCGTATTTAATTCCAAGGTTTTCGGCCAACTTTATGGCATCATCCACAGAATGGTCGGACGAATATTTAGAAGGCATTAACAACACATGGAGGTTTTCGGCCCCAAGTGCCCTTTCAGCAAGTGCCAGTGTAACAGCCGAGTCGATCCCTCCCGAAAGGCCCAGGGTAGCGGTCTTAAAGCCTGTTTTGCTGAAATAATCGCCAATTCCCAAAACGAGCGCGTCATAGATGGTGGCAATGGTCGCCTTTTTTTCCTGAACAACCGGCAATGTACCTTCAGCCAAGGTATCGATGACCGCAAAATCGGGCTCAAAATAGGACATTTCGCGGACAACTTCGCCCTTACTGTCCACATATAGTGAGCCACCATCAAAGATAAGTTCGGTCTGCGCCCCTACCTGATTAACGTAAACAATTGGCAACTTGTATTTCCTGGCATTGTCCAAAAGGATATTCTTCCGAAGATCGGCTTGATTATATGAAAACGGTGATGCAGAAAGGTTAATAAGCAAATCGGGCTTTTGCAGGCTATATTGCGCAACAGGGCATACCGAATAAAGGTTTTCCCGACCAAAAGTGCTGAACACCGGCTGATTGAACCAAAGGTCTTCGCAAATGGTAACAGCAAGCTTCACACCATTCAATTCAATTAGGTTAAACTCACGGTTAGGCTCAAAATGGCGGTATTCGTCAAAAATATCATATGTGGGCAGAAGTGTCTTGCTGTGAATACTTTCGATCTGACCATTCTTTAAAAAATAAGCGGAGTTGAACAGCATCTTGCCATTTGGGGAACCGTTGATACTAGGGGATCCAACCAAAGCAGCAATCCCATGACAATGGGACGCAATAATATGGATGGATTCCAAACACGAATCAATAAATTCGCGTCTTTCCAAAAGATCGTTTGGATAATACCCACAAACTGATAGTTCCGAAAAGACGATCAATTCGGCTCCTGATACTTTTGCTTTTTCAATGTTTGCGATGATCTGATCGCGGTTTGCTGTAAAATTCCCAATATGGAAATTCAATTGGGCAAGAGCTATTTTCATGGTTGACTTTTAAGTAAATGGGTTAAAAAACAAAACCAAGCCTGAACCTAACAACTTTTAAAGTTGTTGATTCACTGATTGTTGAATTTGACGTGGCATCCAGTAATCCATTAGAATAGACTAGTCCGCCGGTGAGTGAATTTCCATGTCCGAGATCATACTCCAGACCGGCACCCACGTTCAATCCTATGTTATAAAGTTTCACCTCACCTTTTACACCCTCTTTCTGGAAAGTCAGGTCACTGGTGGCTGCTTTTGTACCGACATTCAGCCAATTGGTAATACCAAACTGCGCGAAAATCCGGGTCCGGTTGAAATCTTTTGAGCGCATCTTTAAAGCCAATGGAACCTCAACATATTTGATAAAGTATTCAACTTTTGTTCCTGCAGGTAATGCTTTCCCATCAAAATTGATGGATGGGGAATAGATCAACGATCCTCCGGCAGAACTCATAGTTAATCCAGTAGTCAGGGCATAATTTTCGTTTCCGAGATAGAAATCACCTTCGATACCATAACCAAAACCTAAAAAGCTCCGGTCAGGGCTAATCTCTTTAGAATCAGACTTCATCCACGAAACCTGTGGGCTTGCAAGGAAGGTCAGTTTAAACTTGCTTTGCGCATTAGTTGAAGCGATCAGAAAAAGTAAAAGAAAAACAGATAAGAGTTTTTTCATGGCCATTGATTTTTTGATCCAGGTTTTCCCGTTCATTTTATACTTTTACACCAAATAACAGAGCAAAAGTAACAAAATTGTAAAATTGTGACCTATGAATAGAGTTTTCCTTTTGATTTTGATGGCCTTGATAACGATTTTGTGCCACAGGAACCCATTGAAAATAGATGTGTCAGGTATTGAATTGGATTTGAAGATCAAACGGTTGGATCTCGATTTATTTAAAGTAACACCTGATAATGCCAATACAAAAATACCCGAACTAAGAAAAGAATACGGCAAATTTTTCGATGCCTACAACAAAGACATATTAGCGATTGGTAGTCCTTCAGATTCCCTATACCCAAAGTATTTGAATTCCTTTCTTTCCGATTCGATGAGGATCCAGTCGCGGATGAAAATAGATTCAGTATTTAAGGATTTAAGCCAAATTCAGAAAAGACTCGAAGACGGGTTTAAACATTACCGATACTATTTTCCGCAAAAAACAGTTCCACAGGTAATTGCAATACTATCCGGGTTTAACCAGTCGGTCGCTTTGAACAACGAAGCGATTGGGATCAGCCTCGACAATTACCTGGGATCGGATTGCCGTTTTTATTCAATGCTTGGAGTTGCCCAATACAAAAGGGAAAACATGCACAGTGGGAAAATCCCCTTCGATGTACTTTATTCATGGGCAATTTCCGAATTTGAGTTTGACGAATCGAAGACCACCCTGATTTCAAACATGGTCTATTATGGGAAGATGATGTATTTTCTCGATGCGATGTTCCCCGATGAACCAGATTACCTGAAAATCGGATACCAGCCTGAAAAGCTCGAATGGTGCATCAAAAACGAATCCGGAATGTGGACTTACCTGATCGAACACAAGCTCTTGTTTAACAGCGAGCGGATGAATATCGTCAGGTTCATAGGTCCTGCCCCTTTTACATCAACCTTTACAAACGAATCGCCTGGCAGGACAGGCATTTGGCTTGGCTGGCAGATCGTTAAACAGTATATGAAGAAAAATCCCGGTGTCACCCTACCAGCTTTGATGGCCGATAACGACTATCAGAGAATATTGAATGAGTCGGGTTATTCACCTGATTATTAAATAGATATAGTTATTCCAGTAGCGAGTTGAAAAGCCTTGCTCAAATGAAGTTTTTATCCACCCAGTTTTGGAATTTATTTTTATATTGCTCACTTACAGGAAGATATATTTTTCCATCAAAGACAATTCTTCCCCTTTCGATAATTGAAATTTGCGACAGATTGACGATATACGACCGGTGGATACGCATAAATTGGTCGGGTGGAAGTTGTTCTTCCAACGATTTCATGCTCAGCAACGACATAACCGGTTTACTTCCCGTGAGGTAGATCTTCACATATTCACTCATTGCTTCAATGTAATTGATGTCCTTAAAGTTGATCCGAACAATCCTGTAATCCGATTTGATCAACAGGAACTGGGAATCGTTCCTGACTTGCAACTGATTTTTTTGGTGTATCTCGAACCATGATTTGGCTTTAAGAACCGATTTGTAAAAATCGGGGTAACTGATCGGTTTAAGCAGATAATCAAGGGCTTCGACCCTGAATCCATCTACAGCGTATTCACTATATGCGGTTGTGAATATTACCTTTGGTGGATTATCGAGTGTTTTTACAAAATCCATCCCACTCAAGTCCGGCATGTTAACATCTACAAACATCAGGTCAACCTGATTGTGAAGCAATTCCTCCGCGACCTGAAGGGCACTTTCGTACAAAGCCACTTTTTCAAGAAAAGGGGTCTTGTCTATGTACGATTCAATTTGTTTGAGGGCCAATGGCTCATCGTCGATTGCAATACATCTGATCATAACGGTATTGATAGGTTAACAGTAAATAAATCGTCACTTTCAATAATATCGAAATTGTAGTTCTTCCCATACAATAGCTCCAACCGTTTATGCGTATTGAGGAGATAAACCCCTGCATAATCGTCATACCGTAGTTTTTCAGGTTTGCCATTTTTTACAGTGAACATCATCCGGTTGTTGCCAACAACTAGGTCGAGGTTGATGAATGATTTCTCCTTATAACTGACACCATGTTTAAAAGCATTTTCTATTAGAGGAATAAGCAGCAATGGTGGAATGGATTTGTCAGGAAGCGAAATTGGGAAATTGGTGATAATTTTAACTTTATCACTAAACCTCAACTTCATAAGGTTAATAAAACTTTCCACGAACTCAATCTCTTTCTTCAAGGATGTTGTTTGGTTTTCAGCATCATACAGAAGATATCTCATCAATTTCGACAATTTTATGATTGCCATTTTCGCATCTTCCGAATTAATGTCCACCAACGAATGGATATTGTTGAGCGTATTCATGAAAAAATGAGGGCTTATCTGGTTTCGGAGCAATGCCAATTGGGATGCCACATTCTCTTTCTCCAATTGTGTCTTTTCCTGTTCAACTTTTGTCCAACGAAGGGTTGATTGCAAACCAGTATCAAATCCTGCAATCAGGACCGAAAGGATCAAAAAATTGGCATAAGAGGGGATCGGTCCCGACTGCCCGGAAGGATCCCTTGGCGGTTTTTTTTGCCCGTTTGTGTCGCCATTGTCATTCTCCTGTGGTGGCCTTCTCGGAGGTTCGCTCCGTTGTTCAGTTGGTGGAATTGGTTGCATGGAACTTCTGTCAAAATAAAAAATCGCAATTGCAATTGAAATGATTATTCCAAGAATCGCTAATAAAAAAGAGGTCGGCTTCCCTTTAAAAAGCAATTGGGGGGCAAGGAAAAATCGGTTTACAATAATCAAAACCGTTAGTGGGATTAGTGTACCGAATTGTTTAATAACACTTTCCCAGACGGGGCGGTTATTTTCCTCGCGAAATAGGACTGGTGTAATTAGCAATACCAGCCATACAAACAGAACAAGTGATATTTCCAGGATTTTTATTGTACTTCGGTGATCTTTCATGAGGATATTTACAAGGGAATAAAATAGTTGTTACTTATTTTTCTTTTCCAAATACGCTTCTTGCAACTGTCAGCTGGCAACTCGCGCTTCACAAACTTAAATAATATCTTTAATCCGAAAGCCATTTAACCGACAAAATATCGTGAATAAGTATTCAAATTGACCCAAAGAATTAATTTGATTGCTAAAATCTTATTTGAATGATAGCCAGTTGCCAGAAGCCAGTTGCCAGAAGCCAGTTGCAAAAAATCAAGAAAAGAATTCCTATACAGTGAAACGACTCTTTATTTGAACATAAAATCAGTATTTGTGACAGTTGGCATTGCAATTGGCTGGGAATAAAGGAATGCACCAGTTGGGTTAATGTATCCCAGAGTATTAGCAAGTGCCAGGACTTTTGCTTTTTGATCTGTTGTAAGCGATTTATAAACTTGCGAAAAATTGGTGGCATAGAAATAGCTGAGCTGTCCGTCCAATTCCCCATATCTTTTTGATAGTGCTATAACACTTGTTGAATCGGCTGTTTGTCCAGCCATGAATTTGCGGAGTTCTGTTGAGATATCTGTCCTTCTTAAAACAAGTTCGGTAAGCGAGGCACGCTGGAGGTCAACAATCCCCCTGATCTGATCGGCCTGCGTTGTTGAAAGGATTGCCAATAGGTTTGTACCTGCATCCGCTGTCATCTTCTCGTCTATGGTATAGTTCGGGTTTCCCATCGCCGGCCAATCCTTCAGGTAGAAAGAGCCAAAGTAGGTACCGTGCCTCTCGGGGCAAAAATAGACATCCGATTTGACTGTACCTGCATACCAGGCATACATTTCACTGGCATAAGTCATTACGGCTACATTGACATCTTGTTGCAACTGAAGTTTTTCCAAAGGATTCGTAACATTGGCGTCCCAATTCCCGATCCCCTTAAGACCCTTCAAGGCCACCAGTTTTGCCTTTTGGGCAGTACTTAATGAATTGAGAACCTGGCCGAACAATTGTGCCCTGTTGTAGCTGATCAGCCCATCAATCCTGTATAAGTCTGCTGTATAGGACATTACAACATCCTTGTTGAGTCCTGTCGTACCTGATGGCAGGTCACCATCGATTAACCGGCGGAAGGCTTTACACAGCGGGAAACGTTTGTACCCGAACTGGTTGATCTGATCGATCTGTTCCTTTGCACGCGCAACAAACATATTGATCTGATCGGTAGTGAGTATATTCAGGATGTTGAAAGCAATAATCGTGACAAAACTTGTATTGTGACCCAGTTTGGTTGGGTCATTGTCGCGAAGATACTGGAATCCGCTGTAATCGGCAACCTTCCCTGGCGGCAGGAAGGTTTGTGAACCAAAATTCCCGGTCATAAAACCCAAACCGTCAAAGGCGATTGTATTGCGTTGGGCCTCGTCCGAAACAGCCTGCTCAATAATGTACTGATCTGTAGTAGTCGTATCAGTTTTTGTTGGGGTTGTCGTTTGGGTTGTTGTTTGGGTTTCAGTTTCTTCCAGCACCAATTCCTCCTCCTTGCATTGGTTAAAAAGAAATGATATGGTTATGAGTACGAATACTTGAAAGAACATGATACTATTTACTCCAAGTAATCTTCCAAAGCTGGTTGATGCGCCACCGAAAAAATTATTAGTCGGTTTGTTGTTTCCAAAAAAATCTTTCGTTTTCATAATTAATTGATTTAAAATGTTAAACCTAATTTTTCAATATATAATCCTGTATGTGTGGTTATAAAAAGCTTTTCTGTTGAAGCCTTCATATAGCAGAGATTTGTTATTGTCCCAGGTACCTGGAAACGTTTCAATAAAACTCCGTTGGTATTAAACTTCAACACTTCGGTGCTTGCCGCATATAAATTGCCATCGTTGTCAATGGTCAGTCCATCGGCTTGTACACTTGCAAAAAGCTGTTTGTTTCCAAGTGATCCGTCTGAAGAGATAGAATATTTATAGATTTTTGATGCCCCATAATCAGCAACATAGAGTAATGTACCTGCTGAATTCCCGATTATTCCATTTGGTTTTACAAGATCATTGACCACCTTTTTTACAGACCCTGTTGCTGCCAGTACACAGTAAACATTCAGCCCGTCCTGGGTTTGGGTTCCCGTGAAAACAGGATCGGTAAAGTAAATATTGCCCGAAGGGGAGATCCAAAGGTCGTTAGGTTCGTTATAAGGTTTGCCACCAAAGGAATCTGTGATTAGGGTTACTTTCTGGGAGGGATCTATCGAAACGATCCGTTTGTTGCCCCCTTCGCATACAACTAAATTTCCTTCAGAGCTAGAATACAACCCATTGGCACCACCGGAGTTTTCTCTGAAAATAGTTTTTCCTGAAGACTCATTCCACCTGTAAATTGTATTTGCCTTGATATCAGAGAAATATAGACTTCCATTATAGAATGCCGGTCCTTCCCCAAATTGCAAATCCGAAACGACGCACTGCAATTCGCCTTCGCTTATAGACTCCACAACATCTTTTTTACATGACGAACCAAGGAATAATTGCAATATCACCATAAGCACCAAAAAAGCCCTTTGGGATTTAATGACCGATCCAGGTTGAGAAAACGGGATCTGGATTTTTACATGTTGAATTGGTGTTGACATATCGACCTGATTTAATTTTTACTTTCTGAGAGTAAAATTAAGACCTATGAAAAGCAGGTGCAAAAAAGATCAACGAACCGGGTTATTGTGATGTTGGTTTAAGGGGTTTTATCTGCAAAGGCAGGGGGATAATACTACGATAGAAGAATCATCGAAGGTTAGGAACTGCCTATAAAAAAAGTAAGCCGGTTTCGTTTGAAACCGGCTTACGCACAAATTAAGTAATTGATAAGACAATCCGATTATAACGGACGGATCTTTATATTCCTGTACCACACATCGTTGCCATGATCCTGAAGGCCAATGAAACCCTCTTTGGCAACATTGACCCAGTCGGGATTGTAGGTTGGGAATTTTGAATTCTTAACCAGTTCGTTCCATTCAGGAGTCCAAAGGTGATATTCCAATATCGTTTCGCCGTTTTGTTTATGAACGATCGTACCTTGATAAGAGACGATTTCAACAGAGTTCCACTCACCGGCAGGTTTTGTGTTTTGTGGTTTTGCAGGGATCAGATCGTACAATGAACCGGCTTTTCGGTTTCCGTCTTTGCCCAACATCGCATCGGGATGACGGTCATTGTCAAGAACCTGCAATTCTGGTGCAGTTCTCCAGATTTCCTTGCCGGGAACTTCCTGAGCCAAATAGAAAATTCCGGAATTTCCACCATTGGAAATTTTCCATTCGATTTTTAAATCAAAATTTGAAAATTTCTTGCCATACACGATGTCGCCACCTGTCAATGCGCCTGCTTCGCCGTTGCCCGATCCCTTTAATTTCAGGGCTCCATCTTCAATAATCCAGTCAGCCGGGAAAACCTCCTTACTGTACCCACGCCATCCTTCACTGGTTTTTCCATCGAACATCAGAATCCAGCCCTGTGCTTTTTCCTCGGCAGTTAGTGAATTCAAAACCACTTTGTCTTTACTTCCATTCCCGCAGCCAGCAACAAATAAAACGCTGACCAACAAAATCAAAACTTTACTTTTCATAGATTTAAACTTATAATTTATAAATTAATCATAATAAATCGAAAGGTTTTATATAACAAAATCCAATCGTGTTAATTTCAATGCAAATTTTCAAATTTCTTTTGGATTTTATGCCTTGTGAGCTAAAAATATTCAACTTGTCCTCTAATTAAATAACGAGGAATATTGTATTGATTATTTTTTAGGATTACTACAATTCCCTTATTTTTATATTTCTGAACCACACATCGTTACCATGATCCTGCAACCCAATCACCCCCTCTTTGGCAATATTTTCCCACTCAGGGTTCATCCCAGGAAATTTTGAATTTTCAACCAATGCCTTCCATGCCGGTGTCCAGAGTTCATATTCAAGAACGGTCTTTCCATTTTGCCTGTGGGCAACTTTCCCTTCCAAAACTATTATTTCCACAGAGTTCCAATTACCTGCCGGTTTTGTATTCTGAGGATTGGCCGGAATGAGGTCATAAAGGGAACCTGCTTTACGGTTACCATCCTTTCCACGAGAGGCATCGTCATTTTTTTCATTGTCGAGGATCTGCATTTCAAGGGCACTCTTGTAAATTGGCCATCCAGGGACTTCTCTTCCCAAATAAAAGATCCCCGAATTGCCGGCTTCTGAGATTTTCCATTCGAGTCGGAGATCAAAATTTGAATAAATTTTCTTCGAATAAACAATGTCGCCACCATCGGCTTTACCTGCCTCTCCTCTACTTTCCTGGTTTTTACACCTTAGTGTGCCATTTTCAATACACCAGGCAACAGGAAAATTTCCCTTATTGTATCCCCGCCAACCGGTACTATCGGTGCCATTAAATAAAAGTTCCCATCCCTGTGCTTTTTCAGCATCGGTCAATTGGTTTACCGGACCTTTGTCGCAGCAATCAGCACTGTCCAATAGTTCTTTTGCAGCAGGTGAAGCAATGTTTCCCTTTTTCGATGCCAACCGACAACTAACGGTCAAAAGCAGGAGTAGTACCAAATATAATAGTAAGTACCTCATAATAAGCATATTGCATTAGCAATCTTAATTCTGTTAATCATCTGTCTTAGTACAAACTGTCAGATAAAACTAAAATACGTTCCAAATTTACGATAAAATGTTTTGTGTTTGAAAAAATAGGTCTGCAAATATGTATTAGATTTGCAGGTGATAATATTCGATCATAAAATGATAACCAAAAAACAGTAGTATGGGTAAGAAAATTGCAATTTTAACTGCCGGAGGAGATTGTCCGGGGCTTAATGCCGCGATCAGGGGTGTCGGAAAAACAGCAATCATCAACCATGGTATGGAAGTAATCGGATTTACGGCCGGTTTTGGTGGTTTGATTCGAAAAGAATACGTTGAGCTTGAAGCGAATAAACTGTCTGGCATACTAACACTTGGAGGAACCATTCTCGGTACTTCACGCGACAAACCATTCAAAATGGATAAGGGTGAGGTTTTTAACGACAAACCCGGACTGATCAAAAAAAATTATGAAGAGCTTGGTCTCGACTGTATTGTTTGTATCGGTGGTAACGGCACAATGAAAACTGCCCACCTTCTTTCGCTTGAGGGTCTTAATGTGATTGGAATCCCCAAGACCATTGATAACGATGTTTTCGGTACGGACTTAACTTTCGGGTTCGACTCAGCGGTCAGTATCGCAACCGATGCAATTGACCGTTTGCACTCTACGGCAAACTCGCATCAACGGGCTATGGTCATCGAATTGATGGGGCACAATGCCGGATGGATAGCCCTTTACGCTGGTGTGGCAGGTGGGGGTGATGTGATTTTAATTCCTGAAATCGCCTACGATATCAATAAGGTGTGCCGCGAAATCGAAGATCGTTTTTCTAAAGGGAAAACTTCCGCGATTGTAGTAGTAGCCGAAGGTATTCAAAAGCCTGAAAATATTTCGGCAGCATCTTATATTGCGGATAAAATACAGCAAATGACCAATATAGAAGCCCGTGAAACAAGATTGGGTTATGTACAACGAGGTGGAAGCCCATCAGCAATGGACCGGATCCTTGCAACACGTTATGGTGCTTATGCAGCTGAACTCATTGCTGCAGAAGACTTTGGTAATATGGTTTGCATCCATGGTGATGTACTTGGAAAAATTCCCCTTGAGGAGGTTGGCGGAAAGCTCAGTCTCGTCAATCCCAACCATCCGTTGATCATAAAAGCCCGTAATATGGGGGTTCTGTTTGGAGACGAGTAATTTATTTTATGCATTTAGAATCGTTTAAAATGAGTAAGTTAAAAAATTCAAATTACGAAAAGAGGATAAACCGGATATTTGGGACAATCAGTTTTCTTTTGATGGTTTTTGGTGTACAATTAACGAATGGCCAATCATTAGCCGATATTAAATTCGAAAAGATGGATTATAATTTTGGTAAGATCAAAGAGGCCGATGGCCCTGCCATTTATGATTTCAAATTTACGAATACCGGAAAAATACCGCTGATAATCCAGGGTGTAGAAGCTTCTTGTGGCTGCACCACGCCGGAATGGAGCCGTGAACCGCTACTGCCAGGGAAAACTGGATTTATTAAGGTTTCCTATAATCCGGAATTCCGTCCAGGGATATTCACAAAAAGCATATCGGTTATGGCCAATATCCCAAAATCGGTAGTTGTATTGACCATCACAGGTGAGGTAATCCCACGTGAATTGAAAACGGAGGATATTTATGCCGTCGATTTTGGGAAAATCAGGCTAAAATCAAAGGAACTCTCTTTTTTAAAAGTGAAAGACAATGAAATAAAAACAGATACCCTGAGATTTTACAATCCAGGCATACCACAAGTTACTGTTAGTTTTAAAGATGTACCCTCATATATCACAATAAGAACAGTCCCGGCCATTGTTCCATCTAAATCGGATGGGTTTTTTATCATCTCTTTCGATGGCACGAAAAAACCATCCTATGGTTATCTGTCATCCTCAATTCCCCTCTCTTTTAATGGCGAAAAGAAATTTGATTATTCCATCAAGATAGGTGCGACAGTAGAGGAGGACTTTTCCAAACTCAGTGAATCTGAACTGGCTAATGCCCCGGTCATCGATTTCAATAGCCGGACATTCGATTTTGGGGTAATTCAGGAGGGCAAAAAAGTCGATTATCTGTTCAAAATTACGAATAAAGGTAAGAAAGAACTGATTATCAGGAATGTTTCTGTTTCATGCGAATGTGTTGTTGCAAAGCCATCCTCAACAAAAATTCCTGTGGGAGGAAGTACTGAGATGAAGGTTTCTTTCGATTCAAATGGAAAAGTTGGGATGCAAAATAAAATGATCACCGTTATATCCAACGATCCGGGTCATTCGACAACGGTTTTAAGGGTTGCAGGAACTGTTAAAAGGTAACCCCTTTTGAAGAAATCAGAAAATAGAAGATCATGAGCCATCACCATCCCGAAAATGATCCGCAATACATCGGGTTAAATGTCAATGCAGGAATTGAAAAGCCGGATTCGGTGAATGTTGATTCTGTTCAGCGATTCCTGAAAAAGGGAAAGCGGAAAATGCTGTCATCCGACGATTATTTAAAAGGGATCCTTGAAGGTAATATCACCCTCCTTAGTCAGGCAGTGACGCTTGTTGAAAGCAATAATCCTGACCATCAGACGATTGCGCAGGAGATCATTATCAAATGCCTGCCCCATGCCGGACAATCGGTCAGGATTGGCATTACAGGCGTACCAGGGGCAGGAAAGAGTACGTTCATTGAGTCGCTTGGAAAGCACATCACAAAAGCTGGGGGCAAACTGGCTGTTCTGGCGATTGATCCTAGCTCCGAACGTTCGAAAGGCTCAATCCTTGGCGATAAAACCCGCATGGAGGAACTCTCTTCCGACCCGAATGCCTATATCAGGCCAAGCCCGTCGGCAGGTTCTTTGGGTGGGGTGGCACGTAAAACGAGAGAAATCATCATCTTATGCGAGGCAGCAGGTTTTAATACTATTTTTATCGAAACCGTTGGTGTCGGACAATCGGAAACGGTGGTCCATTCGATGGTCGATTTCTTCCTGTTGATCCAGATTGCCGGGGCTGGCGATGAACTTCAGGGAATTAAACGTGGTATCATGGAAATGGCCGATGCCATTGTGATCAACAAAGCCGATGGCGATAATTATGAAAGGGCCCAACTGGCTGCTGCACAGTTCAGGAATGCGCTTCACCTCTTTCCGCCAACCGGATCAGGATGGATTCCACCTGTTCTGACCTGCTCGTCAATCGAAGGCAGCGGGGTTCCCAAAGTCTGGGAAACAGTAGGTTCATATGTTGCAATGGCAAAGGAGAATGGCTATTTTAAAAGTCGACGTCACGACCAGGCCCGCTACTGGATGTACGAAACGATCAACGAATCGCTAAAACACAATTTCTATTCAAATACTTTGGTACGCCACAAACTACCGCACTACGAACAGCTTGTGCTGACCGATGGGATGAGTTCGTTTATGGCGGCACATGAATTGCTCCATCAGTATTTTAAGACGGTAGGGAAGGGAAATGGTGGTTTTTGAGATAAATTAGAAATAGTTGGAAATAAATAGATATAAGTAGAAATAATTGGAAATATATTTGTAAAAAAACAATGGCTATTGAATTGGAAGTCAAATTGAAAGCAATGCTCTGGGATGTCCCGGATAATCAAAGGGCTGAGATCGTTGGTAAAATACTTACCGATCCAGTTGATTATTTTAAGAACGACGACCTGGTTTTCATTAAAGCCCTTAATAGTCTGGGATGGTATGAGTTGATCAGGCTTGTAGGCAAACAAAATTTGGTCGCTTTATTGACCGATGGGGCTATTCAAAAGCTTTTTCCGGTTCAAAGACGCACCTATTATACCAATGCAAGAAGATTATTATATAAATACACTATATCCCCTTCAGGACAAAATTCTTAATATCCTTGGAAGGCTTCCTGTGGATTTTTATCTCACGGGTGAATCCATTAAGTGTTGTTGAGGTATTGGAACAGTTCCCAATTGAAAAACTTCACGAGATCTCCTGGACAATTGATCCACCAGGAAATGCATGGTTCCGGTCTCAAATTGATCAGATCATCCCTGAAATTCTTGATGGGTCAAACAATTCCTTATTTGAATTGTTTTAATACTTTTGCCCTAAAATATTTAACGAAAATTCACATAATACCGAAATTATTTATCAATGAGAAATTTACTATTTATCGTATTGGCATTTACAGTGCTTTATTCCTGTGCAAAACCCGAGGGATTTGTAATCAAGGGAAGTATCAAAGGAAAGGCGAGCGGCGAAGTCAGGTTATTGAAATATGTTGATGGAAGGTGGGTTACAGAAGACTCGGCTCAAATAGTTAAAGAAAAATTCGTATTAAAAGGGAAGACCCAAATTCCCGAATTGCGATTGATCTCGATGGGTCCACAGCAAATGGTTGCCCAGTTTTTTGCTGAGAATGGCAACCTTACTGTCGATGCCAATACCGATAGCCTTGATAAAACCGTGGTATCAGGGTCAAAATCGAATGACGAGTTTTCAATCCTGAACAATGAATTGAAAAACATGAACAAGGAGATTGTGGGTTTACAGCAGAAATATACCGAAGCCATGCAGTCGGGCAATGAAGACGGGATGAAGAAAGCCAAGATTGATTATGAAGCGATGATGGACAATCAGAAGGTTTACTCAAAGAATTTTATCCGTGAGCATCCGAAATCATCAGTTTCACCCCTAATCGTATTGATGCAGTTTGCAACAGAAATTTCTGCCCACGATATTGATACACTTGTTGCTTTTCTGGATCCTTCAATCCGTGCCTCGGTTTATGTGTCAGAACTCACAAAGATAGCCGATAAGATGAGACTTACCGAAAGTGGTGGACTTGCACCCGATTTTACACAAAATACACCGGATGGGAAGCCTTTTACCCTTTCGTCGTTGCGCGGAAAAATCGTTTTACTTGACTTCTGGGCTTCATGGTGTGGGCCTTGCCGTAAAGAAAACCCAAATGTTGTAGCTCTTTACAACCAATATAAATCTAAAGGATTTGATATTCTAGGGGTTTCGCTCGACCGTGACAAGGCTGCATGGTTAAAAGCCATTGCCGACGACCAACTCACATGGAATCACGTTTCGGACCTGAAATACTGGCAAAATGAGGTGGCTGTTAAATATGGTGTTCAGGCTATCCCATTTGCACTTTTACTTGACAAGGAAGGTAAAATTATTGCCAAGAACCTACGTGGCGAAGAGCTTGCTAAGAAGCTAGCTCAATTGCTTCCCTAGTTATCGCATTGATTTACAGTTTAATAAAATAATAGAGCAGCGATTGATGTCGCTGCTCTATTATTTTTATTAATAAATAATTCGCCATGAGTGATTTATAACGAAGGTTCCTGCTTTTTCTTATCCTTTTTAAATGAATTGTAGATCAGGTAAATAACATACATTACCCCAAGAGCCAATATAATGTAAATCAATTCCTTATAATACTTATCCAGCAGATCCTTCTGAGAATAGAAGAAATATCCAAGCATTGCAAGTATGATATTCCAGGCTGTTGCACCAATTGCCGTGTAAAGCACAAAATCTTTAATTTTCATTCCTGCAAGTCCGGCAGGCAAGGAAATCAGGTGGCGTATTCCTGGAATTAACCTGCCAATCAAAGTTGAGGTCTTACCGTGCTTTAAAAAATATTTTTCTGTTTTCTCAAGGGCCGACTGATCAATCATCATCATATGTGCGAGACGTGTATTCACAAATTTGAGCAATAATTTATTTCCCAACCACTTAGCAAGGTAATAGTTAATCAACGACCCAGCAACAGCTCCCATTGAACCTGAAAAAACGATAAGGAAAATATTCATCTCACCATTTGCAGCCTTGAAAGCAGCAGGCGGAATGACCAATTCCGAGGGAAACGGAATAATCGTACTTTCAATCGCCATCAGTAAAAATACACTCCAATAAGTAATGTGTTCCATGTACCACGTAAGGACCTGCTGAAATAAATCTCCCATAATTCGTTTTTTTTACAAAGCTAAGATTTTCTGCAATTTTACGAAATATTTAATGCTCTGCGAAAATCTGCGTGACCTACGCGAAAATGAAGTAAAAATCTCCCCCATATATCGCTGATCGTCGCAGAAAGTTCTATTTCTATTTGGAGCAATTACCACATACAGGCACGAACTGCAAGTCGCCAGTTGCCAACCGCCAGTTGCCAGCTCAGAAATCCACGTTCACGCTAACCAGAAAGTTAGTTCCTGCCTGGGGAAAGTAACCATCCATTTTATTCCGCTTCCCATTATAGAAATAGGAATAGACCCAGGCATTGCTTTCGTACTCTTTATTAAAAATATTATTAATCAATAAATTAAGCTTGACGGATTTAAACAGGTTTTGCTTCAACTGGTAGTCAAATTTAAGGTTGTTCACAAAATAGGCATCGAGTTTCCTGTCGTTGCTTGAAGTGTTGTCGATGTACTGTTTGCCAACATAGTTGGATAGAAGGCTGATTTCCAATTTTTTACCAGGTTTAAACGAAAGTACGCTATTGCCTGTAACTGTTGGCGAAAAGGCGATATCTGTTTTTCCGATCTGAGTCTCGATCAACCCACCATTGTCCCAGTCTTCGAGATAATCGGTATAACCCTTGATCTTGTTCCTGCTCAGGGTAATATTCACATTCCAGTCAAAGACTTTAAGAAATTTAATCCCTGCCATCAGTTCTATACCGGTCCGGTAACTGTTATCGACATTGGTCATAATTGCAGAACCCACGTCGTTGATCTGACCTGTAAGGATCAACTGGTTTTTGTAATCCATATAATAGAAGTTGGTTCCAATCATCAGATTTGATGATTTATACGAATAACCTAATTCACAATCATTTAACGATTCGTAAGTTGGCTGCTTTCCTGACGGGTCGGCATCGACAAAATTGTCGCGATTGGGTTCCCGGTTCGCCTTACTAAAACTCAGGTAAGCCTCCTGATTGACACCCGGAAGATAAAAAATCCCAACCTTAGGGTTGAAAAAATTGTATTTGTGTTCCTGCTTCAGGTTCCGAAGATCATCATCAAGGCCATCAATCTGATAATCAATGTACCTGTATTGAAGGTCGGCTGTGACATTCAGCCTTTCCGAAAATTCGTAATTGTACCTCGTATAAAAGTTATCATCCTTTTTCAATCCTGTCCCGCGGTACCATTCATGGTCATATTTGGCATCGCCGGCAATTTTCGCCCAGATCACCTTTCCGAAATGGCGGCCGTCATAAACATTCGCACCACCTCCAATATTAAGGGTATTGCTTCCTTTATGGTAATTTAATGAGAAGGTTGTGCCATAAAAATCATTGTCCAACCATTTGCGACGGATCAGGTCTGTCTTTGTGATCGTCAATCCATTGATCACCGGATTTGGCAATTGGTAGTCGGCAAACTTCTGATCTGTTTCATATTGCTCATAATAACCTCTGCCATAGGTATAAAAAGCAGCAGCATTCAGGTTAAATGAAGAATTGAACTTGTGCGAAAAATGGAGTTGATAATGATCCTGTTGATAATGGTCCACCTGATTTTCATAGGTATATAAATTGTAGGTACGGCTATTTGAATTGATCATGTTCTGCGTCTGTTCATGGGTATAGAGGTAATCGTCCTCATACTTCTGCATCCCGGCAAGGTCATTGTTGAGCCTTACGGATGGGACACCGTTCCATGCCTGGTAGGTCTCCTCAAACCCTGAAAAAAGAGTTGCCTTTAAAATGGTATTCGTTGTAAAATACCCGGCAGAGACAAAATACGATTTCAGGTCCGAGGCACCCCTGTCAATAAATCCGGCAGAAGACACCTTTGATAAAGAAGCGTCAACGGCAAATTTATCGCCAATCAATCCAGTTCCGACAGAAAGATTGTTCCGGAATGTACTGAAAGAACCTGCCGATGAGCTGTAACGAACTGCAGACTCAGGCTTTAATTTACTGGTTTGCAGATCGATTGTTGCACCAAATGCAGCGGCTCCATTTGTAGAGTTGCCGACACCCCTCTGGACCTGGATATTTTCGGTAGAGGTGGCCAGATCGGGAATATCGACAAAATAGGTACTATGCGATTCGGAATCGGACATGGGTACTCCATTGACTGTGACATTAATCCGGTTCAGGTCGGTCCCGCGTATTCTGAAATTGGTATAACCAACCCCATTACCGGCATCCGAAGTGGCCACAAACGATGGGGTGTAATTCAAAAGATAAGGGATATCCTGTCCAAGGTTCGATTTTTGAATGGTTTCTTTCCCAAGGGTTGTATAGGCAACCGGAGATTTTTGCCCGGCACGCGAAGCAGAAACCAACACTTCTTCAGTTAAAATGCTTACAGGTTCCATTACGAGGTTCAGATATTCTGATTGTTCCAATTGAACTTCTTTGGTATAATTATGGTAACCGATAAATGTGACCAATAGGGTATATTTACCTTTTTTGAGGTTTGGAAATTTGAAGTCACCGTTCGCCCCTGCGATTGTTCCACGGTAAGTATTTCCCAGCGATACACTCGCACCGCTCAGTACTTCACCTTTTTCATCTTTTACAGTTCCCGACAAGGAAAACTGAGCGTAAGTCGTTACAGCAAACAACTGTAAGACAAGCAATAAACTTATTTGCCTCATTTCTAAATAGTTAATATTAAGAAATTTCAAGAGGGAATATTCTGAAATAAAAATGATTTTTCATGTTCCCTTTCCGGCATTACCCGGACAGGTTCGATGGGTTTGATCTCAGCCCGTATTATTCAGGCACCCCTTAATTTTTCTGCGACAAAACTAATTAAAAAACAGGAAATCCATCAACCCTGAGTGCCAAATAAAAATCGACTACCTGAAAAAGTCTGTTTTGCCCCTTTTTTGGTAGCTAATTGGCATCGTATAATGGTCAACACCCACCGGGAAGACCGATTGTTGTCCCTTACTTTTTTAAATAAGTTGACAGTACCTTATGAAATCGCTCCAAATCAGTAAGAATAATATAACCATTCATTCCGCAAGCTTCGATTTTTTCGAGTTCTGGCATTCTAGTTAGTGCCAAAATTGGAAGATTCCGGAAGTATTCGCCCCCTTTAGCCCTAATGGTACTTGCAACTTCATAACCTTGCATGTAGGGCAATTCAATATCCATTAATACTGCATCATATAGGTCTTTTGAAACCTTCTCTATCGCAATTGCTCCATTTTCTGCAGTATTAACAAGAATCTCCCAGCGATTCAGTATATTAGTCAAAATTACCCTATTAATTTGACTGTCATTTACTACTAAAACCTGAAGACCATTAAGACTTCCGAATTCTTCCATTTTAATATTTAGTTTTATATCATAATTGTTGAGAATATATGCATAAGAAACTCGCATTCCCGGCTGTAAGTTCGTTAGTCGCAGTATCTTATTGTGTGTTTTCAGTCATAGATAAATTTTCTATGTGAATTTGCACCAATCCCAAGGACTAGAACTCAGACTATTTTTTTCTTTAAATTTGTTACATGCCTCGATTACCTCAGATGTTGGAGAATAGCGAGAAAAGCAAAGATCAATTTCTTTTATTTTAGGCAAAAGAAAAAGTTCTGGTGAAAGATATTCAATTGACGCTCCCCATAAATTAAAATGAACAAGGTTTGTAAGCTTCTTTATTTCATCCGGAATTATTCTGATTTTTTCTATAGAATAGAAACTTAATCTTTGAAGATTTTCCATCTCAAATATTTCACCCG
Organism: Mariniphaga sp.; assembly: GCA_037128295.1. Taxonomy (GTDB): domain Bacteria; phylum Bacteroidota; class Bacteroidia; order Bacteroidales; family Prolixibacteraceae; genus JAAFHB01. The sequence continues at coordinate 40,581 of JBAXWR010000032.1, forward strand.
GTATTTCTATAAGGTCACCATGACGAAAAGTTAGGGATTTTAACGATTTATTTTTTTTAAGAAATCCAGGCAAAAATTCAATCCCAGTCTCCCCAATATACATTTCTTCCAGAAGCGGAGCACATAGAAAATCTTCACTTGTATTTTGGAAAATACTTAAAGCAAATTTACCATATAGGGAAAATTCTTTTAAATTTGGAACATCAAATTTTGCACCTTCAAAATGCAAAGAATAGTCCTGAATATAAGGATCCGATATTATCCATAAACTTTTAAGTTTTGAATAAACTTTATCTAAAAAAACATATTTGATTTTATCCTTATCCACTTCATCAATTCCCAAAGTAATGTCTTCTTCATCAAGTATTTCAATTGTTTTCATAAGTGGTGATATTATCAATATCTTAACCAATTGGCATATTTCTCTCATTTTTGGGTTCTGTTCCCATCGCATTAATTTTTCATCAAGGCTGAAACATAACCGTAAAGGTAAACTATTCTCAAAATATCCAAATTAGCAAAAGACTTTTTGTATAACTCAATGCGTACATGTTTTATCGATACTGTAGGGTGTCCGAACGGACTGCTATAATCTATTCTTGTTGGGAACCTGCAAACCCAAACCGCTGTTAGCTGATCGTTGTTTTTTTCTCATTTTCTTTGTATTCCAGAATGTCGCCCGGTTGACAGTCCAATGCATTACAAATCGCTTCGAGGGTGGTAAACCTGATTGCTTTTGCTTTTCCGGTTTTTAAAATGGAAAGATTGGATAAAGTTAAATCAACTTTTTCTGATAGCTCATTAAGTGACATCTTTCGCCTTGCCATCATTACATCCAAATTTACAATGATTGGCATGGCTTAAACTGTTAAATCGTTTTCGTTTTGGATTTCAACCCCTCTTGAAAAAATCGCCGCAATGACATAAATTACAGCAGCCATTAAAATCCATGCCTGACTGTCGGCCCAAA
>JBAXWR010000320.1:0-7898 GCA_037128295.1 Mariniphaga sp.
TGATAGTAAAAATAGGCATCCAAAGTTTTTAGGCACAGGTCATTGATTTTCCGGATAAACGGGAGGTGCAGGTTGGTTTCAATAATTGATTTCGTCCGGTCAAGCAATTCACAGGCTGAAATTTCCCCATCTTCCCTTCGCCTGGCCAAATTGTCAAGTTCTTCGAGCAGTTCCACAAGATTTCCAAAATTCATTTTCTCAAATTCCGGCATTGGCAAATTATGGAGAATGGATTCCGCAATTTTCTCGTTCACGATAAACTGGTTTTTCCTGAAAATGATCTTTGTCCTGTTCCTCGATGCATGTTTCAGCAGTAACCTTTTGGAATACAACACATCAAAATCATCGCTAAGCTCCAGTAGTCTTATTGGATTACAACCAAAATAGTTGACCAGGTCGTTTAGATCGACAGTGTCGCCTTTGTAGTTCAAAACGAATACATTGGCAAGTAGAAATGCCTGTATTTTGGATATTTCAAAATATCCGGAAAGTCCGGTCAGGTCGCTATCTAATTTTTCAAACAAGTCATCGGCCAATTGACTTCCTTTTGCTATTTCATGCACGTTTCCAATGCTTTGCAGCACCCTTTGTTTTAAGGTCTTTTCCATAAATTTCATTTTTTTGCAAAGGTAGGAGGGACGTAGGACAAAGGGTGGCGTAGATAAAATAATTATTCAAATGCCGCAAATTAAACCCCCGGCATACGTTTGATGGTAAACATTGGCCGAAAGTTTATATTTTTTTTTCGTAAATTTAGGGTATGGAATGAATAAATATTTTATGAATCATTAACTTATAAAATATAAACCCATGACTGAAATCACAAATATTCAAACCAAGATTTACGAGATACGGGGTCAAAAAGTGATGCTGGATTTTGACCATGCCGAACTCTATGAGGTTGAAAATAGGGCATTAAAGCAAGCTGTAAAACGAAACATTGACAGGTTTCCTGTTGATTTTATGTTTCAACTTACAAAAGTGGAATGGCTGGAGGTTATCACAATTTGTGATAACCTCGCCGAAGGAGTGAAGTTTAGTCCCACTACTCCATATGCATTTACGGAACAAGGTGTAGCCATGTTGTCAGGTGTTTTGAAAAGCAAAAAAGCTTTAATGGTAAATATTCAAATAATCCGAGCCTTTGTTTATATGAGGCAATTTGCGTTATCACATAAAGATTTAACTTCTAAGCTATTGGAACTCGAAAGCAAATACGATCAGCAATTTAAAGACGTTTACGATGCGATCAATTTCTTGCTTCAACAGGACAATCAGGCTACTGCGCAAAAACAGCGAAAACGGATTGGATATAAGAGTTGAAAGATCCTTTTTTCGCTTATTATATTAACTAATTATGAATCATTATCTTATTAAAATTTTAACTTATGTCTGAAATCACAAATATCCAAACCAAGATTTACGAAATCCGGGGTCAAAAAGTGATGCTGGATTTTGACCTTGCCGAACTCTACGAGGTGGAGACAAAAGTTCTCAACCAAGCCGTGAAAAGGAACATTGACCGATTCCCTTCAGATTTTATGCTCCAGATTACAAGGGATGAGTACAATTCTCTAAGGTCACAAATTGTGACCTTAGAAACTGGAAGGGGAAAATATGCCAAGTATTTACCTTATGCCTTCACCGAACAAGGTGTATCGATGCTTTCGAGTGTATTGAAAAGTGTAAAAGCTATTCAGGTTAATATCCAAATTATCCGTGCCTTCGTTTTTATGAGGCAATTTGCGTTATCTCACAAGGATTTAACTTCTAAGCTATTGGAACTCGAAAGCAAATTTGATCAGCAATTTAAAGACGTTTACGATGCGATCAATTTCTTGCTGCAAAAGGACAATCAGGCTACTACGCAAAAACAGCGAAAACGGATTGGATATAAGAGTTGAAATTTGCTTATGTTTCTAATTGTCTTAACTAATAGTGAATCAATAATATATATAAAATATAGCAATGACTGAAATCACAAATATCCAAACCAAGATTTACGAAATCCGGGGGCAAAAAGTGATGCTGGATTTTGACCTTGCCGAACTCTATGAAACGGAAACAAAATACCTGAAAAGAACAGTCTGTGCAAACACTAAGAGGTTTCCATCCGATTTTATGTTTGAATTAACCACCATTGAATGGGAATCTTTGAGGTGCAATTTTAGCACCTCAAACACAAGGGGAGGAACAAGGTATATGCCATTTGCTTTTACTGAGCAGGGAGTTGCAATGTTAAGCAGCATACTAAATTCTGATAAAGCGATTGAGGTGAATATTCAAATTGTACGTGCCTTTGTTTATATGAGGCAATATGCATTGTCGCATAAAGATTTAACTTCTAAGCTCTTGGAACTCGAAAGCAAATACGATCAGCAGTTTAAGGACGTTTACGATGCGATCAATTTCTTAGTTCAAAATGACAATCATGCAATTGCACAAAACAGAGGAAACGGATTGGATATAAAAGCTGAAAAACTCTTTTATCGTTCATTGATTTAACTATTTATGAATCATTAACTTATAAAAATATCCACCTATGACTGAAATTACGAATATTCAAACCAAAATTTACGAAATCCGTGGTCAAAAAGTGATGCTGGATTTTGATCTTGCCGAACTCTACGAGGTGGAGACAAAAGTTCTCAACCAAGCAGTGAAAAGGAACATTAAAAGGTTTCCTGAGGACTTCATGTTTCGGATCACTTTTGAAGAGTGGATGAGTATGCGGTCACATTTTGTGACCGCACTGCCGATCAAAAGAAATATCTCCGCAATGGCTTATGCCTTTACAGAACAAGGAGTGGCTATGCTAAGTGGCATACTTAATTCATATAGAGCTATAGATGTTAATATTGCAATAATGAGAACTTTTGTAATTGTCAGACAGAATGCATTATCGCACAATGATTTAATTGAAAAACTTTCCTTACTTGAAAGCAAGTACGACACCCAATTTAAAAATGTCTATGATGCTATAAATTTCCTCCTACAAAAAGATAAACAGGCAACAGCACAAAGTCAGCGCAAACGGATTGGATATAAAAGTCAATAATTGAGAAAAAATTATTTCTCCAAAATATTGGCAGTTGAATTGTAAATTATTTAAAAGCCATAAATTCCCGATTTTTACTATCAAATTCCATCACAAAACTAAATCCCTGATACTTCCCTTTGACACCCTTCAATATGGCCATGACTTTCAGAAAATCACTGTCAACATTTTTTTTGATGGAATAAAAATCGGGTCTCACCAGATAATAGATTTCATCTGCAACGCTGACATCAAGTCGGCGAGGGGGAAAACTACTGAGGGCAGGACTGGTTAACGGATATTCGTTTACACTTTTATTTAGCTGACTGAAAACAACAATTGGAACCTCAAATTCTTTAGCAAGTTGCTTTAACCGATTCAAAAGGTCAGTGTCGGGATAGGGGAGTAATTGAAGGTAATCAATAAATACGATCTTTACAGGTGATGTTATTTGCTGATATTTAAGGATTAAGCTAATCAGATCGAAATCAATCTCCTTGGAATCACAAATATAAAATTCAGGTTGATCCTCTGAAATAAAATGAAATTTGTCGGTGAGCTGTTTTGCCGACTCTCCAGGTGAAAATATAAGTGACGGATATTCAGGGCATCTTTTGATCATTGATATCATTAAAGCCGTTTTACCCATGGCAGGTCTCCCTCCGATGATTATTAATTTTCCAGGATAATTTACAAATAGGTTCATGAGGTTGCCAGGTGATACGCTCCAAGAGAACTCCACTATTTTACTACTGTAATCGCGAATTTCGTCTGAAGTGAATTGTCGGGTACTTCCCATTGTTTTTTTTGACAAAATTAGAATGTAAGTAAGCCAAAAGATGGCGCAGGCTATATATGAAAATAGGGTTGGGAATGCGATTAAACCTTATTGGCAATTGAATATCTTTGCATTAAATTTATCTTTTTCATGAAAAGAATACTGGAAGGGTCATTGTGTCCTGCGGTAAAAAGGTAACGCAAGATAGAGATATCAAACATTTTCGTCGATTAAAAAATGAGTATTTCGATCAAAAAACAAGACAACATGTTAAAATACAATGAATTAGTACAAACACCTGAGTACTGGCTCGAAACCATTCAAAATGAGATTTTCCGTCAGGTAGCTGCCTATCTGAAAGATAACAACTTAACCCAAACCCAATTGGCGAAGCAGCTCGGCGTATCAAAAGGGTATATTTCCCAAATAATGAAAGGCGAATTCAACTATACCCTAAAAAAGCTGATAGAGATTTCGTTGGCAATTGGAAAAGCACCTTCGATCGAGTTTAAACCATTGGCAGGATTCGGTCAGGCTGAAATTGATGTCGTTCTCGCGGATGAAAATGCAACTTTCAACAGGGTAGCCGAGCCAATCGAAGCTTATCACAAATTGTGATGAGTTCAACGGTGTCGCCTTTGTAGTTCAGCACGAATACGTTGGTAAAAAAAATGCCTGCATCTTTGATCCATTGAAAAAGCCCGAAAGCCCGATCAAATCGATATCCATTTTCTCAAACAAGTCATCAGCCAATCGACTTTCTTTTGCTGTTTCATGCACATTTTCAACACTTTGCAGCACCCATTGTTTTTAGGTCTTTTCCATAGCATTCTTTTTTGGGCAAAGGTAGGAGGGAGGTAAGCCAAAGAACGTCGGACTCAAAAAAGAAAAAAAAGCCGGAGAAAAGTAAGGATTGTTTTCTCCGGTTTCGGTTATAATTCGAAACTCTTTATTGCCCGATTATATATTTCTAGTAATTTTAAATCAGAAATTGACAATTCGTTTATTTTCATGGTTTTGAGTAATTTTGTATATACTAAAAGTTTCTACATCAATTAAATGATTAATTGACTGTTACTTTTCATCAACTATGATATTTTCGGTTAAACAATCTCTTATAAATTTATATTTTTCTGGAAATGAATTGATTAATATCTTTACCATTTCATTGCCATGAACTATTAAATTCTTTTCATCCCAGGTTATATAATCAAAGATTTTAAGCAGTTTCAAACTTTCAATTGTTCCAATTTTACTTTGTTTGACAAATGATTCAACATGGGCTCGTTTTACTTCAAAAGACTCATTTTGCAAAGTGGAATTTTGTTCTGACGAAATCATCGCCATATTTCCAAACCTATTTAGCTTATTGCCAATATTAACACTACTATTGCTTTTGGGCTTTTGAGGTGAGATATGTTCGATTGAACGATTTGAGCGGAATACAAATTTGTCTGCTACTTTCAACATGTCCTTATTATCTTTGAAAAATTTAGACCTATCTTCCCATAGATAATAGTCCAAACGCCAAAACCAATAGCGGACTCTCCCCTCATAATTAAGTGAAATACTTTTTGTGTTTCGATTGGTTTCATTATCAATCTCCTTTAATTTAATCAAAAAAGCAGATGCATCTATATTTTCTGGAATTGCACTATTATCGATTTTGAAATAATTAAAGGCATCCTTTAACCAAAGATGTGTTTCTCTACTTACATTTAAATACGATTGGAAAACTTTAAGCTTTTCAATACCCCCACCATCATTGGATTTAAAAAATTCTTTATTTTCAACCTTTTTAAATTTAAAAGTTTCACTTCTGTCCCTCTTAATAAAAAAATTGTCGAAAATAATAAATTGATCTTTTATTAAATCTAAAAACATACTCACTAAATTATCATCCCATACGAAAGCAATTTTTTTTTCTCCAAAGCCAAATTCTTCAAGTAATTTATCTTTGCGTTGAGAAACATCAAGATAATATGGTTCTTGGTCATTTCCATAATTAAACCTTGCTAAAGCAATCAATAAAAACTCGGGGAATGATGTTATTGATTGGTAGAATATTTCACTCTCTTTGGGTTCTTCTTTTGAATTAAAGTCGGTTTTTAATAATTCAAATAAGGATTTTGAAGTATCTATTGGGTTATTATCCTCGACACAACCAAGTTGGGAAATCTGATTCCATTCCTTTACAAAATATGCTCTTAGATTTATGCTGTTTATTATTTTCGATGCAAGTTTAATTTTTAAAATTTCGTGAGTTTCAAGTTGTTTGCCTCGATTATTCATTCGCACAAATTGTAAATTTTTTTCGATTAAGGTAAAATCTTTAGGAACTTCCGATAAGAAAAAGGCGGCATTTCTAAAGATATATTTTGAAAATGCAATTTTATTATCTAATCCTTCCATAAACTTATTAATGGTTTTAACCGCCTCGACCATTTTGGCGTTTGGCTTTGAAGATTGGTCCAGGTTCTTCAAGAATTTCTTATCTTCGTCCCTTCCATATAAATCCAAACGATCATCTAAAAAAATATTCCAATCCGGATCAACTTTGGATAAAACCCTCCCAATAAGTATTAATGTTGTTATTCGCTGCTGGCCATCGATTAAATCGTAAAGGTCATCATTCGATTCCGTTTTACCAATACTCAATATTCCGATATAATACTTTCCATTTGGTTCTTTTTTTTCAAATTGGTCATTCAAATCCCTTAGTAATTGCTTTACCTGTGATTCTTCCCAAGCATAAGGACGTTGATAAAGAGGAATGCGAAATCTAATTTCTTTAATATTATGTGGTGTATATGCATTTGTATCTATTGTACTCATATTCAATTGTTTTTATTTAAGTTGTAAATTGTATTGATTTTTTCCAGTATTTGAAGATTTTTAATCTTTGATTTATTTTTATGGTAAAAGATGGTTAAACCCTCTTTGTAATTTTTTATTGTTGGACTTTCGCTCTCTTTACCATTATTCCTCGTAATTTTATAATCTCTTGGTAATGTGGTAATAGTCGCATTCAATTGTGTTACAACATGCGATGAAATGGTGGAATTTAAAACAATCGGAACTAGATTTTTATCCTTTACTCTACTTAAGGTTCCTTCAATTCGAACGGGACTGGGTCGTTCCTTACCCCATACAAATCTGATTTTTGAGATAATCAGTTCTGTACAAGTTGCAACCTCAATCAGTCTTTGCTCTCCGAATTTGTCATAATAGAGCAACACAACTGCTTTAAATGCCATGGATAAATATTCGTTATTGATTGATTTTGCAAGCTCATAAGCGTAATCTATTGGAGATGATTTCTTTTCAGAACTACCAAACAATGTGTCAAACATTTCGTGATACCTTTTAGCGTAAAGAAAAAATGCATCTCCGCCTTCGATCGTTTGTGGAATTTCCATAGGCAATAAGGATTCCATATTATGTTGTGGGTATTTCATATTCAACACAACCTCATCATTCTCTCGATGCCAAGAATGAAAAACATTAGGTTGCATATAACGATTAAAAAGATGTTCGCTTTGCTCTATTTCATTTGGTTCAACAGCCGAAATAAACTCATAAAAGTCGTTTCTATCTGATTTGTCATCACGCTCTTTACCCCTACTCCACATTCTTATTCTTCGTAGAATTGAACTAAATAACATTCCATGTTTTTGATCATTCTTTTGCCAATAATCATTATGAATTCTGGCAAGTGATTCTTCCTCTTCTGGAATAAACATCAAATGATGAGCTTTCAATAAATCAAAATCATTTAATCCCTTTCCTTTACTATTTAGGCCATCAAAAAATGTATAAGCCTGGTCTAAAGCATTTTCTCCAGAAATAGTTAATACTGAGAAGGTTAATTTAGTTAAAAGGAAATTCAAATATATTTTTTTAAGGGCATCTTGTTTACTACTTAGAAAAGACTCAACTTCTTTCTTTGTGTTTTTGATATAATAGAATGATTTTATATTATCAAATTTCGAATCCAATAATGGTGACACTTTATCATCAGTCAAATTTCATAAACGATCATTTTTGATCCCTGTTTCCGTGGGGTGGAACCCCTGGTTTCAA
>JBAXWR010000321.1:0-7890 GCA_037128295.1 Mariniphaga sp.
GATGAATCAGGCAATCCATATGATTGATATGCTTCAATATCTTATGGGACCCGTTGATTCATTGCAGGCATATACCGTCACTCTTGGCCATTCGATTGAGGCTGAGGATACAGGAGTTGCTGTTTTAAAATTTAAAAGCAATGCTCTGGGCGTAATTTACGGTTCTACGGCTTCATTTCCGGGACAGTTTCGCCGTATCGAAATTACAGGAACAAAAGGGACCGTTATCCAGGTGGAAAACAGTTTTAAGGTTTGGCAATTTGCTGATCAAACTGAAGCTGACCAAGAAATTTTTGACCGGTTCAACCAGATTGAGGGAGGAGGGGGAGTATCCGATCCTGGTGCTATCCCTTTTGAACCTCATGCAAAAAACATATCTGCATTTATAGAAGCTTTAGAATTTGATAAACCATTTGAAATCAATGGTCAGGAAGCAAGAAAAGCTGTTGAGATCGTTCTGGCTATTTATATCTCAGCACGGGAAGGGAGACCATATATTTTTTGAAAGGTGGTTTGGTTTCGTTTTTTCTAACTTTTCAACCTACCCGGCAAAAGGTCTCCACCTACCTTGAAAGCCCGGGCGAGGCTTTGTACCGTGTTGTTTGTAATCAGATCGTTGATTGAATTGCGGATCGGCGCGTATTGTTCATGCAAGGGACAAGGACGGAGATCATCACAATGTTTCAACCCAAAACCACATCCTGAATAGGTTTTTTCCCCTTCGATAGCTTGAATAACATTCCTTATAGGAAGGTCATCTTTCTTTTCATCAAAGAAAAATCCCCCGTTTTTACCCTTCATTGATAACAAAAATCCTTGTTTTACTAACCTCTGCATAATTTTTCCTGTATAAAACAAGGGGGCATCGATCTCCTGAGAAATCTCCACGATTCCTGGCTTTAAACCTTTAAGATTCTGAACCTGAACATAAACCAGCCCTCTTAGGGCATACTCTGTCTCCTTGTTGAACATGGTTTTATCATTTGTATTTGTTCCATGCAAAAATAACAATAAAAAATTGCAAAATATTAAAAGACCTTTTAGTCTTTTAATAGAATTTTGTTTAATATTGCACCGGATTTAAATATCAATAAAATGGAATATGCAACTAAGAATCTCGAAAACGACCATGTTTCAATTCTGAAACTGATTGATGTAATGGAAAGGATGACAACAAAGACTCCAATAATTGAAGATTTGGAAGAAGTTGTAGATCTGATCCGAAATTTTGCAGATGGACTTCACCATGCCAAAGAGGAGTCATTACTGTTTCCACGTATGGCCGAACGCGGTTTCTCAATGACACAGGGCCCGATTGCCGTAATGTTGAGTGATCATGCCCAGGGTCGGAACTTCGTCAAAGGGATGGCCGAAAATATTGGTCTATTAAAAAACGGTGATTCATTTGCGATTAAAGCCATTTACGAAAATATGCTTGGTTATGGTGAATTGCTGACCAATCACATTGCTAAAGAGAACAATATCCTTTTCAGGATGGCAGACACTGCACTTTCCACTGCCGATCATCAATCGTTGGTAACACAATTTGCAGAGATTGAAAACCAGATTGTATCCAACAATTCAAAGGAGGGTTATCTGGCCCGTATCGAAAAGCTCGCTCTTAAATACCTTGAGGGTTGATGGAACCTTGAAGGTTCAGCGGTGAATATGGAACAACGCGAGTTGGCAACCGGCAACTAGCAACTGGCTGAGCTGCATGTGCTGAAAGCGTAATTTTATATTCCAAGTAACTCTCTTTTGGTTTTAGGTTTTCTCAATCCTTATTGCGTAGCGGTTTAAGTGTAAAGGCAGGATTATTTTCTGAATTATGAACAGCTAGCCGCCAGTTGCCAGCCGCTAGTTTGCAACAGCCAGCCGCCAGTTGCCAGCCACCAGAAGCAATTATTCTATTAAGTATCAATTAATCAATCAAACAATGAATGTAAAAAAACTTTGGATTAGTTTTATGTTGGTCATGACGATCTCGTTTGCCGTTTTGATCTATTACGGCCGCGAGATTTACCGTCAGGCACCACCCATCCCCGATAAGGTGATGACCGCAGGTGGCAAACTGCTGTTTACAGGACAGGACATCAAAGATGGTCAGAATGTTTGGCAATCACTTGGTGGACAGGAAATTGGAACAGTTTGGGGACATGGGGCGTACCAGGCACCCGATTGGAGTGCCGATTGGCTACACAAGGAAGCAGTTTTTATGCTCAACAAATTTTCGCTGCAAAAAGACTCCATGCCATATGACAAACTAAATGGGGAACTTCAGGCTGGTTTGAAAATTCACCTTCAGAATGAATTACGAAACAACAATTACAATACAGAATCAAAAACACTGGTTGTTTCTGATGTCCGTGCCGAAGCGATTGCAAGCAATACCTCGTTTTACGGTGGCTTATTTACAAACGATCCGGCCCTTGCAAAACTTCGCGATGCCTACAGCATCCCGCTAAATTCTTTGAAAGATCCCGAACGGGTCCGTCAGTTGAACGCTTTCTTCTTTTGGATATCATGGGCTTGTGTTACTCAACGTCCAGATCAAAAGATCACCTATACAAACAACTGGCCAGCCGAAGAACTGGTGGGCAACCGTCCCACGGGTGAACTGCTGCTCTGGACCGGATTTAGTGTGATCATGCTCCTTGCCGGTATTGGGATGATGGTTTGGTACTATGCAAAAAAACGAGATGAGGAGGATGAGGTATTTCCAATCAAACATCCTCAGTTACATTCTGTTCAAACCGCTTCACAAAAGGCGACGTTGAAATATTTCTGGACTGTTTCGCTTCTGATCCTTACTCAGGTTGTTATGGGTGTGATTACTGCGCATTATGGCGTTGAAGGACAAGCGTTATATGGCATTCCTTTGTCTGATTGGCTACCCTATTCCATCTCGCGTACCTGGCATGTCCAGATTGCGATCTTCTGGATTGCGACTTCATGGTTGGCAACGGGATTGTATTATGCGCCTGCAATCTCGGGACATGAACCACGCTTTCAGCGATTAGGGGTAAACTTCCTGTTTCTCGCTTTACTTGTCATTGTTGTTGGTTCATTGGCAGGTCAGTGGATGGGTGTTATGCAAAAGCTGGGTTTTGTACAGAATTTCTGGTTCGGTCATCAGGGTTACGAATATGTTGACCTTGGCCGTTTCTGGCAGATATTCCTTTTCACTGGGTTGATTATCTGGTTGTTATTGATGGGCCGTGCAATCTGGCCAGCCTTGAAGCAGAAATCTGAAAACCGCAACCTCTTGCTGATGTTCCTGATTTCTACAATAGCCATCGCAGCTTTTTATGGTGCCGGTTTAATGTGGGGCCGTCAAACAAATCTGGCCATTGCCGAATACTGGCGCTGGTGGGTTGTCCATCTTTGGGTTGAAGGGTTCTTTGAAGTATTTGCCGCTGTGATTACCGCGTTCCTGTTTGTGAGGTTGAAAATTGTAAAACCCCAAACTGCCACTTCTGCCGTGCTTTTCTCGACAGTTGTTTTTCTGGCAGGCGGAATTCTGGGAACTTTCCACCACCTTTACTTTACAGGCACACCTACGGCTGTAATGGCATTAGGGGCAACTTTCAGTGCACTGGAAGTCGTTCCACTTGTATTAATGGGGTTTGAAGCCTTTGATAATCTAAAGATCAGTCGCAGTTCGGAATGGATAAAAGCCTATCAATGGCCGATTTATTGTTTCATCGCAGTTGCCTTCTGGAACCTGGTTGGGGCGGGTATCTTCGGATTCCTGATCAACCCACCGGTAGCACTTTATTATATGCAAGGTTTGAACACAACAGCAGTTCATGGACATACCGCTTTGTTTGGTGTTTATGGAATGTTGGGGATCGGCTTGATGTTGTTTGTCCTGCGAGATATGAACAAAACAGTAGTCTGGAAATCCAAATGGATTAAATTTGCCTTCTGGTCGATCAATATTGGTCTGGCTTCGATGGTCCTTTTCAGCGTCTTGCCGATTGGTTTGGCACAAACAGTTGCAAGTGTCCGTGATGGATTGTGGTATGCCCGTTCAGCCGAGTTCATGCAACAGCCAGCAATGGTCACTTTAAAATGGATGCGTGTGATTGGGGATACGATCTTTGCCGCCGGAACCGTTTCGTTGGTTTGGTTTATCTTTGGGCTCAAATTTGGATGGAGCCTGGAGAAGGGAAGCAGGGACTGAGTGACTTGGAGATGGTGGGAAATTTAAAATTTGCGACTGGCTGCAGGCGACTGGCAACTGGCTTAGCTGCAAGTGCTGAAAACATTATTATCTATTCCGAACAAGTCATTTTTATTTTTGGTTTTCTCACACCGTATTGTGTAGCGGTTTAAATACAGAGGCAGGATTTAGATTTGGATTACGAACAGCCAGTTGCCAGTAGCCAGCCGCTAGTTTCCGAACGGCCAGCCGCCAGTTGCCAGTCACCAGCCGCTTTAATTAAAAGGATCGTAATTTAAGATTGAATCATGGATCGTAAAAAAGTAATTTCGACATTTCGTAAGCTGCACAAGTGGCCGGGAATCATCATTGCTGTTTTTGCGATCCATTTCGCCTTTTCAGGCATTGTAATGAACCACCGCAATCTTTTTTCGGGAGTCGACATCTCCCGGAAATGGATGCCCGGTAGTTATGAATACAAAAACTGGAACCAGGCTGCTGTTCGTGGAGGGTTCAGCTTGAACACAGATTCAATACTATTCTTTGGAAATATTGGGGTGTGGATCAAAACTCAGAATGGCTACATTGATTATAATAAGGGATTTCCAAAAGGGATCGACAACCGGAAAGTCAATCAACTCATCCAGTTTAAGGACAAATTGGTTGCCGCTACTCAGTTTGGGTTATTCCAACGCAGTAAACTGGAAACAAAATGGCAGGCAGTACAACTTCCTATTGAAGAATTGAGGTTAATCGATCTTTTCCTTAAACAGGATACCCTGATGATCCTTAGCCGTAACAATCTGATCAAAACATTCAATTTAAAGGATTTCAAGGTTATCAATCTTCCTGCTCCGGAAGGTTATACCCGAAGTGCCGGGTTGTTTACGACTTTGTGGGAATTGCACAGTGGTGAACTTTTTGGAATTGCGGGCAAGTTGGTTGTCGATTTATTGGGAATTGTGACCATCACCCTTTCGGTTACGGGTCTGCTTCATTTTCTCCTTCCCAAACTGATAAGGCGCAGAAAAAGGCTCAAAGGAAGATCAGGCAACCTACCAAAAACCTACCGTAGCAATCTACGCTGGCACAATATATTGGGCTATGCATTTGTTTTATTCCTGTTTATCAATACAACCGCAGGTGTCTTTCTGCGTCCGCCGTTGCTGATCCCGATCGTCAACAGCACTGTCGGCATTATTCCCGGTTCCCATCTCGACAATGACAATCCGTGGAACGACAAATTGAGACGGGGCACCTGGAACCCTCAATTGAAGGTCTTTGTCTTTTCAACTTCACAGGGTTTTTATGCAACAGATGCTAACCGGTCGAAACCGATGGTTCTGTTTGATTCGCAACCGCCGGTCAGTCTGATGGGTTGCAATGTACTGGAACCTTTGGGTGCCTCAAAATATCTTGTAGGTTCCTTTTCAGGAATGTATGTCTGGAACCTGCAGACTGGCGAGGTGGCGGATTTCTTTACCGGAAATGGTTACCAGGCTCCAACCGGAATGGCACGTCCCGTATCTAACAATATGATAGCGGGTTACATCAGGGACATCCAAAACCGGCAATGGGTATTTGATTACAATTCCGGAATAACACCAGTCAATCATTTAGATGTTTGGGATATGCCCCAGGAAATCAAGGAAAATTCCCCCATTTCCTTATGGAATCTCTCCCTTGAAATCCATACCGGACGGATTCTTGAACCCTTTATCGGTATGCTTTATCTATTGTACATCCCGTTTGCAGGGATTTGTGTGCTGATGGTATTGTTCAGCGGATTCTTTGTGTGGCTTCTGGCACACAGAAAATCCAGATAACTGGAAGTTATTTTAAAGTTATTTTAAGCACTCCGTTTCCTCCCTGCACTCCCCACATTGTTGCACCCGCATCATCAATAAATTCAATAGCCTTCACCATATTGGGATTTACAAAAGAAATATCGGAGACGATCTTTCCATCAACTACGAACAATACTTTTGGATCGCCGTCAGTAGACCGTCTTTTTTTATTCAAAACAGTTGTGCCAGTTACCGTCAGTTCATATACTTCACTACTAATTAATTGATATATTGACTGATATGTGGAGTAATCCTTTTCATTCTTTTTTTGAATCTGAAGTATTGCTTTTTGAAGCGCATTTTCAGAAATGTGCCCATTATTAACCGCTTTATTGAAATTTTCAGGAATATTTCTAAATTCCAGTTCAATGGCATCTGCCTTTATTTTTTTTACTTTTATTTTTTTCGTCTCAAACCCGGAAGCTGAAATCGTTAAAGCATCATTTTCAAGGCTTTTCAGGCTAAACCTACCAAGTGAATCTGTATGGGTAAATTCATCGGAGCTCAAAGCCCTGACATATACATTGTTCAAAGGAATTGTCCCATAGCTGACTTTCCCCGAAACGGTTATTTTTTCCTGTGAATTGGCTTCGGAAATAAAAACAAGCAGGAAAAGTGCGGAAAGAATTACAAATAATTTAGTTTTCATAGTTGGATAAATTAAGCTGCAAGCTATATAATAAATAGGATTAAACAAAAATTGCGAAGGATAAAATCCTTCGCAATTTTTGTTGTTATGCTAATCAATCTTGATTATATCGTACAAATTTGTAGGTCAGCCAGTTGCCAGCCGCAAGTTGCTAGCCGCCAATATTTCAATGCTCAAAAAGTCCAAACGGGCTGCCTAACCCTCTTTAACGATCGCTTCCATTGCTTCCTTGTTTTCCTCCAGGACTTCAAGGTATCGGATTTGGGCTAAAGCCCTTACTAAATTGTGACCTGGATAATCTGTCTTATAATATGTATCCCCATTGAGGTAGTCAGCAAGGAACCGCATTCCTTGTTCCCAAGCCATATACCTGCATGAAAAAGGTAGCGACTCAATCTCAAGAGGTGTAAGAAATGTTCTGGCTCCTGAAAGATAACCTTTCGCAAAAGCTTCAAAAATTTCTTTGTTAAAAATAATTTTCTCCAGATCCGGCTCATCTTCCGGTGCTTTGTTTCCGATAGTGCGGATTGCATCCCCAAAATCATACAAGGCAGATCCAGGCATAACTGTGTCCAAATCTATGATACACAATGTATTGCCATCATTATCGAAAAGAACATTATTAATTTTGGTATCATTGTGCGTGATCCGAAGCGGAAGTGTTTTATCGTTTAGCCATTTCTGGATCGAGGTCATATTTTCGGACCTATCGATTATTTTATTGATTATCAGATGATTGTCTTTAGCCCTTCCTGCTGCATCATTTGCGATGGCAGTTTTGAAGTCGTTGAACCGCGAAATTCCATTGTGGAAGTTGGGAATCGTTTCAATCAATTGTTCTCCCGACAAATCGGAAAGCTGCAACTGAAAATGACCAAAAGCACGGGCAGCACTGTAAGCCTGCTCCGGTTTCTGAATATTTTCAACACCCTGACTATCAGTAATAAATAAAAATAACGTCCAGAAATTCCCTTCATCGTCATTTACAAACATCTTCCCATCTTTTGCAGGATAATAGGTCATCACTTTCCGGTCAACCTCTGTTTCACCAACAGCAATCAGTTGGCTACGGATATGGGAAGTGGCAATCACGATGTTGTTCATCATGCCGGCAACGTTTTTGAAAATCTTATGGTTCTTCCGTTGCAGGATGTAATTGGGAGCCTCATCCGGTAAGGTTTTGACGAGATAGGTATCGTTGATGTGGCCGTTGCCAAAAGCTTTTATCT
>JBAXWR010000322.1:0-7871 GCA_037128295.1 Mariniphaga sp.
TGTAATTTCCTCAAGGTTATTCTTCTCGTGAGCAGATAGAAATTCAGGTGATTTGCCGATCAATTCTTCGCGTGTATAACCATACATATTTTCAACCCCCCGATTTACATCAAGGAAGATACCTTGTTTGTCCTGAATGTAGATTGCTTCGGATACAGAGTTAAATAAATCAAAATAACTTTGCTCATTCTCCGATAACGATTTTTCCGCCTTTATTCTCTCGGTGATGTCGCGTTCAATAAAAAATAAATTCCTTGCTTTACCATATTTGTCGTAGATTACGGCAACATTTGATTCAACAAAAAATTGATTCCCGTCTTTTCTTATCAG
The DNA here is from genome assembly GCA_037128295.1 of Mariniphaga sp. Classification (GTDB taxonomy): domain Bacteria; phylum Bacteroidota; class Bacteroidia; order Bacteroidales; family Prolixibacteraceae; genus JAAFHB01. The sequence goes on from JBAXWR010000322.1 coordinate 331, forward strand.
AATGAAAATTTCAGGGTCCAATTTATCCCCATTCAATGTATTTTCCCTCCTTTTCTGGGCTTTTGTTTGATAGGATGGTTCAACAAATCCGTATATATTTATGCCCATCAGCTCTTCTAACGAATTATAACCAAGCATCCTGACCATTTTATCGGATGCCTGGATAAAGGTCCCATCCAGATTGGTAATCGCAATCCCATCAGGTGAGGTTCTGACAATGGTATGCCATAGCTCCTCACTCTCTTGGAGTGCTGCCTTGGTTTGATTGACGAGAAAAATGCTTTTTGCAAGCTTCTGGTTTACACGATAGATGTAAAAAGCAATGATACTTATGATTACAATTATTGACCCAGCGAAACCCAATATCCGAAAGTACCACTTCATACTTTTTTCATTCGAGTCAAACATAAACCCATTAAGAGAATAACCTGTTTGAAGGAGGCCTATACTTGAATAGGTATCTGCAATATGCTGCCAGCGGTTAAGGTTCATATAACCGATATCAATAAGGTCGGGCTGGAGCAATGGAATCATCTGATCAGATTCAAAATGCAAATAATCAGTTGAATGAACCTTAGAATATTTTGAGAAGATCATTTCGATAACCCTATCGCGGTTGTCTTTGGCATATTGCCACCCACGAAGAGAGGCAGCGCGGAAAGCTTTGACGCGGTCGGAGTGATTGACAAGCTCCTTTTCCGAAGTAAAAAGATTATCCCCATAAAAATCAATACCTGCTGAACGGGGACTAAAAGTCTGATAAGGAAAGTTGATTTGTCTGAAATAATAAGGTTCACTGGAAAGATACCCTGACATAGCCTCTGTTTTGCATTGGATTAAACCATCTGCACTGAAACTGTGGGGCACCATTTGGATACTATCCATTGGGATACCCTCCTTTTTAAGAAAAGCAATAAGTTCCTCTGATTGAGGTTCGAGCATCAATCGCTTTCCAACCAAATCCCTGAGATGGTGGATTTCGGGCGCTGCATAAATCTCGTAAGGTGATTGTTGAAATATAACGGCAAGTACCACAACTGGTTTCCCGGATGATCGTGCCAGTAAAAGGCCACTGCTCCCGACACCATATTGAGCCTTATTTTGAACCACTTCGTTAACCGGATCTGTATCAGGTCCTGCTTCCAGGATGTTTACATCCAATCCTGCCTCACTGTAATACCCTTGCTCCTTGGCCGCATAATATCCTGCAAACTGAAATGCATGGGTCCATTTAAGTTGCAATGTCACCTTTTCCTGCGCATTGGAAGGTATAGCATATAACAACAAAAACAATTGAATAAAAAGGCCAATTTTATTACTAAAATAGGTTAAACTATTCATAATAGGCGTTTTAACGAATTGTGAAAAAGCTGATTCGAATCAGTCTTCCCAAAAATAGATAAAATGACCTACAAATCAGATCCTATTGGTAAATTCTTTTACAATTTATTCAAACCAGGTATGGACAAAGGGAAATTGCCTCCTGGTTCACTTCTAAGGATTTCATTGGTTCAGCGAATAGTTTATAGCAAACTAAAATAGGATGACCTGGCAAATGGAAGGTCATCCTATTGAAAATACAATATGTGTGTATCTTACCAGGAGCCTCCGGCACCTCCGCCACCAAAGCTCCCACCTCCGAAACCACCAAAGTCGCTACCCGATGAACCACCTCCAAAACCACTTCCCCCTGAGAAGTCGTTCCACGATCCATGATGCCGGTTTCCACCAAGCATATTGCCCAGAAGCAGCCCGCCCAGAAAACCAGGGGTTCCCCCTCCAATACTGTGATGGTTGCTACTTCCTCTTTTTAGCACAAAAAATAGGATCATGACGATGAGAATCGTGACAAAACCTCCTCCTGAGGAACCTGACTTGCGCTTGCCTGTCGATTCAATGTATTTCTCTGCAGTGAATTCACCTGATGTTAAAGAGATAAGTACATCTGTTGAACGGTCAAGTCCTTTGAAATAGTCGTTTTGCTTAAAGGCTGGTATTAACTCTTCGCTTACAAGAGCCTGACGGGAAACAGCATCGGGAACTACAGCTTCAAGTCCATAACCTACAGCTACAAACACTTCCCCTTTTTCGTTCCCATATTTGGGCTTTACAAGGATCAATATACCATTATTTTTCCCTTTTTGTCCAATTCCCCATTTTTCGGCTAGTTTGAACGAGTAATCAGCTTTGTCATAACCAGACAAGCTTTTTACAGTAACAATGGCAATTTGGGTCGAGGTCCTCCTGTTGAAATTGACCAGTTTATTCTCCAAAGAATTTACCTGTTCAGGAGCAAGCACTCCGGCAAAGTCGTTGACAAGACGTGGAGGTTCTGGACGTACAGGTAAATCCTGAGCCTTTACAACGAACCCGGAAAGTGCCATTACGATAAGAAAACCTATTATGTATTTGATTTTCATTTGATTATATTTCATTAGTTTCCGTACGAAATTTCATCCGAAAGTTCGTTCACATCATCGGCCTGGTGAGGAAAATATTGTTTCAATTGTTGCCCCGACATTTCGATCCCTTTAACCAATCCAATGGCAAACTCCCCTTGTTTAAAATGAGAAACCATGATTTCTTTAATTTCATCCCAAAAACCATCAAGGACAACCTTATTAATACCTGAATCACCGATAATTGCAAATTTCCGGTCGTTGACAGAAAGATAAATCAAAACACCATTTCTGGCCGCAGTTGCCTGCATCCCCAGTTTTTTAAAGAGCCATGCAGCCCTGTCGAGTACTTCACCTTTGCATTTGCTTTCAATATGCACACGGATTTCGCCACTTGTATTGGCTTCTGCCCTGGCAATCGCCTCAACGATCAGTTTTTCATTTTCTTTACCCAGAAATTCTTTGGGGTTCATTTGAATATGAATTAGAATTGTACTTTGGGTGCTTTATCTGCCCCTTTTTCGGCTTCAAAATAGGCCTTCTTTTCAAAGTTCCGCATCGAAGCGATGATGCTTTGCGGAAATTGCCTGATGTAGGTATTGTAACCTCTGGCAACCTCATTGAATTTTTGTCTTTCAACAGTTATCCGGTTTTCAGTCCCTTCGAGCTGTGCCTGCAAGTTTAAGAATCCTTCATTGGCTTTCAATTCAGGGTATTTTTCCATAACAACCATCAATCTTCCCAAAGCAGATGATAAACCACCCTGTGCATCCTGAAATTGCTTCATGGAAGCTTCAGTCAGTTTTGAAGGATCCACAGTTACCTGTGTTGCCTTTGCACGCGCCTCAATTACAGCCGTTAAGGTGGATTTCTCAAAATCGGCATACCCTTTTACCGTATTCACCAGATTTGGGATAAGGTCGGTACGGCGTTGATAGACATTCTCGACCTGCGACCAGGATGCAGCAACACTTTCATCCAAAACCACCATTTTATTCCCCGTTGAGATCCCCCATTGGAAACCAAAAAACAACAATATTACGATAACAATCAATACAATTATACCTGTTCTTTTCATTTTGATTTTCTTTTTAATTTAAAACACAACTATTGGTCACAAATTAGGCTGTGAAATTACGCAAGAATATCTGAATTTAACTTCTTCCATCCATATTTTATTCTAAACTATTGTCATACTTGTCATAAAAGATTCCATAATTGTCATCCCTGATCCTTCCAATGGTGCTGTTGATTTCATTTTGAGGAACCAAGAATTTGGTAAGCACCCTTTCAAAAAGGTCAATTGCTGTCTCGAATTCTTCTGGAATAACCTGATTGGCACCTAAACGGTAAAGTTCCTCGATGTCTTCCACATGTTTTGTCCTTACCAAAATAAAAGCATGTTTATTGATACTCCGAACCTTTTCAGTAACTGCCATTGCGGTTATCAAATCGCCGATTGAAATCACAACTATTTTTGCAGTATCAACATGAGCCTTTAATAGAATTGGCTCATTCACTGCGTCACCATAGATAACGGAATCTCCTTTTTCCTGTCGTTTGCGAACTATGGCCGGATCGAAAACAATTGAAATATAAGGGATATTATTGTATTTTGCCATCACTGAAAGGTTGATTGCCCTTGAATCTTTACCAATCAGAACCAGGTGATTGCCAAGTTTCGGAATGTCAATCTGATGCAAAGGGAACAACCCCTTTACAAGGAATGCCGGAAGTGGAAGTTTTAGCAGCAATCCTGCAATCGGACGACCCAATTGGATCAGAAGAGGTGAAACTGACATTGTTATAATCGCCACCGCCAGAAATAACTGATAATAGAAATCGGTCAGGATTTTGTAACTTGTACCCATTTTTGCAAGGATAAACGAAAACTCACCAACCTGAGCAAGTGCAATTCCGACAAGTACTGTTCCCCTGAAAGTATGCCCCATCAAAAAGGCAGTAAATCCGGCAATAATGATTTTTATTCCAATGACCAACAAAACTGTAAACAAAACAAGACCGATATTCTGATAAACAAAATGAAGATCAAGCAACATTCCAATAGATACGAAGAAAAAACTAGTAAAGGTATCGCGGAATGGGATCAGGTTACTGAATGCATTATCGCTGTACTCAGATTCAGAGATCATTAACCCTGCCAGAAAAGCACCGAATGCCAGGGTAATCCCCAATGTTGATGTAAGTAAAGCTACTGAAAGACAGATCAGAAGGACGCTCATCAGGAACAATTCCTGATTCCTCGTCATGGCTATCCGGTGCAGTAACTTTGGTATAACCCATTTGTTTCCAACATAAACAAATCCGATGATCAGTATTGCCTTGATCATCAAGGCAATAAAATCCGAGCCCAGATTTGTTGTTTCGCCCTTCAGAAATGGGGTAAACAATAACATGGGAACTAACACAATATCCTGAAAGATAAGGATCCCGACAACAGTCCGGCCATAGTTGGAGGTCACTTCTGAACGATCCTGTAAAATCTTCAATACTACAGCTGTACTACTAAGTGCTGTTAGAAAGCCGATGAACAAGGCTGCTTTCCACTCCATATTATAGCTCCTTGCAAGCACCATCGTGCTAAGTGCGGTCAATGAAAGTTGGATAAAACCACCCAGGAAAACGATCCTCCTGATTTTTAACAAATGCTTCAGGCTAAACTCCATTCCAATTGTGAACATCAGGATCACTACCCCAAGTTCTGCCATCAGCTCAATTTCATGGGGATTACTGATGATACCAAGAAGAAAAGGTCCGGCAACAACACCTGTCAGCAAGTACCCAATGAGGGTGGGTACCTTGATCTTTGTAAACAAAAAGTTGACAAAGGTCGATAACGCGAAAATAATTACAACATCCTTTAGTATTTCTATATTCATATTTATCAAGAAGTTATAACTTTTTCCTATTTAGGTTCCTTAGGGGATATCACTTCCGCATTTGTCGTAAATGAGATTCCCTGCTGGCCTGCGGTTCCAATCATCACCGCCTGAATCAGCAATTGTTTTGAGTAGATGCTGGATCCCCAATCAATAATAAAACTGGCCCCTGCACCACCTTTATCTTCCTTATCTTCGATCACAAATTCAATCGACTCTAGCGGTTTTAAAAGAATGGGGCGTTCAACGATAAAACGCAATAACTTTCCATAGGAATCGTTGTATCTAGCAGTCAGGAGGTAAGCACTATCCTGCAAGGAAATATTCCTGATGCTGACGGTTGCTGTTAGCAGAAACCGCTGTCGGCCATCGAGGTGGTAGATATCGGAATAGATAGGCACGTAATCGGTTTCATTGTATTTTAACAATGATGTATCCACAGTCACATAGTTGTAGTTGTGGCTCGGATAATTAATTGATTGAGGTTTCGACGTGTCTCTGTTTTGACAGGCAAAAAAGGACGCAAAAAGCAAAAATAGGAATATGTGATTTTTCATGACTTGAACCGATTAATTACGATTTGCAATTTAATAAAATGATCGATAGTACCGCACATCAAAGCATAAAAAATTAAGCTTCCTCAGAACGGTAAATCAGGGTTTTCAAAATCATATTCCATCAGGAAGAGTTTCAAAATCCACCTATTGTCAATTCCTCAAAGGGGAAGCAGTAAATAATTGTGAATATGTGATCCGGGAGAAAAGTGAATATATCCGTTCAAACCCATAGATGATTGAAAGTCCCCCCTATGGTGGTGAAATAGGAGGAACCATTTATCATTTCGCGAATATCGAGACAAGCAATTGAAAACTAAGAACATCCGGATTACCGGTTACCTTCGCAACAAATATGATTCATTACTCTCAAAATCTACCGATTGCGGTTGAAGCAATTCAATATCGTCTGCATCGTTCCTTGCAACAGTTATCGCAAAAATCTTTATTTTATCATTTTTGGGTAAGGTAATTTGGTTATTTTTTCCAGTCAGATTGATTTCGTATTTGAAAAGATAGGAATAGGTATAGGGGATATTTTGTGTCGGATAACCAAAATGATAATGCGAGGCTAACCAGGCAATGTTATCGTGTTTTAAAAACGGTGGCTTTATATTCAGGACAGTAAAACCATCAAGGTCAAACTGCCGGTCGTAGTGTTGACCGATAAAACCATTCCACTTTACAATTATCAGGTTTTCAGTTTTTTCATTTACCAAGAAAGTCCCTGCTGTTTCTTCCGTTGCGGATGCCAAAATATATATCTTATTGAAATTTCCATCCGGTAATTTGATGGATTGTCCTTTACAAGTTACAACATTATTTTGCAGATCGGCAGTACTTCCCAACTTAAACCTGATACTTTCGCTTACGATTTCAGCAGGGATCATTTCCGCCGGATAGTTTTTTACATTTCCATGTGCAGTCGGATCATACTTATCCACCATGTCACCATCCGTACGGTTATCATCAAAACTAATAACATCCTGATCGTAAGCTAATTCCACAACAGATTGATTCATTGATGAATGTACAGTTCCTGCCAGTTTAACGGCAAAGCTTCTGATTGTATAATGCGATAAGTCGAAGCTGATCGAATTTTCGGTAATTTTCGCTTCCCCGATCTTTTGTTCCTGCCCGTTCACTTCATAGGCATCCAAAATGTTTATAGGGAATTTAATGGCCACTGCGGTTTGATCTTTTCCGGTCAGTTCATTGACCCTGATGATATAATAATCGTTTGCCTCAGCTTTCTTCAAGGCCATCACTCCAACTTTTGGATTGCTTATTTTCATAAACGAAAAGTCCGTCCCCTCTTTCCCTGAGTGTTTTGGAGCCTCAAAAGTAACCAATGGTTTATTTAAAAACTCGGCTTGCCAGGGAGCTTCGCTTTGCGACCAGTCACCGTTATGGCTATATAATCCGTATTTCACATTCTGGATACCCCAATCCTGAGTTGACTGGTAAAGCCATGTGGGACAGTGTTTTGCAGAAGGAGTGTATAACAATGTAAGTCTCAGGGTATTGTTGTCGGGTTTGTCTGATCCATATTTACAATCTTCGAGGACCGTCACCCCAAACTTTTCGGATTGATCCGTCAGGTCGAACCACATTTTTGAAGGTACCTCAAACTTATGGTCATGATTGGTATTTCGCTGAATGGTCCCAACTCCAAGATTATAGGTTGC
>JBAXWR010000323.1:0-7857 GCA_037128295.1 Mariniphaga sp.
AAATTCAATCAGCCGGTTTATTAAGGAATCAATCGATATGGAATTAAACATAGCTGATCTATATCTGTTGTTTAGTGTTAAATTTCCTGTAGATTACGATTTTTGGTGGAGGTTATCTATGGAGGAAATTAATCACGCAGCGCTTATCGAATCGATCGATGAAGGTTTTTTAGAAGAAAGTATCTTTCCTTCTGAAACGATCAACAATCAAACAGATGAGCTGTATAAAATGAACCTTTCAATTAAAAATCGCATAGAACAATACAGATCGGCACCACCCATTAGGTTGGAATCGTTCGAAATCGGTATTAATTTGGAGAATTCCATTGGGGAATTTCATTTTGAACTTTTTATGACAGAAGAACCCACTTCTCAAATGACCGAAATTTTTCAGAAGTTAAATGGCGATGATGTCAACCATGCCAAACGGATTGCAAATTATATGAAGGACAAGGTTTAATAATCAATTTGATTTCACCCAATTTCTTTTTTTCACCTTTTCGTTTACTCTGATTGTTCCATCCCAGGCGCATAATAAAAGTACAATTTTTCAATTGCTTTTCTAATAGCCTGATTGATTGGCATTAAAGTTGTACCAAGATTGGGATCAATACTATAGAGCTGCATAAAATAGTTGCTGAAAAGGGGAACCAGATCGGGTTTCTCAATTCCCAATTGCCGCGCTTTAGCAATTTCATCCGGACAAATCTCCTTTAATACTTTACAAGTTACCAATTCGGGTATCCCTTCTCGGTTTAACCGGTAACCATAACCGAAAAGCCGGCAAATCAATCCCCTTTTTTCGTATTGCAAACACGCCCATTTTCCTTCTCTCCAGGCTTCAGGTGAAAACAAAACACAATAACCGATTTTATCGCTTTCATCAAGGCAATTCAGGAATTCGTCAACCTGTCCTGTTTGGTAAAGATAAGCTGCCAATGGAATAAACTCGATCGGACTTGCTTCGATGTCAATTTTATTGCAACATATATTGCAAAATTGCTGGCATTTCATCTTTGTTTGGGAGGTGATTTTCTCAAGATGTTCTTCCAGTTCATTATAAACCCCTTCAACCGCAGAGACAATTTCGTCTGAAACCATAAGGATAAAATTACCTGTTAAATCGAAATTCTATTTGTCCTGCAATGATAATCAATCAATTCAAATGGAATACAATATTCATTGAAACTTTTCATTCTAAACAACCGTAGTTAAAACTAATTCTGAAAATTTTATAAAAACTGAAAATGAAAGAATTATTCAAATTCCTGATTATTATTACATTGACAACAGGATGTGGACAGAAAAATGATCTCCGACAATACGGGAAACATTATCAGAAACATCAGGATTACAAAAGTCTTCAAAAGGTTATCGAATTATTGCCTGAAAATGTTGACACGGCGGAAGTAAAAAAAATATTGGGTGAGCCAATTTCGATGGGTTTTGATTTTCGATATACAGTTGATTCCACAGGAGTCAATGGTTGTGTGGTGGGTGCGGTATTGAATATCAACAATATAGGAAGAATCAGCAATAAATGGTCCGGAGAAATTTGTGAATAGGGAAGCACTTGAGGATTTTAAAGAGGCCTTGTTGGATTTTGGCAAGGCGGTTGAATTAAGGCCTGATGCTATTGAATTTGAAATTATGATTCTGGATACCGATGGTGGGCCAATTTCAAGAGATACGGAAGATCTAAGGGATGATTGACATTTGTGATCTATCAATCTATCAATAAATTAGTTAAAAATTACTAAAAATATTGTTGTTACCAAAAAAATGTCGATATTTGAAACAATTTCACAAGGGTAACGTTTAAATTACCGAAAGCTCTTTATTTTATTTAAAGAGGTTATCCTGAAATCGTTAAAAAAATGTTTAATATTAATGCTAAATTATTGAAAATGAAGAAATTAATTTATTTGTTTGTGATGGTTGCGGGTATGACACTTGCCTCTGTTAATGTAAATGCACAGGATCCAAAAGCTCCTGCCAGTGATGCCAAAAAAGGTGCTACAGCAGCATGTTGTGCTAAAGGTTCTTCCAGTGCTTGTGGTGATAAAGCTGCGGCTTGTTGTGCCGGGAAAAAAGAGACTGCTACAACTGATTCTAAAGCCAAAAGTGAACCTGTAGCCGAAAAAGCGAAGGATACAAAAAAGAAATAAGCTTTAAAAGTTTATTTGGTGAATTTGTCCCTGGTCAGAATTATCTGGCCAGGGATTTCTTATTTTAATAGCAGGTTACTTTTTTTATTGATACTTGCCACCAGAAGCCAATGGAAATACAATAGAAATGTATTGAAATAAAATTATATTTTGACCTAATGCAGTTTGCAGTTGCTAGTCGCCAGAAGCCAGTTGCCAGTTTGCCAGAAGCTCGTCGCTAGTCGCAAATTGCCTGTCACGGTTTCCATTCGGTAACTTTGATCAACGAAGGAAATGCTTTAGGTTTGTAAATCGATTGGTTGTAGAAAATGCGGATACATTCCTGGATACCTTCCGTAACACTGGGATGGGGGTGGATGCTTTGAAGTACATCATGCAATCCGATGTCAGAATTGATCAGATAGGCAATTGAAACAATAAAAGCTGATGCCTGCGGTCCTGCAGCCCTCATTCCCAAAATCTTTTCTGAGCCATCGTTGCTTACGATTATTTTTACAAATCCATTGGTGCTCCGCATCGCAATCGCGCGGTTAACAAGCTCGTTCGAATAATAGGCAGCTTTGTAGGGGATTTTTTTAGCGCGCAAAGTCTTCTCGTTGGCGCCAATAGCCGCAAGCTCAGGTTTGAAAAACATCAGTGTTGGCATATAGGAATAGTCGAGACGATAGGTTGATTTTCCAAAAATTGCCTCGACAATAAACCTGCCTTGTTCTTCAGCCACACCATACAACGCTTTTTGCCCTGTAACGTCACCTGCGGCGAAAATGGTACAATCATTCATATTACCGATAGCACAAACATCGTTAATATGAAGAAAACCCTTACTATTTGGCTGGATACCAACATTTTCGAGCCCTAAACCACGCGTATTGGCATCACGGCCAACAGAAACAAGTACAATATCAACCTCAACTACCTGACTATGGCCATCGTCATAATCGAGGACTACTTTCAGGTGGTCTTTCTCCTTTTGGACAGTCCTCAAAGTTGCAGTATGGTGGATGATAACCCCGTTTTTTTCGAGATTATTGGATACAAAATCGCTTACATCATCATCTTCAAAAGGGATCACCCGATGTGTCCGGTCAAGAAGGTGGACTTCTGTTTGACCAAAGTTGGAGAAAATTGTCGCAAATTCACACCCAATAATCCCTGAACCAAGGATCATCATCCTTTCGGGGAACTTTTCCAGGTTAAGCAATCCATCGGAATCGAAGATTAGTTTTTGATCTACAGGCACATCGTGTAATTCGCGTGGCCTTGAACCTGTAGCAATGATGACATAATCGGCTTCTATGGTTTCTATTCCATTCTCCCCATTAATTTGTAAAGTATTGTTATCAAGAAATTTAGCAAAACCACGCTTATAGGTGATAACACCTGCTTCGCTATTTTTCTTTGAAAACGTTTCAATTTGTGATAACATCTGATACTGTTTGGTTTTGGCTGCAGCAATTACAGTCTTTTTAACCATACTGTAATCAACCTGCAACCCTGAAGCCCTATAACCCCTATCAACAGCAGCAGCAATCGAATAATCAACAGAAAGCTCCCACATAGTCTTTGATGTAAGGGGGCCATTCATGATTCCGGTTCCCCCAATATGTCCGGCTTCAATCAGACATACGTTTTTCCCAAAATCGACAGCTCTCATTGTGGCGGCAAATCCTCCGGGACCACTTCCAATTACGGCAAGATCGTATCTTATCATTTCTAATCTTATATTTAAAAAGCAAACATACAAAACATTTGAAACGTTCAACCCTTCCGTCTAAAATTATGCTGCAATTTAATAAAATTGAACGTTTCAAATTACTTGTTCGATTTTTTAAATTAACTATTTTTTGACATTGGGTTTCATTTCCTCACGGGTAATAATTTCTACCTTTGGACCGTTTAAAAATTAGTTTATATAATCATATGAAGCAAGTTAGATATGTTACGGCTGAGGAAGCAGTGAAGGTTATCAAATCTGGTGACCGGGTTCATTTAAGTGGTGTTGCTGTTACTCCGCATAGATTAATCAAGGCAATGGTAGAGCGTGGACGCGCCGGAGAGCTTTATGATGTAAAAATCCAGCATATTCACATTGAAGGTCCGGTGGATTATGCGAATCCGGAATTTGAAGGCGTTTTTGACATTCAGCAGTTTTTTGTTGGTGCGAATCTTCGTAAGCAAACGCAAGCCGGATTTGCCGATTATATCCCGGTTTTTTTAAGTGAGACACAAAAATTAATCCGTGAAGGTTATTTGAAGGTCAATGTTGCCATGATTATGGTATCGCCTCCCGATAAACATGGTTTTGTTTCGCTTGGAACTTCAGTGGATGCAACCCTTGCGGCAGTTGAATGTGCAGATGTTGTGATTGCTTTGGTTAATCCAAATGTACCACGTGCCTGGGGTGATGCAATGATCCAACTTGATCAGATCGATATTTTTGTAGAAGACGATGCTCCACTGTACGCACACAAGCTTGCGCCACTTTCAGACACCGATATTGCTATCGGTAAGAATGTTGCAGCCTTGATCGAGGATGGAGCCTGTTTGCAGATGGGAATCGGTGGTATCCCCAATGCCGTTCTTGCCCAATTGGGAAATCACAAGGATTTGGGTGTTCACACTGAGATGTTTGCCGATGGTATCCTTCCTTTGGTTGAAAAGGGTGTTGTGAATGGCCGTCGTAAAAATCTCGACAAAGGCAAAATGGTGGCATCCTTCCTGATGGGCACAAAAGAATTGTATGATTTTGTCGACGACAATCCGATGGTTGCAATGATGGACGTGTCGCATACCAATAATGTAGCGGTAATCCGCAAATTGGACCGGGTAACCGCAATCAACTCAGCTTTGGCTATCGACCTGACTGGTCAGGTTTGCGCTGATTCAATCGGGATCAAACATTATTCCGGTGTAGGTGGCCAGATTGATTTTATCCGTGGTGCAGGCCATTCTTTCCGCGGAAGGCCTATCATTGCAATGCCTTCAGTAACTGAGAAGGGAATGTCTAAAATCAGCCCAACCCTTATCGAAGGTTCCGGGGTAGTTTCAACACGTGCCAATATCCATTGGGTAGTCACTGAAATAGGGGCAGTCAACCTTTATGGGAAGACTTTACAGGAAAGGGCTAGATTGCTCATTTCAATTGCTCATCCAAACCATCGCGAAATGCTCGATAAAGCGGCATTCGAAAGATTTGGTCCTCATTATCGTTTTGTTCCCTCTTCAATTTAAATACCAGAGAAAAGGCAGGTCGCCCCTGCCTTTTTCTCATTGCCTCTGAATTAAACAACACTAATCATCAAATAACATTATATCAAAATGAATGTATCTCACATTGAACACATTGGAATTGCCGTAGCCAGCCTCGAAATTGCAATTCCTTATTATGAAACCCTTTTGGGAACCAAATGCTACAACATTGAAGAAGTTGTAGACCAAAAGGTTAAAACTGCATTTTTTAAAGTAGGACAAACCAAAATCGAATTACTCGAATCGACCGATCCCGAAGGGCCCATCGGTAAGTTTCTTGAGAAAAAAGGTCCTGGTATCCATCACCTCGCTTTTGCTGTTGACGACGTCAATCAGGCGCTTCAACAAGCCAATGAAGCAGGTATTCAACTGATTGATAAGCAAGGGCGGAAAGGTGCGGAAGGTTTGACCATAGGATTCCTGCATCCGAAATCGACACTTGGCGTTCTTACAGAACTCTGTAGCGAATAATTTTCATCTAAATATTTAATTGATAGTACGATGAGTAATCAGGACAAAATCAAAAAATTGATTGACCTTCGTGCGGAGGCCAAACTTGGCGGTGGGGCGAAAAGAATAGATTCCCAACACACCAAAGGTAAATTGACCGCACGCGAACGTATTGATTTGTTTCTCGACGAAGGGAGTTTCGAAGAATTTGACATGTTTGTGACCCACCGCTGTACCAACTTTGGTATGGAGAAAACCAAATTCCTCAGCGATGGTGTTGTAACAGGACGCGGTACAGTTGATGGAAGAACCGTATTTATTTTCTCTCAGGATTTTACAGTATTTGGTGGTTCGCTGTCAGAGACTTATGCTCAGAAGATCTGCAAAATTATGGACATGGCCATGAAAGTTGGAGCACCCTGCATTGGGATCAACGACTCGGGTGGTGCACGGATCCAGGAAGGTGTGACAGCTTTGGCAGGTTATGCTGAGATTTTCCAGCGTAATATTATGGCATCAGGAGTAATCCCACAAATTTCAGCGATTTTTGGCCCTTGTGCCGGTGGGGCTGTATATTCACCAGCATTGACAGACTTTATTGTGATGAACAAGGGGAATAGTTATATGTTTGTTACAGGCCCTAAAGTGGTTAAAACGGTTACCGGGGAGGTGGTTACAGATGAACAGCTTGGAGGTGCCATGGTTCATGGTTCAAAATCAGGTGTTACCCACTTTATTTCCGATTCCGAAGAAGAGGGTTTATTGCTTATCCGTAAATTACTCTCTTATCTACCGCAAAATAACCTTGAAGATCCACCCATTGCATCAAACAATGATCCGATTGATCGACTTGAAGATCATTTGAACGACATTATCCCCGAAAATCCAAATAAACCCTATGATGTAAAGGATGTGATTTATTCAATCGTCGATTCGGGTGAGTTTATGGAAATTCACAGGCATTATGCACAGAATATTGTCATCGGTTTCGCACGTTTTAATGGTATGCCTGTTGGCATTGTTGCCAATCAGCCCAACTATCTTGCGGGAGTTTTAGATATTAATGCGTCAAGAAAAGCTGCCCGGTTTATCCGTTTCTGCGATGCCTTTAATGTTCCGTTGGTAACGCTTGAAGATGTTCCCGGCTTCTTGCCTGGTACTGCACAAGAATATGGCGGTATTATCATTCATGGAGCAAAATTATTGTATGCCTATGGCGAAGCAACCGTACCGAAAATTACGGTAATCCTTCGCAAAGCATATGGTGGTGCTTATTGTGTGATGAGTTCCAAGCATTTGCGTGGCGATATCAATTATGCATGGCCACAGGCTGAAATTGCTGTGATGGGACCTAAAGGGGCTATCGAAGTGTTGCGAAGTAAACAGATTGCCGGTTTACCAGATGATGCCGCCCGTGCTGAATTTGTCGCCAAAGCTGAGGCGGAATACAAGAAAGAATTTGCAAACCCATATAATGCTGCACGATACGGATATATTGATGATGTCATTGAACCTCGAAATACCCGGTTCCGCATCATTCGTGCCCTGCAATCATTAGCAACAAAGAAGGATTCCATGCCGGCGAAAAAACATTCAAACCTTCCGTTATAATTCCAAGTAGTTATGCTAAGAAATAAACTAAGTATTTTAAAGCTGATTGCAACAGTTTTCACTTTTGTTGGGATTGAGAAAGTCAATGCTCAGAATATGCATGATTTGCACCTTGAAAATCCAACAGGAATTGGAGCGATTATGGTAGCGTTTATTTTTGTTTTCTTTGCCTTGTTGCTATTGTATTTCCTATTTAAAGCCATTGGTTATTTAATGACAATTGAGGCCCGAAAGGCCGAAAAATTGAAGATCGCCTCTTCTTCAGGTTTAGCAAAGGAAAAATTGTCAGGTGAAGTCAATGCCGCAATTGTAATGGCTTTATATTTGTATGGTAGTGAGTTACATGATCAGGAAGATCCCATAATTACCATGACTAAAG
>JBAXWR010000324.1:0-7810 GCA_037128295.1 Mariniphaga sp.
GAATCGTGGTCAGAGGTAGTGCTGCCATTTGCCCAGCGGACCAGACGATACTGATCGAAAAATTATCGGTCTTCCGTAGGGAACGCGACGCACTTCTTGAAACACTGGAAGAGAAAAGGAAGAAGTGAAGCGTTGGAAATTGGAAATTGGAAATTGGAAATTGGAAAATAGAAATTGGAAAATAGAAATTAGAAATATAATAAGTTAAAGTTATGGATAATCGCGTATATGTTTTCGATACCACACTGCGGGATGGCGAGCAGGTGCCTGGATGTCAATTGAATACGATTGAAAAAATCGAGGTTGCAAAAGTGCTTGAACAATTGGGTGTTGATGTGATCGAGGCAGGTTTTCCCATCTCAAGTCCGGGCGACTTCAAATCGGTGGTCGAAATCTCGAAGGCTGTGACGTGGCCAACAATTTGTGCGCTTACACGTGCTGTAGAGAAAGACATTGATGTTGCTGCCGAATCGCTGAAATATGCCAAACGTGGCCGTATCCACACAGGAATTGGAACTTCGCCCTATCATATCCAGTTTAAGCTCAATTCCAATCCTGAAGAGATCCTGGCAAGGGCAGTTGCTGCCGTTAAATATGCAAAGAAATATGTCGAGGATGTTGAATTTTATGCCGAAGATGCTGGCCGGTCCGACAATGTTTACCTTGCAAGGGTAGTGGAAGCCGTGATCAAGGCAGGTGCCACGGTTGTAAATATTCCTGACACAACGGGTTATTGTTTACCAAGTGATTTTGGCGCAAAAATCAAGTTCCTTATGGACAATGTTCCCAACATCGACAAGGCGATCATTTCGACACATTGCCACAACGATTTGGGAATGGCCACCGCCAACACCATTGCTGGTGTGATGAACGGTGCCCGCCAGGTTGAGGTTACGATCAATGGGATTGGTGAACGTGCTGGTAATACCGCCCTGGAAGAAGTCGTGATGATCCTGCGTTCGCACAAAGAACTTGATTTTCATACCAATATCAATTCCAAAAATATCTACAAGACAAGCAGGCTGATTTCCAGTTTGATGAACATGCCTGTCCAGCCGAACAAAGCGATTGTGGGTAGGAATGCATTCTCCCATTCAAGTGGGATCCATCAGGATGGCGTGTTGAAAAATCGCGAAAATTACGAAATTATTGATCCTGTTGAAGTTGGCATCAGCGAGTCTTCAATTGTACTCACCGCCAGGAGCGGGCGTGCGGCTTTGAAGCACCGCCTTGAATTGCTGGGTATTGTTCTGGATAAAGAGAAACTCGACGAGGTTTATGAAGAATTCCTGTTGTTGGCTGATAAGAAAAAAGACATCAAAGAAGATGACCTTTTGGTATTGGTTGGCGAAAGAGGAATGGGCGAACGTCGCATCAAACTCGATTTTCTACAGGTTGTTACAGGAAAGAACCTTGTACCAATGGCCACTATCAGGTTGGATATTGCAGGCGAGAAATTCTCCGCCACCGAGTCCGGAAATGGTCCGGTAGATGCAGCCATCAAAGCGGTTAAGAGCATCATCCACCGTAAGGTAACGCTGCAGGAGTTCCTGATCCAGGCGATCAACAAAGGGAGCGACGACATTGGCAAAGTTCATATGCAGGTTGAATACAACGATGCCATATTCAATGGTTTCGGTGCTAATACCGATATTATCACTGCCTCGGTCGAAGCATTCCTTGATGCGATCAATAAAATAGGAAATGCAGAAAAGGGAGCCGTGAAATAAAATTAGTTCTAACAATTTTTTAACAATCATAATTTTGGAAGCAAAAACACTTTTTGATAAAATCTGGGATGGCCATGTCGTCAGCCAGGTAAAGGATGGCCCCGATGTTTTGTACATCGACAGGCATTTTATTCATGAGGTTACAAGTCCTGTTGCTTTTTTGGGACTTGAAAAGAGGGGCATGAAAGTTTTCAGGCCACAAAATACTATTGCAACCCCCGACCATAACGTTCCCACCATCAACCAGCACCTTCCGATCAAGGAGGAACTTTCGCGTTTTCAGGTTGAAACATTGAAACTCAATTGTGCAAAAAACGATATTCAATTGTATGCCCTTGATCATCAATATCATGGCATCGTTCATATCATAGGGCCGGAGTTGGGGATTACACAGCCAGGAATGACCATTGTATGTGGTGACAGCCATACCTCTACACATGGTGCATTTGGAAGTATCGCCTTTGGAATTGGTACCAGTGAGGTGGAAATGGTTTTTGCAAGTCAGTGCATCCTTCAGCCAAAACCCAAAAAGATGAGGATCAATGTGGAAGGTAAATTGCAAAATAGTGTAACTGCCAAAGATATAGCACTTTATGTAATTTCTCAAATCTCTTCTTCAGGTGGTACAGGCCATTTCGTTGAATTTTCAGGTTCGGCTATCCGTAGCCTGACGATGGAAGGCCGAATGACATTGTGCAACATGAGCATTGAATGTGGTGCGCGTGGCGGTATGATCGCACCCGATGAAGTAACTTTTGAATACATCAAAGGACGCGAATATGCACCAAAAGGTGAAGAGTGGGAAACAAAACTATCCCAATGGCATCAACTAAAATCAGATGAGAATGCAGTTTTTGATACTGAGTTTACTTTTGATGCTGCAGATATCGAACCGATGATCACCTATGGTACCAATCCTGGAATGGGAATGGGGGTTAACGGAACCATTCCAACTGGTGAAAACCTTGTGGGATCAGACAAGATTACTTTTGGTAAGGCCCTTGATTACATGGGTTTCAAACCAGGTGAAAAAATCAAAGGGAAAAAAGTGGACTATGTCTTTATTGGTAGCTGTACAAATGGACGCATTGAAGATTTCAGGTTGTTCGCTGACTTTGTTAAGGGTAAAAAGAAAGCAGAACATGTCACGGCATGGATCGTCCCGGGATCCAAAAAGGTTGAAAAACAGATCAGGGAAGAGGGTCTTGTGGAAATTTTCGAGGCTGCTGGTTTTGCTTTGCGCCAACCTGGTTGTTCAGCCTGTCTGGCCATGAACGATGACAAAATCCCCGAGGGGAAATATTCCGTTTCAACCTCCAATCGTAATTTCGAGGGCCGTCAGGGGCCGGGTGCGCGCACTATGCTTGCAAGTCCGCTTATGGCTGCTGCAGCTGCAATTACAGGAGTGGTTTCAGATCCAAGAGAAATCTGACCAAATAACCACTGAATGGGTTGAATCTTGTTAAGTAAAACAATTTTTCAAAAAGTAACAAAATGTCGATAGATAAATTTCAAAAACTGGTCAGTAGGGTAGTGCCACTTCCTATCGAGAATGTGGATACCGACCAGATCATCCCCGCAAGGTTCCTGAAAGCAGTGGAACGAAAAGGATTTGGAGATAACCTTTTCAGGGACTGGCGATACAAAAAAGATGGTACTCCCAATGAAGATTTTGTGATGAACAATACACTTTATTCGGGGCAGATTTTAGTGGCCGGAAAGAATTTCGGTAGTGGATCAAGTCGCGAACATGCAGCCTGGGCAGTTTATGATGCAGGTTTCCGTGTTGTGGTTTCAAGTTTTTTCGCTGATATATTCAAGAGCAACGTATTGAACAATGGGTTATTGCCTGTGCAGGTCCCGGATAGTTTCCTCACTGAAATTTTCAGTACCGTTGAGTCTGATCCAACATCATTATTTGAAGTTGACCTCGAAAGTCAAACCATGCGAAACCTTAAGACAGGAACCAGCGTAAAATTTGAGATCAACTCTTATAAAAAAGAGTGCCTTTTAAATGGTTACGATGACATTGATTTTCTGATCAGTCTCAAAGACAAGATCGTCGCCTTCGAGCAAGCTTAAACAAAGAAAGGTTTAACCTTTAAAACAAATTGCGTATGGTTTATATCATGGATACGACCCTTAGGGATGGCGAACAAACCTCGGGGGTCTCTTTTTCAGAGATCGAAAAGTTGAACATCGCCAAGATCCTTCTTGAAGAGCTCAAGGTAGATTTTATCGAGGTGGCCTCTGCACGTGTATCTGATGGAGAGTTAAGGGGTGCCCGAAAAGTACTCGATTGGGCAAGTCGTGCAGGATACCTCGAAAGGGTCGAAATTCTCGGCTTTGTGGATGGCAGGACTTCGTTGGAGTGGATCTCCAGAGCTGGTGGTAAAGTGATGAACCTTTTGGCTAAGGGGTCTTTGCGCCATGTGACCCAGCAATTAAAAAAGACGCCAGAAGAGCATCTTGAATCCATTAAAGGTTCGCTTCATTTGGCCGATTCCATGGGTATCAGGGTAAATTTATACCTTGAGGATTGGTCTAATGGGATGAGAAATTCGCCTGATTATGTTGATTTTATGCTCGAAGGATTGAAATCGGAAAAAATAGGGAGGATCATGTTGCCTGACACGCTCGGCATTTTGAACCCTACCGAAACATATGGTTTTTGTACTTCAATGATCCATAAATTTCCGGAATTAAAATTTGACTTCCACGCACATAACGATTACGATCTGGCCATAGCAAACGTGGATGCTGCTATCCGTGCAGGTATCAAGACAATACATACTACTGTCAACGGGTTGGGTGAACGTGCTGGGAATGCCCCACTTTCGAGTGTAATTTCATTGCTTAACGATCAGCTTAAAATCCCGAATTCGATCAATGAACGGAAATTGAGCCTCGCAAGTCGTATTGTCGAAAACTTTTCAGGAATACGGATTCCCGGAAACAAGCCGATTATAGGCGAGAATGTCTTTACCCAATGTAGTGGTATTCATGCAGATGGTGACAACAAAGATCAGCTCTATTTCAATGACCTGCTTCCGGAACGGTTTGGCAGGATCAGAAAATATGCACTTGGAAAAACCTCTGGGAAAGCCAATATTGCCAAGAACCTTGAGGACATGGGTATCCGGCTCGATCCTGAAGATTTGAAACGTGTCACAGATAAGGTGATTGAACTTGCGGACAAGAAGGAATCAGTTACTTCCGACGATTTGCCTTATATCCTTTCGGATATCTTGAAAAGTGAATCGGTGGTTGAGAAGATCCGCCTGCGTAATTATGCCATTTCCCATGCTTATGGATTACGCCCCATGGCTACGGTGGCGATTGAGATTGAAGGGGAACACTTTGAGGAAGCTGCATCCGGCGATGGACAATATGATGCTTTTATGAATGCCCTGCGCCGGATCTACCACAAACAGAACAAGCAGTTTCCTGCCCTGGTCGATTATGTCGTCACTATTCCTCCTGGGGGAAAAACGGATGCGCTGGTTGAAACCTTGATTACCTGGAAGATGGGGCGCGAGTTCAAGACCCGTGGACTTGATCCTGATCAGACAGCGGCGGCTATCAAGGCAACTATGAAAATGCTGAATATTGTCGAAAACGATAGCCAGATGTTCTAGGGACTGGGCTTCTGGCGGCTAGCAACTGGCTTCTGGCAGCTGTCTGTTCGAGGTTCGAAGGTTGGTTAGAATTAATGAATGAAAGAATTAATAAAAGGAAAAAGTATTTTGTCTTTTATTAATTTGAAATCAGTCATATGTCAGAAATGCAAACTAACTTTTGACACCGATCAATACCTAGTAGTGGTTA
Organism: Mariniphaga sp.; assembly: GCA_037128295.1. Classification (GTDB taxonomy): domain Bacteria; phylum Bacteroidota; class Bacteroidia; order Bacteroidales; family Prolixibacteraceae; genus JAAFHB01. The sequence goes on from JBAXWR010000324.1 coordinate 5,559, forward strand.
AATTATTGTAGGAAAAAGAATACACACACCTAAAGCGGCGCAATCAGTAAGTTGTTGAAAGATTGAATGATCCTTGCGCCGCAAAGGAAAGAGGGTGAGATGGGGTGACTCTGGGAATTATAGAAGTTGAGAATGGGTGAATGAGAGAGGGAGAACGATAATGGGTGCAGTTGGTCAGAAGAATTGGGAAAAACATTGGATGGGAAATGGAGAATTAAATCAGATTTTTCATCTATTTATCTGGTTTACTTCCTTTGCACAATCTGCCAGTTGCCAGTTGCCAGCCGCCAGTTGCTAGCCGCCAGTAGCCAGCCGCCAGTAGCCAGCCGTCAGTAGCCAGTTGCCAGCCGCCAGCTGCCAGCCGCCAGCTGCCAGCCGCCAGCTGCCAGCCGCCAGCTGCCAGTAGCCAGCCGCTAGTAGCCAGTTGCCAGCCGCCAGTAGCATTAATATTAAATAGTTACAAATTTATAATCATATTTTTCAATGAAGCTTAACATTGCTGTTTTGCCCGGCGACGGAATCGGGCCTGAAATTATTGAACAGGCGCTCCGCGTCACAAAATTAGTTTGTCAGAAATTTGGCCATGAACTGGTGACGAACACCGCTTTGGTGGGTGCAGTCGCCATCGATGAGGTTGGGAATCCTTATCCCGATGCAACCCACAACTTGTGCATGAATTCTGATGCTGTACTCTTTGGCGCAATCGGGCATCCACGATTTGACAACGACCCAACTGCAAAAGTACGTCCTGAGCAAGGATTGCTGGCAATGCGCAAAAAGTTGGGGTTGTATGCCAACATCCGGCCGGTGATCATTTTTGAATCGTTGCTCGATAAATCACCACTTAAAAGGGACCGTATCGAAGGTGTCGATTTTGTTGCAATCCGTGAACTGACAGGTGGTATTTATTTCGGGCAACCTCAGGGACGTTCAGAGGATGGAAATACAGCTTTCGACTCATCCGTTTATACGCGTATGGAAGTTGAGCGGATCCTCGAATTAGGGTTTCAGTTTGCATTGAAACGGAACAAAAGACTCACGGTTGTGGATAAGGCAAATGTATTGGCCACATCAAGGTTGTGGCGACAGATTGCCAAGGAGATGGAGCCAAGTTTCCCGGAGGTAACTGTCGATTATATGTTTGTGGACAATGCCGCCATGCAGATTATCCAATGGCCCAAAAGGTTTGATGTAATGGTAACCGAGAATATGTTTGGCGATATCCTTACAGATGAAGCCAGCGTCATCTCAGGTTCAATGGGATTGTTGCCATCTGCTTCAATCGGTATCCACACCTCAGTATTTGAGCCTATCCATGGTTCCTATCCTCAGGCAGCAGGAAAAAATATTGCAAATCCTTGTGCAACAATACTTTCCGCAGCAATGATGTTTGAATATGCTTTCTCTTTGATGGAAGAGGGCGCATTGATCCGTAAAGCCGTTGAAGCTTCGATTGTTGCAGGTGCTGTTACTGAAGATCTTCTCGACGACAAATCAAAAGCACTCAGCACTACAGAAGTTGGAGATTGGATTATTGAATATCTGAGTAAATAGTCCAAGGCAGGATAGTCCAAGTCTACATTGGATAAATTACAATAGCCCATGCGTCATTTCCATATGGTGCATGGGCTATTTTTTTGCCTTTTTATTACGTCCTTTTAAATATGATCCATAGACCAAATTTGGACGAGACCAGTCAGCTTGCGAAGCTCCTGACAGTGTCATTAAAATTTAGGTAGTTCATCCTAAATCCAACGCTGACAGGTCTTTGACGCTGTCAGGTTTTGACTCTCCTAACCAGGCATCCTAATCCGAACGCCGACGGGTCTTCGACACCGTTGGGTTTTAGACTTGTTTAATCAGATGTTTTGGCCATTTCATTTATTTATTTTTTCTTTCCAATATGACCATAAACTAAACCTGTTTTTTTAGATCGGCTCCAACTCCGAAGTAGTAATATGATTATAGAAAAAACATTTCCTAATCCATAATTGCCCTTTTATGCATTGACAGGGCTTTGGCTCGGGATCGATTACCTCGCCAATTTATGATTTGCCCTTGCAGGGTAGCGATTTCGAGAAATGTTTGCCATCATCTCCTTCTTAAATTTAAGATTAGAATATTTCGTATATTTGAATAAAAAATAGAAATATGAAAACCAGCGAATTGCAGGAAAGTATCATTGATAAAGTACGCGTTACCGATGATGAAGAATTGCTGAACTATGTCAACCAGTTGCTTAACAACAATGA
>JBAXWR010000325.1:0-7676 GCA_037128295.1 Mariniphaga sp.
GAACAGTAAATGTCATTGCGTCCCTGCTTCCGGCATAAGCCGGATTGACCATTAAAGTATTGTACATATAATGGCTATACATTGGATCTTGCTGCGCATAGATGGTTAAGCTCCCCAAATTAAACACCAGTGCAATGATTATGTTTTTTGATGTTTTCATCGTCTATATATTTCATTCACATAAATATTCCTCGACTGCAATTTTACCTGTTGAGATAAATTGTTCCTTTGATCACTTTTGAGCCATCACCTAAATCAAGCAGATAAAAGTAAGTACCAACAGGCAACTCACCTGTTCCAACTCTTATGCCTAGTGTTGCTTTGCCGTGCCATGTGTTTTGATAGTGGCTTGCTTTAAAAACTTTATTTCCCCAACGATTATAGATCTCAAATGTATTTTGAGGATAATTTAAAATTCCCCTGATCACGAACAGATCATTAATCCCATCCCCATTGGGTGAGAATCCTTCAGGTATGAAGAAATCAGATGGAACGGTTGCAATAAATGAAACATTGTTGACCATATTTCTGTCTTCTTCCTTGCCGCTTATTGTGGAAGTATTACCATAGTTCCCTGATTGGTTGACAAATGCTGTTATGGTCAGGTTTGCTGAATATCCAATCTTGAGGTTTCCAACGGTCCATACACTATTCAAAGGATTAAAGGAACCTATTGTTGATGTATTTGATATATAGGTATATCCATCCTTTAGCGGATTTACTATTGAGACTCCTGTTGCATTATAAGGGCCATAATTAGTGGCTTCGACTGAAAATATGACTTTGTGTCCAATAATTGGTTGATCATTATCCACAGAATTAATAACTGCTAAATCTGAGTTTTGAGAAGGACTTACAAATACTTTCCCCGATCTTAAAGGCCCAAGGCAACCACCAATAGACAGTTCCTGGACTTCCAGAAAAAATGTACCTGCGATATTCCACCTAATGTCAATTCCATTATTGGTAGAACCTTTCTGTTCGACCCCGTCGATTGCCCAAATGTAGGTTGACCCAGAAACCGGATTGGGGTTGACATTGTAATGTTTTGTTTCCCCAACACTTACATTGTCGGGCATTGCGAGTTGGGCATGTGCCCCAAGGTTGCCGATCATAACAACGTATATCAAGAACACACATCTAAACCAGATATTCATAACAAACTGCATTTAAGTTATCTGAAATAAATACTGCCCCATACTGTCCCGCCACGTTGTGGTAACGGGCAGTATGATGGGCAGTAAAATTCTCAACTGTTAGCGTATATGCTTACAGTTTATTATTCCAGCTAATTGTGATAGATTGGAGATGTAACCGGTAAAGGATTGACTGTTACGTCACGTAACTTTGGAGCGGCTGCACTACAACCTGCATTGGCATAGTTTACAGTAACTGATTGAGGACCTGCCGTTGGCCAAGTAATTGTTACTGTCGGATCTAGAATGCCTCCCCCAGCAGTAATAGTTCCTCCGGTGACTAACCATGCATAATTTGTCATTCCAGTCTGGGTCGAATAAATATTGCCGGTTGAATTCAAGCAGGCAACAATATCTCCAAGGATGAAAGTGGGTGTAGCAAGAGGATCTACAGTAATTGTCAGAACCTTGGGCTCCCCAGTACAATTAGTACTTGTAATTGTTTCAATAACTGTTAATGTGTAAGGACCTGCTGTTCCCGTCCAGTTCACCTTGATCTTATCAGTAGTTGATCCGGGTGTAATTGTCCCTCCACCAGATAATACCCAACCATAGGTCGATCCTATGGTAGCCGTCACCCAATAATCTTCTGTGGAATTAAAACAGGCATGATCAGTTGCTTGGGCCCAGCTCACTACTGTGCTCAGCACGAGCAACAGTGTAAAAGCCCATCGGAAAAATAAAAACTTGCTTTTCATAATCTTCTTATTAAATTGTTATTACATTGAATTGTATGCTTTTGTGCCTACTTTTAATATTTATAAGTTTTTTTGTGCTCATTTTTTATTTCTTATTGTTGTTTAGAAATGATGGATTATTGAGGTTACAGGAAGTGGATTGACTGTCAGTAATGCGATATTTGATGTTGCATTGTGGCCACCGCTACAATTGGTAATCAAACACCGGTACTGATAGCTCCCTGAAGTTGTAATTCCTGCCACGCTTAGGGTGGCCGTGTTTACATTGGTATAGGTAGCATTTGCCGGGATATTGTTTACGACACTTTGCCATGTACCTGAATTATTCGATTGCCATTGAAAAGTAAATGGGGCTGTCCCTGAGGTAATTACAGCAAATGACTTATTTCCCGTGTTGATGCATATGTTGCCATCAGCGGGTTGAGATCCAATTCCCACTGCAATACAGGGAACCTCAACGGTTACAGTTAAAGAAAATGCCGGCCCGACACAAGTTCCATAAGTGGGTGTGACGGAATAAATGGCACTCCCGGTTCCTGAAGGGATGGTCAAAGTTCCGCTGATTAACGATTGTGGGCTTGATTGTGCAATACCTCCGGTTACATCTCCGGTATAAGTTGGAATTGTCCAACGGTAGGTCGTACTTACAGGAGCACCTGCGGGTGTAACGGAGAATGTTTCACCTGAGAATATTGAAGTTGACTGGTTGGCTACAATAATTTCTGTGGGTTTTGCATTGATCGTGATACTTGTACTGGACGAGACATATCCATCTGAATTTTTAGCAGTTACGTCATAATTACCGCTGGCAGCACCAGTAAATACACCTGTTGTGTTGGCATAATTATGGCCGTCAATACTAAAAGTCATACCCGTACCAGTTGGGGAAAGGACGGTGATCGTTCCGGTAGATACTGTGCAGGTTGGCTGGACCAATCCTATGGATGGTGATGAAGGCGGGGTTCCTAATTTGGCGGTACTGCTTGCGATCGTAACAGCCCCGGCTAGACTAAGTCCTCTGCCTATCAGGGATGAAGATCCATATAAGTTGATTGCCCCATTCGCAACAACAGTTCCCAGGAAAGATGAAACAGAACCGGCTCCCAAACTGAAAACCCCATTAACCTGCCAATAGACGTTATTGGGAGACGCCGAATTAATTAAAACAACATTTGAACCGAGAGTTGAACCTACCGATAAAGCACCACCTATCCGAAGGATAAACAAGGCATTTGGATCACCTTGCCCATCTAAAGTTAAATCGCCGTCTAAAGTTGCTGCGGCTCCTGTATTCCAGACTCCTGGATTAAGGGTCTGTCCTCCTAACAAAACTCCGACGGTAGTACCACCCTGATTCAAATCGGTGTACAATACCCCAACATCTCTAGCTGCATCGATTGCGGCCAAATCACCGTCGTGATAAATCGTTCCGGTAATAGTCCCTGGAGGAAACCCGGTAGGCGTATAACTATTGCTACCTATATTGCCTACTACCGAAGACGCACCAGTGTTGTTAAATGCTCCGACTTTGGTAAATAATGCAAAACCGGAAGTCGCGCCCAGTTTAGGCGACACCTGACCGAAATTTGCATTTGGGAGAGATAACAGCAAGAATGAAATAAGGATAAATAGTAATGTGTTTTTCATTTCCAATAAAATGTGATCCATTTGTCTTGGCATAAAGGTCTATCCTATAGTGTAAAAAAAAGTTACACAATCAATGGAAAAAGTTATATGATTCACACATTAAAAAAGGCTGCCCGAATAACATCAGACAGCCTTTTTATACGCTAAGTTTTTTTGTGAAATTTACTCTGCGGGAATTATATCGATGATAACTGTTCTGTTATAGAACCGTTCCTCAGGGTATTTGTTTTCAAAAGGTGCAAGGTTGGGGTCTTCGCCAAATCCATGTACTTCAAATTTAACATCACTTCTGCCAGCTTTTGCCAGGCCATTCTCAAGAATGACCTTTACATCATTGGCACGCGCAATTGACAATTTCAGGTTAATGTCCTCACCACCGATAATATCGGTATGGCCATGGATAAGAACTGTCGCACCTGTCGGGATCTTTGGGATCACGATATCTGTGAGGTATTTTTCATAGATGTTGATCGCTTTGGAATTGTTGAATTCGTAAAGTACGCTAAAACGCATCATTTCCTCGTTGACAGGTGGAGTCCAAAGTACCATGTGTGCGGTCGATTCCCTTTTAATCACCCTACCACTTGGAACCTGACCAATCATTGCCACTTTGTAATCACCTTCGGCACGTGTGCCAAGAATCGCTTTGCCTGGAATACTGACAACATCCTGTGTATATGGACCGAATGTCTGTTTTGTACCATTTTCATCCATTATCTCAAGCGACCATGATGTGAAGGCGGAAGTAGCTCCTGTATTATTGAATGTAACATAACTGTCAACAGGAGCTTCCTGAACCGTCAGTATTTCTATTGGACGGAGAGGGGCATCAGGTCCACTCTGGAATTCCATCATCAACTCAGGCGAATCGCTCCAGATGGAAACCCTGCGGTCACCTTCGCGAAGAAGTTCAAGTTCTTTTGTGCCGCCAGGTTGCTCGGAAGGAATCCTTGGTTTGATCCTTCCTTCTGTGCTAATCCTTGATCCTTCGATGCCAAATACATCCACAAGATAGACCTTAACAGATCCTGCCATTTCCAATCCGTCTTTTCTGCCTTGCATGGAAGCCCCTGTAAGCCTTACAGTTGTAGTAGGGTTTTTCACCATCCTGTCGCCCAAGATATTAAGGACGTTATAGTAAACTGCCATTTGCCTTTTTGAACGACCTGACAATTCTTTCGGGGTAAAAACCTCCAATTGAGATTCCTGGAATTCCGAAACCTGAACTTTCCTAAGCAACACATAACGATTGGAGATCTGGGTACTTCCTAAATCAAAAAATACATAGTTGCGGATTGGAAAAGTCTCCCTGACCCTGCGGTTAACCGGAATATTCTTGGGTGCGTTTACAATAAAAGTAATAACCGGTTCTGCAACGATAGCAGAAGGTGTCAAAACCTCCATAACCGGGGTATTAATTTTATGGCCACTTCCGAGTTTAAGTGCCAGACCTGCCCTGACGGTTGTAATGTTCCATGATTCAATTGTTCGTGGATCCTGGCCATAATAGGGTTGGAAAGAGACGAAAGGTGATAAAAACAATTGTGTATGTTTCCGATCCGATGAAATTGGAATATCAAGGCCCATACCAATTTGCATGGAGATGACATGATCGTTCATGCCGCTGAAATTTCCGGTTACGTCAGGATTGGCTACCTGAGCTGGGTATGCAGGGTTGATCCCTTGTTTGTAAGTAAACGATTTTAAATTGTTGAACGCAAATCGTGGACCACCAAACAAATAAAAATTGGATTTGAACGGTGCAAAACGCAAACTTGGTTCTACAGTAATATAACTCACATCAGTATTCAAATCAGCAGGGCAGTTACAGGGAGATGTGACCTGGTCGAATGAACCCTTGCGACTATCATATCCAATCTGTAAGATAAACCCCAACCTTGTATCAGGACGATGAAATTCCATCAGAGGTGCAAGGTAAAGCCCTGTGCCTTTACCATCGTGGAAAGCTGCCGGAGTCGTAAAACCAGAATTCAACTCCTGAGTAGTGCCATGGTAATAATTTAAGTTTGCACCACCTGCGACACCAAAATACCAGGATGGTCTTGTGTACCTGATCTCCTGTGCCTTTAAGGACATCGAAACACCAAATAATATTAATGCACTAATAATAAGACTCTTAATTTTAAGTCTATAAGGAGGCCGTGCTAAACATGATCCCTTTTTAATACTCGTTGTATATTTCATTTGTATTGTTTTTTGATCGGTTAATATTCCGCTTTTGTTTTGTATTATTGTTATAAATATTTAAGTATCAGGAAGACAGGCAATCCTGCCTCCCGATAACTAACCCTTGAGTTAAGGCAATGGGACATTTATCGTAGTGTTCACCATTGTAACCGAAGCAACCAGCGAAATCGCCCTTCCATTCAGTACCGTCTGAACTGCGTTTCCGGCAGTGGAGAAAGTAACTCCTGATGTAGAAATAATCGTTCCAGTCATGATACCGCCACCTGCGCCATTAATGGTTGCCGCACTTCCAACGTACCAGTAAACATTCTTTGCCAATGCGCCATTTGTTAAGATTACGCTTCTTGCACCTGAAGGACCAGCAATCCCAACAGTCAAACCGGCAGCAGTTTGGAAGATCCATTCTGCATTCGGATCGCCCTGTGCATCCAATGTAAGATTTCCATTGGATATATTAAATGTACCACTTGCTGATTTATAGATACCAGGAGCCAGGGTTAATCCACCTAGTTCACCAGCACCAGGATCAATACCACCTGGTTTTGAAGCAGGTGAGATACTAAGGTAGGCTGCTTGTGCTGCAAGCAAACCATTTGCCGCAATTGCTGCTGAAACAGCATCCCCCGGAGCTGGCGGAGCGGTATAAATCCTTCCGGATACGAGACCTGTATTCAAAGGTGTTTCAGTATAAACATCCGCAGTGGTTCCATCATGAAAACCGGTAACCAGTGTAGAGGCAGCAGTGGTTCCAATACTTCCGTTGTTAATGACTGTGTTCAAACCCTGATTGGTTATCCCGGCGTTTCCACCAAAGGCCCCAAAAATAGAAGTAAACAGTGCTGGTTTCAATGTCGTAAAACTCCAGACGTAATTGCTTGCCAATGGAACGTTGGTGATATTGCTTTTTGCCCCTGTTGTAATCGTAGCTGTATAGATAGTCCCGGCTACAAAATCGCTTGTAGGATTAAACGTTGCTGTAGTTCCTGTATAAGAAACATTACCACCAATTGAAGTTGACCCCTGTTTTACGGTGAATGTTGTCCCTGTAATTGTCAGAGGATCCATTGCAATACTAAAGGAAGCCGTAACTGTTTTGTTCAATGCGATTCCCGTTGCAAGATTGGCCGGATCGGTAGCCGTCACTGTAGGTGCTGAACCTGTTGTAAATATCCAGACATAATCACTTACCAATGGGATGTTCCCAACACTGCTCTTAGCCCCAGTTGTTATTGTCGCTGTATAGATCATACCCGAAACAAAATCACTCGTAGGGTTGAATGTGGCAGTTGTCCCTGTATAGGCAACTGTGCCAGCAACAGAAGTTGACCCTTGTTTTACGGTGAATGTTGTCCCCGTAATTGTCAGTGGATCCATTGCCATGCTAAAGGAAGCCGTAACCGTTTTGTTCAAAGCAACACCTGTTGCAAGATTGGCCGGATCGGTAGCTGTAACTGTTGGAGCTGAACCTGTAGTAAATGTCCAAACATAATTGGCTGCCAAAGGAACGCTTGAGGCACTGCTCTTTGCACCGGTTGTTACCGTAGCTGTATAGACCAGACCCGCAACAAAATCACTCGTAGGGTTGAATGTGGCAGTTGTCCCTGTATAGGCAACTGTGCCAGCAACAGAAGTTGACCCTTGTTTTACGGTGAATGTTGTCCCCGTAATTGTCAGTGGATCCATTGCCATGCTAAAGGAAGCCGTAACCGTTTTGTTCAAAGCAACACCTGTTGCAAGATTGGCCGGATCGGTAGCTGTAACTGTTGGAGCTGAACCTGTAGTAAATGTCCAAACATAATTGGCTGCCAAAGGAACGCTTGAGGCACTGCTCTTTGCACCGGTTGTTACCGTAGCTGTATAGACCAGACCCGCAACAAAATCACTCGTAGGGTTGAATGTGGCAGTTGTCCCTGTATAGGCAACTGTG
>JBAXWR010000326.1:0-7644 GCA_037128295.1 Mariniphaga sp.
CTGCATCTATTCAAGACAATATTGACGTTATTGCTGTACGGCATGGAAAACGCATTTTCCATTTTTCGGCATTTGATAGTAATGGAAAATGCTCTTCGGCAACTTCCGATTCAGTGTTAATCAATAATGATATTACGATTTCGACTCAAGAAGAGGTGGATAAATATGCCAATAACCCCATAATTGGCGGCAATATTACTATAACTGGCAAAGATGTCCAATCACTGGAATCCTGGAATGGCCTTCGGTTAATTAAAGGAAGCCTTAGAATTGAGGACACTTCACTTAAGGATTTATCAGGATTGGAGAATCTTACTGAAATAGATGGTAATATCCTCATTACCAACAATAAATTTTTAGAAACATTGGGTGCCCTTGATAAACTTGATTCGATTGCAAATGACAACCATTCAGCTTATTATTTGCAGGTTGATAAAAATCCGGTACTGGTTAGTTTTTGTGGGTTGTTTAATTGGGCTAAAATTTCAGGGAATAAACTGGCCAACCTAATCGCTTCAAATGGTTTTGACACTAATCTTGAAAAAATTGTACAAGGCAAATGCGAACCGGACCCCATTTTTTTGGTGAAAACAAAAGAAGCTTTCAGACTAAATTCCTCCCTGCATGTTTCTTTATTATTTAGTTTGGATATTGAAAAGAAGAATGATTTCGCATCCAATATTTCATTGAAAAGCAAACAGGAAACACTAGCTCTGACCAATTACAATGTTGTTGGTAAAAAATTGGAACTTTATTTTTCTTTTCCCAAATACACTGGGAAATATGATTTACTGGTAAATAGCCAGTTACAGTCTGCAATCGGATTAAAGCTTAATCAAAACCAAAATGGGATTCCAGGTGAAATAACAGATTCCTATAACGATTCGATTCTAATTGGGGATAAAGTTTTGATGGTAACAAAGCAGTACCCTGTTTCGGGATTGGTGACCCAAAAAGGGTTTACCGAAGTTTCTTTTAATACATCATTAAAAAATGAACAGATTAACAATCAAAAGGTTAAGCTAATCGCACCGAATAATGCACCTGTGCCAATTACTATAGGACCTGACTCAATTCGAAAGGAAAGTAATGTATTTATGATCAATTATCAAACTTTACCAACTTCTGGAAAATACCGTTTGATCATTTATTCAGATGCTGCTGAAGGGATAGGGGGAGAAAAAATGGATCTCCCTTTTGAAGGATTTATTGAAACGCCCTTTGTAAATTTAACTCCCCAAAAAATTACGCTCCTATCAAATAGTTGGGAATCAGGCAGCAATCAAAGTCTTTCCTATACAGTTAAAAATGGAGGGACTAAAAGTTTGGAAGGTAATAGAACTGATGTTGTCTATCTTTCTTCATTACCTGAATGGAACAGCAATGCCATTGAGATTTACCGGAGTACAATCAATCAGAAAATTGATTCTTTGGGAACTGCTGAAAACAATATCCAGTTTAAAGTTCCGAATTTAATAGATGGCAGGTACTATTTATTGGTTCGATGCAATGTAGATCACAAAATAGCTGAAACTGATTTTAGCGATAACACTTTCCTGGGAAAAGATACAATTAATTTGTCTGTACCTCAACTCATTATTGGGGCACAACCGGTCAATTTCGTTTTAAACAGAAATGAACAGCGTCTGTACAAACTACCGATGGCACAGAACCAAAATGTAAGAGTGGTGGATTCTGGTAATACTGCCTTGCTTTCCGTTGCCGGAGAATTAATTCCGGACATTAACAGTAATAAGCAAAAAGGAACTGTAATTATATCGAATGCACAGGAAGGTAATTACTATATTCTGGTTTCAAATGACGGGTTATCGGGAACAAAAAATCAATCCTGCTTTTTGTCTGCCAAGGCATTTGATCTTGAAATCACTCAGGTCTATGCGGATACATTGTTGCGTTATAAAACCGCACTTGTTCCTGTTGAAATTATTGGCTGTAGCGAAAAGCCGGTTATGTATCTTATTGATAAGGATGGAAATAAAATCAAATCAGATAGTGTAATGGTACTTTCTGAAAACTTGTTTTCTGCCTCTTTCAGAACTGATACACTAACAATTGGGAAATATGATCTTTATGCGATCTGTGCCAGAAAAGGAGGAATAAAGGAAAAGGTCATTACATTAATAGACCAGCCAGTCAGGGAATCATTGAAAACTAATTTGATAGTTCCTTCCTCTGTGCGGCCCGGAGCTACTGTAACAATTTATGTAGAGTATATGAATAATGGCAATGTGGATATTCCGGCACCATTGTTAATACTTAAAGGGAAACAGAGCGTTCAGTTCAGAGTGGGAGGCGGAGAGTATTATAAAGATGAAATCCATTTGATGGGGTTGAATGCACTAGGAGTCTTGAATCGTTTGAAACCCGGGGAGGGAGGTAAAATACCTGTAGAAGTTTTGGTCCCAAATGACGGGAATATTACATCAGTCAACTACAGTTTACATGTTTTGTCTTCATATGCTCAAGAAATGGCCAATCCATTTTATTTACAATGGTTAAATGTGAATCCTTCCGTTAACCCGGAAGCCTATTCTCAGACAGAATGGGTTAAATACACCACTAATTTAAGGAAATTGACAGGTTTTACATGGAGTAGTTTTATTGATGGTTTAAGTTATGTTGAAGGCTATTTGATGAATGGTAATAATGCAACTGTTGATGCAAAAATTGTTTATGAAGCAATGAAAGAATTGGCGCTAAACGATAGTGTTTTTACTAAATCATTGAATTTGACAAAAGCATTAAAGTTGAAATCAGGCAATACGGTTGACTATATGCCGGGAACACTTTTCATCTGGAATAAAGGATGGCAACCTTTGGTGGAAAATTATTTAAGTGATAATCCATTTGACCTGACAGGCACTTGGTATATTAATGGAAGGAATAGAGCCGATTTTTTTGACATTAACAAGCCTACAATTTTTATTGCTCATGGAATGAACAATGATATTACAGATACTGTGGCAATTGGAACTGCTACTAAAATTGATAGTGTTTTTCCTGCAAAGTACAATATTATTGCCGTTGATTGGGGTTGGTGGTCTAAACGTGGGGGATTCGATTTATTGGAAGAAAGTAAAATCAAATTACCATATCCTCTGCTTGATGATTTTAGTTTTAAATTTAAAATTAAAAATCCACTTAAAGGAAAAGTTGGTCTTGCAATAAACCCTATTCCAAGTGCGAATAAAATACCTGAAGTATCTCGACGTGTTGTTAAGAATCTTAATCTACTAATTAATGGATATTATCCAAAAATAGATCATGGAATTTCGTTGAAAAGTTTTGCATCTTCCATGTATATGATTGGTCATAGCCACGGTGCACATGTTTGTGGTTTAGTTGCTGAAAGTTTAGTTGAAAAACCCAATAGGATCACAGCTCTTGATGCCTCAGAAGATTTCTCTCATTCATTAGTAGCTGAAAACCTGTTCGGATCTGGATGGGGTACGAGTTCCGCGCAATTTGTTGATTATTATAAAAGTTCATTTTGGTTTGGCACTGAAAGATTGGTTGGCCACGACAACTTTATATTGCTAAAAGGCGATGGCGATTTTAGGACGAAACCAATAGACGAATTACTTGGAAAGAATCATGGTAATTCAGTTGAATGGTTTATAGGGACTATTGATCCAAAAAAGAACCCCAATAATTTAGGATTTTATTGGACATTTTCAAGTTACTATAAGTTAATGAATAATGTACCAAAATCTTTACAATGGACTGGAGTTATTAACGGATCAAGAAAAAAAATTGAATGTCTTAATCTCAAAGATGAACTAAAAGTTTCAGCAGGTAACTGGCACTATTCTGATCCTTGGTATAAAGTGAAATCAGGTATATCAGGGTTGGATGAGGAATGGAATTTCCAAAGATCATTAGCGAAAGTAATTGATTACGATATCAAAGACAATTCAACTGGTATCCCAATGGGTATCCTTCAGGAAGGGAAATCCAGATTATTGACTTTCTCTTTTCAAAATCGAGCTGATAATTATACAATTCCTAAGAATTTATTGGAGAAAAATTTATCAATGAATTATGTTTGGATTACGACTGAAAATTTGATAAATACCAAAAATATTCAATTAACCAAATTTCAACAATTTGTTAAACCAGGCACAAAGATAGATTCTTGTAGATGGATAACGGTGCCAATTGGGACATACAAACAACTGGGAGGAAATGGAACTGACCCGTTAGAATGTATTATTCGGGTTAAAGTTGGAGCAAAGCCTGAAGATAATAGTAAATTTTGGGATGGGGAATTATACATATCAAATAATGTCTCAAAAACAAAAGTTTTATTATTACCTAATGATGTGTTTGTAACAATACAGGCAAATGGTCAAACAGGGAATTTGTTAAAATTTAAAGCAGATTCAACAAATACTGCGCTTATAAATTTAAATGAAACCTTGCAATCATCCAAAAATATTACTTGGTATAAATGGTCTATCAATGGTGAGGAGCTCAATATCAAAAGTTTTTCCAGGCAGCTTGCAGTGGGTGAATATGATGTTTTCTTACAGGTTGGAGATGAAACAAATAGGAATACAGAAGGTTATGCCAGTAATTTTACTCATTTGGTCATTGAACCTTATGAACCAAATGGAAATCCTGTTGATAGTTTAAAAACTCCTATTATCCGTTCACGCGACCCAAATGAAAAGGTAAACCGGAATGGGGCTGGTGGTAAAAATTGTTTACTTCCGGGAGATGAAACCCTTTATACCATATATTTTGAAAATGACCCCAAACAGGCTACTGCTTCGGCCCAGGAGGTAAAAATTACAGATACTCTGGACAGTTCTTTGGATCTATCTACTTTTTCAATCAATGAAGTAGTGGTTGCAAATGTTAAGATTCCGATTCCTTCCTATACTGCGAATTATTCCACTATAACAGACTTGAGGCCGGGAAATAATTTGCTTTTGAAAACTGAAATTAATTTGGATGTTGACACAAGAACTTTAACTGCAAAATTTACCTCTCTTGATCCCGAGACAGGTGAAATAACATCAGATCCTTGGGCAGGATTCCTTGCACCAAACGATAGTACCCATCGCGGAGAAGGTCATATTTCATATAAAGTCAACCTGAAAAATGATTTGACAGATAATTATGTGGTTCAGAACAATGCCAAAATATATTTTGACAACAATGAACCCATGGTAACCAATACGACAACAAATCAAATCGATAAGTCAGGTCCGGCCAGCAAGGTAAACCCATTGCCAACTACTACAACTTCTGATTCCGTGTTGGTTTCCTGGTCTGGAAAGGACATTGGCTCTGGTGTCAGCTATTTTGATATTTATGTTTCGGAAAATAACGGTAATTATAAACTTTGGAAATCGAATTTAACCACTTTAAATGCACAGTTTTATGGAATTCCGAAAAATAAATATAAATTCTATTCCATAGCGACAGATTCCATCGGTTTTAGTGAAACCCCAAAATTGACCGCAGAAGCAGAGATCCAATTCAAGCATTATGACATTACTGCGCCAGTAAGCTATGTTAAACCATTACCTGCATCATCATTCGACAATAAAGTTAATGTGGAATGGAGCGGTAAAGATGATTATTCGGATAACTTGATTTACACCGTATATGTTTCTGAGAATGGAGGTTCCTATTCAAAGTGGTTAGTTAATACCTCGCTGACAAATAAGATTTTTCAGGGAACCAGTGGAAAACTGTATAGCTTCTTTGTTACTGCATGTGATGAAGATGGTAATTGCGAGATAGTTAAATCAGTTCCAGAAGCCTCGATACAGTTATTGATAACAGCAAAAACTGGCCGAAAATGGAATGATGTGATCGTTTGTGATAATAAGGACGAAATTTATAATAGTTACCAATGGTACAAAAACGATATTCCAATCTCAGGTGCAACGAAACAGTATTACCAGGAAGTCGGAGGGCTTAAAGGCAATTACTATGTAAAAGTGACTACAGCGGACGGAAGAACAGGATATTCAAAGGGGATGCAAATCACCCTTACAGGCAAATCACTTGTCGTCTATCCAAGTCCGACCCCAAACAGACAGGAATTCAATATTGAAATCAATGCGCTTGAATCGGATCTTTTGGACGCAAAACTTTCTGTATCGACAATGACCGGAGCAGTGGTCATTCAAAAAACCGACTTGCAGCAACGGATGACATTGGATGGTTTGCCTGGAGGAGTATATCTCGTGCAGGTGCGCTTTGTAAACGGCGAATCGATCACCCAAAAATTGATGGTCCATTAAACTTCACAAAAAATGAAAACAATCAAATACTTAGCGATCATCACACTTTGCTTCTATTGTATTCCGGTCCAGGCAATAAGCCAAAAGTTTAAAAAGAATGAGTTTGAAATTGGCGGATTTTACGGAATTTCCGGTTTGTTGGGTTCCTTAAAAGATGGGAAAATCACGCCGGGATTAGGCTATCAGTTTTCCCTAACAGACAAGTATTTCTTTTCGCCTAGTTTTGGGGTTGGATTAGGAGTAGTTTATGCAAATTATTCCGCTAAATCGGAACTGGGAAGTTATTCTGTGAATACACCTACCATTGACGATGAAGGGGAAAATTTTGAATACAGGATTACTGCTTCTGGTATCAAAGAAGAGCAAAACCTTTCGGCCCTCGAAATCCCGCTTTTTATGGCATACCGAAAAAAAATCTCAAAGAAATTTGAATGGAACGGGAGTCTGGGAATCAAGGTATCATTGCCATTGACAGCAACTTATAAATCTACCGATGGAACACTTGAAACCAAAGGTTACTATGCAAGTTTCAACAGTGAGTTTTCCAACATGCCCAACCACGGTTTTGAGAAAATTGACAAGATTGGCTATTCGGGCGATCTGACCACCAAAATGGCCTATTCCATTTTTTGCGGTTTTGGCGTTTCTAAACCTATGGGAAAGGTTGGATTAACCATTGGTGTTTATGGTTCGTATGGGTTAAGTTCAGTTCTTCAACCCGAAAACAACCAGTTGGTTACTTATCCGCTCATTTATAACTCATTAACCAATCTATCGGAAAAAACCAATTTGGTTTCAGGAGGATTGAAAATTGGGGTAAGATTTTGATTGATATAGTGATAGTCTCACCCGAAGTGAGGCTATCACTACTTTCATCATATCTTCCACTAAACCATGTTAGTACGAGACTTGTCGGTGTGCGAAGCTCCCGACAGTGTCTTCTAAATTTAGGTATATCATCCTAATCCAACGCTGACAGGTCTCCGACGCTGTCAGGTTTTGATATTTATAGAATAAAAAATATCCAGATATTATTATACTTTTTTCAAAGTTTACCGGTTTTTTTTAGCGTACTTAACCGACTTAAATACCGCTGCAAATTGGCTATCTATTTATGGGGCCAAATTAAAAAATTGGTCAACTCTTCACTAAAGCTGGATACCATGAAGCTCATTTTTCTTGCTGTCTTTCTCTTCATTTCGCTGATTTTAAATGCACAACTTCCCAAAACTGCAAGTGTCACACCGGGTAGCCTCGGAACGACACTAACAGCAATTGAGCTAAATACAGTTACGAACCTTACCCTGACAGGCACCGTTGATGCACGGGATTTTAAGACCTTGCGCGACAATATGCCTGTTCT
>JBAXWR010000327.1:0-7602 GCA_037128295.1 Mariniphaga sp.
GTTGGAAACGTAAGTGGTAGAAGTGTTTGCAATATCCGTCCATGAACTGAACGGCGCGATGGAAATTTGCCATTTGACAACATTACCGGTGTGACCTGAAAGGGTGAGAAGTCCACTGGGACTGCCAGAACAAATGGTTGTTCCGCCTGTAACGGTCCCACCAACTGAAACCGGATCAACGGTAACGGTAGTCTCCAATGAGTATGCCGCTGAACAAAGCCCGCTCTGGACAACAGCCCTAAACCTGGTGGTTTGCGTCAGAATTTCAGAAGTATAAGTCGCAGAGGTGTTTGCAATATCTTCCCAGGAAGTAAACGACGAGGTTGAGCTTTGCCATTTGACAACAGACCCGGTGTGGCCTGAAAGTGTGAGAAGTCCACTCGGACTGCCGGAACAGATCGTACTTCCACCTGTAACAACTCCTCCTAATGTTGAAGCATCTGCAACTGAAAAGGTTAAAGTGGAGGAAGTCACTGTACATCCATTCATTGTACCTTTAACAAAAATCTGATGATCTCCCGGAACTTTATTGGATACGGTTAAAGTTTCACTTGAACTAGGAATATCCTGAGAGATTCCATCAATAAAAAATTCATATAACGAACCTCCCGATGCGGTTGCAGTTAAGGTATTATTACTACAGACAGTATTCTTGCTTAAAACAATGGTAATGACAGGTAATTCAGGGTCACTTAGTATTGTGGATTTCTGGTTTGTACAACCTATTGAATCGGTGACTGTAACAGAATAATTTCCCGCCACTAAATTAGTTAGAGAAGATATGTTTTTTATCGGATTGGTATCCCATTCATAAAGATATGGAGTGGATTTGACAAAGGGGCGGCCTCCTGTAACAGTGGTAGTTATCGCACCTGTTGACAAGTTGCATCCTGTTGGTTGTGTGGCTGTCAGGGAGATTTGGATCGGTGAGGCTACATTTATCCAGACTGAATCCTTCGCGGAACAACCATTGGTCCCTGTAACATTGAAAATATAATTTGTTGTGATTAAAGGAGATGCAATGGGATTGATAATATCGGAACGGTTCAAAGTAGTGGCTGGTAACCAGGAAAACTGATAGGGTGCTTCACCCTCTGTAGCAGCACCCATTAATTGAATTGAACCGTCAGTACAAATCCAGGATTCAGGAGTTGCAATATTTGCAACAGGTGCCGGTTTTGTTTCAACAACAATCTCATCCCGATAGGAACAATTTTCGGCATAAGTGGCTACCACCCAATATAAGCCGGGTTGGGAAATTTTATAATTGGGTTCTGTGCTTCCATCCTGCCAAAGGTATGAAACGGCACCATTAAAGTTAATGGAACTTAGCGATTCGCCTATACAGATGCTTGTATCGGGTCCGAAACCATACACGTAACCTGGCGAATTGGACCAGTCCCATCCAGTGTTGTTTCCAAGATCTGAGCTGTAACTCCCGGCATAAAAAGTAGCACCTCCCGATGTTTTGATGTCGCGGATTTCAAGAAAGTCACCCGATACAATTCCTGATGGTTTCCAGATCAATCCTTGTTGGCCAAGAGCTGTTGAACGAAGTTGGATAGGGAAACAGTTATTCCCACGGATTGAAATTTCATGGTTCACTTTTAAACTGTCACCTGCCCCTATCAGATATAACCTTCCTGGTGAGAGATACAATGAATCGAAGGTGTTGAAGTTTTCAAATGACCCGTTTCCAAATAGAACTGCATGTTTCACTCTATTGATTCCGGTAAAAAGACTTGTCCCTTTTACAACTAAACGGCCAAACTCATTTTTCCCTTCCAAATTCAAATTAGTTAATGGATCCTCATAACTTGATCCATTAAAAGTTGCATCTCCAAAAATGGAACCATATTTTATAAGGTTATTTTGGTTGATTATTGAATTGCCATATACCCATAATGAATCAATCTTATTATTTGATTGTATAGAAACATTCTTTTCAACGATAATTTTTTTTGCATATGATTGCATCGTAAGACTATATATCTTCAAATTATCGTAAGTGTGGATATAATTAACTGAATCATAAGAAAATTTACTTTGTGGTGCATAAGGGCTGAAGTTGTTAGAATAAGATATGATGGAATCGGCATAATGGACATGATTCAAATCTACAAAGTACGGGGCGTTTGCTACACTATCACCTATCTTTATATTCCTGAACCGGCAACCACCCCCATTAATAATTGCCTGTTCAGCATACAAAAGCTTCACATTATTATATTTTTGAGGTGTACCCCAATGTTGAAAATAATTATTTCCAGTATTTAAACCTTCTAAGACAATTTCAGAACCATTCGAATTAAAAGTTAGTCCAGTTCCGTTTATACTCCAAGGAGCATAATACAACTCCTTGGATGCACTTTTTATATCTATTAAACTATTTTCAATATTCAGGTTGCGAAAACTCTCGTCTGAAGAATAAAACTTAGCACATCGAACAGTTTTCCCATTTGTGTTCAAACTGCCATTTTTAAATAAGATCATAGAGGTGGTTACCAGACTATCCTGCAATATCCATCCACCTAAACCACTAAATACCAAGTCATTCTGAAATATCTTACCCGCACTCATCATAGTATTTGACAATGTTCCAGATTCAAAATAGACAGTTCCTGCAAAACCATATTCCATTTCGGGGATAAACTCAAGTGAACCATATAGATGAAGTGCATTTGTTTTCGGACCGGTAATTATTGGATTATATTTTGCCCCTGCCCAAACCATATTGTGGCATACCGCATTTCCTGTATTGATAGTAACAGTTTGACTTATTGCATTAAAAGAGTTGGAGTCAAAAAAAACATCATCAATAGGGGTTGGCAAACAAGCTCCGCCAGGTCCTCCGCTACTGAATGACCAATGGGCAGGATCGTCCCAATTGCCTGTTCCGCCGACCCAATAGAGCAAAAGCGGAGATGCTGTATTGATCGTCCAGCCCATATTGTTACCCAAGTCTACCGAATTGTTGGCCGTAAAGGTTAGGACACCTTCAGCTTTAATATCCTGTACTGAGAGGTAGTTTCCAATTACAGCACCTGTCGTTTTGTGCAATATTCCCTGTATACCCTTCACCGTTGAATTTAGCATAATTGCCCCAGTACACAATCCTTCCAACGACAGGACCTTGTTAACAGTAGTCGTTTGTCCACTCCCGAATTGGTAAATCTTCTGAGGCGAAAGATACAATGAATCGAATGAACAGATATCCTCAAATATTGCATTACCCTTTAATACACAATTTTCAACATTGTTGACGCCACTAAATTTGCTGTTACTCATCACGACCAAACGCCCAAAATCATTTTGTTTACCTGCAATCCAACCTCCTTTCCCATCCATATCCGACCCTCGGAATGTAGCATTTCCAAAAATTGAATCGCACCTGATCAGACTGTTAGTATAAATAGAGGCATTACCATAGACCCATAAAGAATCAATCTTATTGTCGCTTGATATTGTGGCATCTTTACCTGCAATCACTTTCCCCGAAAATGAAGTATTGCCGCTAAATGTATGGTCGCTATTGAGATTCAATCCAAATTCTGTTCGGATATAATTGACTGAATCACAGGAAATAATATTTCCAATTGGAGCATAAGATATAATAGAATCGGCAAAATGTACATAGGCTAAGTTTAAATTTTCGGGGGCATTCCCCAAATTATCACCTGCCTCGATTAAATTAAACCGGCTTCTTCCTCCCCATATTATCCCACCACCACCTAAAATCTTTAAGTTATTGTATTGCTGTAGGGAAGGTCCAATATGATTGAATTTTTGTACTCCGCCATTAATTATTATTGAAGAATTTTGTGCATTCAGGGTTAAACCCATTCCGTTGACATTCCAAAGATATTCAGATGTAGAACCTGGTTCTGTCACTTTGATTACACTATTTGCAATATTCAAATAACGTACAATATTCTCCTCAATTGATAAAAACCGTTGGCATTGAACCAATTTTCCATTTGTCGATAAACTCCCGTTCTTAAACTTTAGCTTGGCGATGGTAGTAATATTATCCTGTAATATCCATTCACCAATTCCTTGAAATACAATATCATCGATAAATGTCTTCCCTGCACTTGTAATCGTGTTCTGCATCTTTGCTGATTCAAAATAAACTACTCCAGAGAAACTATAAGTCATTGTCGGATCAAATGTAAGGGAACCATAAATGCGGATTGAATTTCTAACAGGGCCAGTAATCTCAGGATTGAATTTTACACCCGCCCAATTCATACTATGGCAAATTGCATTTTCAGTATTAATAGTAACAACCTGATTGATTGAGGAAAAGGAATTGTTATCAAAAAATACATCATTGATTGCTGTCGGGATGCATGCACCACCTGTTCCGCCACTATTGTAGGACCAATGATCCGGATCGTCCCAGTTGCCCGTCCCACCTACCCAATAACGTGACGAGGATGTTAAAGCATTAATATTCCAACCGCTGTTGTTGCCCAGATCACCTGTGTTATTCGCCCTAAACGAAGGCCCCCCTTCTGCTTTAATATCACGTAAGGTCAGGTAATTTCCAGTTACATCACCTGAAATCTTGTGCAAAATTCCTTGGACACCCGGTATTGTGGATTGTAAAAAAATTCCCCCCTTACATAAACCTTCAAGAGAGAGAACTTTGTTAACAGTGGTCGTCTGGCCTCCTCCAAATTGGTAGATCTTTTGTGGCGCCAAGTAGAGGGAATCAAATGTATTTGAATTTTCAAATTTGCCGTTGCCAAGGAGTACACAGTTACCGATTTTGTTGCTGCCACTAAAATTACAATTACCCTTAACAACCAAACGGTTGATATCATATGATGCATTGGAAAACTCTGCATTACCGAAAATGGAATCACTCTTTATTGTACCATAATTAATAAACTTCGCATTACCTTTAATCCACATTGAATCTACAATCTGAGGAGTCTGGATCAGCGCATCTCCACCGATTATTATCTTTTTGGAGACAGAATTATAAATACCATTGTCTGCCGTATATTTGAAGGTTTCAAGACTTCCAAAGGTATAGATATAATTTACAGCATCATAAGATAGACTATTCTTTACTGAACAATAGGAAACAATTGAATCGGCATAATGCACTTCGCTTAAGCCCATATTCGAAGGTGCATTGGAAACGGATTCTCCAAAATAGATTGAATTGAAATTACTATTGCCCATTTTGCTATCTGTATAGCCTTGATTGTCAGAGATGTATTTAATATCAAAGTATTGAATAGGAGTTCCGGTATGCTTCATCCCCTTATTCACATTGTAAAAAGTAATGAGTGAACCTGTTGAAGCCATTTTAAGCCCGGTTCCATTCACGTTCCAATTATAGTCGTCTGAATAATCTTTTAAGTGCAACAGACTGTTCGAAATATCTAAGCTTCGTGTATTCCCTTCCATTGACAAAAATCTCCAACACGTTACTTTTTTGCCATTGGTACTTAAATTCCCATTTACAAGGTTTATGGCTGTAGTTGTTGTCAAAGCATCCTGCAAAATCCATCCGCCTATCCCCTGAAAAACAACATCGTTCTGAAAAGTCTTCTCTGCACTTGTGACCGCATTTCCAAAAGTTGTCGCCTCAAAATAAACAACCCCAGAAAAACTAAACGTCATCTCCCGGATAAAAGTCAATGATCCATAAATACGGAGTGTCTGGGTGCTGCTGCCAACAAATTTTGGATGATATTTCGCACCTGTCCAGTCCATATTTTGGCAGACCACATTTGCTATTCCGCCGCCATAGGTAACAATAACCTCCTGACTTAGAGAAGTAAAACTGTTGCTATCAAAGTGTACATTGTCGTTAGCAGTTGGGACTGTAAAATAGGAAGTTGTGCCACCACTTGTCGTCGCCCAGTGGCTGAGATCAGACCAAATACCTGTTCCACCCACCCAATAGTAATCGACTGCCAATGTTTGAACATTTAGCAAGATTAGGAAAATTGGAAGAAGGAGGATTCTTTTCAATTTTAAGCCGCAGTCCAGATATTTTAAAATTAAGAATTTCAATGAGACTCGTTGGTTTGCAAACGTTAGTGATAGTTGGTAAAAATAAACATAGTTTTTCATGATTTTAATATAAAAGTCATAAAAAAGCGTTTTCGCATTTTTTCTCAGATGGTTACTTATTTTTTTGTTTGTACTTTTAGCCACAATTACTAGTTACGTACAAAAAAGCTTTGTATTCATTAACTATTTATACTAAAACCATTATGGAATATCAGATTTCGCACTTAATCAACCACTTGCAACATATCGGTATTCCGGTAACGAACGTTGTTGCCTCAGAATTATTTTATAATAAGCTTGGATTCAGTAAGGTAATGCAATCGGAGTTTAAAGAAGATTGTGGGAATGGCACTTGCGTGATGATGAAAAATAAGACGATCATCCTCGAATTGTACCAGTTTCCTGAACAAATGTTACAGGGAGTCAGGGATCGAAAAGATGGCCATATTGATCATATCACCTTTGATGTGGAAGATATCGATGTAACTTTCAACCTTCTAAAACAGGCTTCGTTCAATGTGATCGAACCGGCTCCTGTGTTCCTTCCATTCTGGGATAAAGGTTGCAGATATTTCAATATTCTCGGTCCCGACGGGGAACGGTTGGAATTCAACCAACTATTATAATTGGAAATTAGAAATTGGAAATTGTATTTCACTGATTTTCATTATTTCTTATTTCAATAGTCCAAATCTCCATTTTTGCTCCGAATCCAATATTTCAACTTATTTCAATCTATGAAAAATATTTTCTCCTTTCTTCCTATCTTCTTATATTTCAATTTATTAAACGCCCAACAAGCCTCCCCAAAATTAATTGTCCGTGGCGACGATATGGGTTCTTCCCAGGCAAGCAATGTCGCTTCGCTCATCAGTGCCATTGATGGGATCGAGACCTCGATTGAGGTAATGGTAGTTGCACCCTGGTTTCCAGAGGCTGCCCAACTTCTTCGGGAACATCCCGGCACAGATGTTGGTGTACATCTTACCATTACGAGCGAATGGGACAACATCAAATGGCGGCCGCTGACCCATTGCCCCAGCCTGACAGACAAAAACGGCTACTTTCTGCCGATGATGGGTCCCAACAAGAACTATCCCGGACTTGCCATCACAGAAAACAAATGGAATTTAAAAGAAATTGAGCAGGAATTTCGGGCCCAGATCGAATCAGCCATAAAAAATATACCGCATGTGAGCCATCTATCTGGTCATATGGGTTCATCAGGATTTGATCCCAAGGTTGCGGAAATGACCCGCAGATTGGCCAAGGAGTACCACCTGGCCGATATAAGCACCAATCCAAATGCTGATTACGGAATCTATGGAATTGGATATGTTGGTTCGCATCAAACATCAGCCGAAAAGGAAAGCAGTTTCATTGCCATGCTGAACAAGTTGGAAGCGGGCAAGACCTATAGTTTTGTGGATCACCCGGCTCTGGACAATTCCGAGATGCAAGCCGTACATCATATTGGTTACGAGGGAGTTGCATCCGACCGTCAAGGTGTTACCGATCTTTTTACCAATCAGAAAGTTAAAGCCCTGATCAAAGAAAAGGGGATAC